>CAYNIT010000277.1:0-6035 GCA_964397205.1 uncultured Phaeodactylibacter sp. | reverse complement strand
GCAGCTTCAGCCTCCGCTTCCGCCGGGTCGGGGTCATTCTGCACGAGGATATCAAAGCGGTACTGGCCGCGGAAAATGACTACACGGTAAGTGCTTTGATCCATGGACTGGTAAACATCGGTACCATTGACGGTGCTTTTTTCGATGCCATCGGGCATAATGAAGTTCCGCTCCACCACATCGTCCGTCACGACGATCACTTCACCTGTTAGGTTTTCGGAAGCCAATACAGCGATATTCTGATCGGTATCTAGGTTTTTATACCCCGCTTGCACGCTAGCGGGCAGGTCGTCTATGTAGAAGGTCGCCTCATAGCCGCTTGGGGGCAGAAAGTTGAATACTGCCGTCACGTTCTGCACGGTTATGGGTTCCTCTGTTGCCGGTGTCGGCATGTCATCATCGTCGTCGTCGTTGTTGCAAGCTTGAAAGCTCAACCCAAGTACGAGCAGGCCTAGTAGCAAATAATTGATTTTCATCGGTTTAAACAGTTTTATGAGTGAAAAGAAATATGGTTGATTGAAATCATTGGAACCGGCCCGCCGCCCGGCTCCAGTTCATGGTAAAGGAGCGGCGCTCCAGCTGATCGTAAAGCGGGCACATCTCCTTCTCCGCTGCCGAAGCTTGCTCCCCGCAGTAGTAGAAGCGCCGCCCCAAATAGGGCTGTACCAATAGCTCGGTGCCGTACTGCGGCAATTTGAGCAAGACCGGGAAGGCGTCTTCCAGGTATTCGCTGTCCAAGCCGGGTGTAGATTCGCTGAAAAATTCACGGGTAGCGATGACCGGCATGGTGTGCTCCGTCCAGTCTAACTGGTCAGGATGCTCGGGGCGCAGGAAGTAACAGCTTTGGGCCACTTGGTCCTTGAGGACATCGGTTTGGCAGATGCCCAACACCGGGCTTCGGTTTTCCATGCGGAACAAGGCTGCCTGCACGCTCTGCGAGACGGTATCGTTTTTTAGGTACGACAGCTCGAGGTAGCCATTCGGCAGGTCCACCAGCGCCTGCTGTTCCTGTCCGCTGGGCAGGTGCGTGGCGTACCATAACCGGTCTTTTTGCGCCAGCGTGTAGGGCAATGCATAAGGCTCAGGCAGGTGGCGGAAGTAGTCGAGCACCGTCTTTCGTTCCGGCCCGCCCGCTACCTCCTCCTGCTTTGAAGCCAGGATTTCCTTGGTTTTTTGTGCGCTCAGGCTATCCGTGCCATTAGTTACTGCCGGCACAGGGTCTGCCGGAGAGCTTTTTTCGCCGCTGCAGGCGCTTACGCACAGGCAAAGGACGACCAGGCCCATCAGGGCGAAAAGGAGTGGCCAATTTTTAATCATCGTTCTAGGCTTTTCGGCCAGCGTTTTGGTTAAAAATAAAATGCATGACTTGCTCTTTCCGATATTTAGAGACTTTCAGCTCTTTGCCGTTCTTCAGCATGATGTAGCCCCCGCCGGTCTTTAAGTACTTCTGCACGAAGTCCACATTGACCAGATAAGACTGGTGGATGCGGTGGAAACGGTCCGCGGGCAACAGCTGCTCTACTTCTTTCAGGGTCTTAGACGTAAACAAGTGCTCACCGTCGTCGAAGTAGATATAGCAGTAGTTGCCGCTAGATTCGCAGTACATGATGCGCTGTAGTTCTAGCAATTCTATCCCTTCCATAGTAGGGATGGATATCTTGGGGGAAGCTGATTGTTGCTGCACCCATTCAAAAAGGCGCTCAAACTGCTGTGGCGATTGCGTGCGCTTTGGCGACCGATGTATGCGGGCCACGGCCGTCTTTAATTCCTCCACCACTATGGGCTTCATCAGATAGTCTAGGGCATTGACCCGGATAGCCTCGATCGCGAACTCGTCGTAGGCGGTAGTAAAAATGACGTCGAAATCAATGTTGCCGAGCTCCCGCAGCAGGTCGAAGCCCGAGTAGTAAGGCATTTCGATGTCCAGGAACAACACATCCGGGCGTTTGCGTTTTAAAGCTTGCAGGGCTAGTCTTGGGTCGGTGAACTCCCCTTCGACCCCGATAAGCGGGCAGTGGCGCTGTAGCTTTTGCCGCAGCAGTTGCAAACTGAGTTTCTCATCGTCCACCAATACTGCGGTGTAGGTTTTCGGCTCATGCATGGCTTATGGGGTTTTGAATCAAGTGAATAATGACGCTGGTACCTGCGCTTTGGCCTTGAGCATCGACCAAATCTTCCACCTGCACGCTGGTGTGTATGCCAGTAATCGACTCGTTGAGCTCCATCCGGCGCTTAGTGATGATCATGCCCATTGACTTCTTGCTCTTCAGGCGCTGCCGCTGAATGGTTGCCGCCTTTTTCCGGCCGACTCCATTGTCCGTGATGCGGATTTCCGTCCTCTCCTCTTCCTGTGTGCAGCGTATCCACAGCTTGCCCCGCTTGTCTTGCTGGTACAGCAACCCGTGCCAGATGGCGTTCTCCACGTAGGGCTGCAACAACAGCGGCGGCAGCAGGATATGGTCTGGCTGCAAACCCTCCGCAATTTCGAGCTGGAAGTCGAAGGATTGCCCCAGCCGCATACGCTCAATTTCAATGTAGTACCGCAGCGAGGTCAGCTCCTCCTGCAGGCTGATGTACGGCTGCTTGGAGTTTTGCAGCGTCATACGGATAAGAGCGGCAAACTTCTGCAAATAGTTGACCGCGTCCTCGGTGTTTTCCGAGTTGATGTAGTACTCAATGGAGTTGAGGGCATTGAAAATAAAATGCGGGTTCATTTGCGCCCGCAGGGCTTCCATTTCCAGCTGGGCGACTTTGCGGCTGTATTCCGACTTCAGTGCTTCCTGCTGCTTGATGTAGCTGATGCGTTTGTGGTACAGGTAAACGCCAAAGACGGCAGCCGTTAAGCCGCAGAGGATGTAGAACCAGTAGGTTTGGTAAAAAGCAGGCACTATAGCTACCGGCAACGATAGAAGTGCACTGTCTTTCCAATGATGGTTGGCGGAAGCTTGCAGCTCCAGCGTGTAATCGCCGGGCGGAATACTGGCGTAGCGGATTTTCCCGTCGCGCGTATGGACCCATTGGCCTTCATGCCCCAGCAAGCGATGCCGATACTTGAGCCGGTGCTTCATGTACAGGGGTTGTACGCAAAACGACAGCTCGAAGTAGTTCTCGTCATGCGCCAACTCAATACCCGCCTGACCCGATGGCAAGGGCCGCGCCGCGTCATTTTGCGTGAGCTGTGCCAACTGCAATTCGGCTTGCTCAGGGGCCATCGCCTGTTCGTCCACGATGGTGAAAAAACCATGCCCGGAAATAATGACGTTCCCATCATCAAACACCTCCAAGTTGCCAGCCCAAGTCCTGCCTAGGTTTTGTACCAGCAGGCCGTCCCGCTGATCAATTTGTAGCAGCGCTTCCCGCTTGATGTCGTAAACCAGCAAGCCCTGATTGCTCGCGAGGTATACCCTGTCCCCTTTGCGCTCGGTGTGTATCACCCGTATGCGCCGGCCCGTGATATCGCGGTCGTAGCGGTGCTTACGGTGCAGCTCTTCCCCCTGCAATTGAAAGACTTCAAAGCCGGCTGAATTATTGCCGATGACCAGCGTGCTATCGTGGTACTCTACCGTCATCAGGAAACCATTTGCAAAGTAGGTTTTCGAATCGCTGTTCTGCCAGATGCGCCGCTGCCCGGTACGTAGGTTGATGCAGATAACGCAGCTATTGCCTACCGCCCAGAGCTCGTCGCCCTCCACGGTGAAGTCGGTGATGCGTTCTATGCCGGTTTGGGCACGGTCAAATTCAAATTGCCGCGCAACCCGATAGTCTTTGACGTACTGTAGGCTGCTCCGGCCGGTCAGTACGACGTAGCCGCCATCCCAGGGTTCGGCGTACAGCACGAACAAATTGATATTCAACGGCCGTATCGCTTCGGTCACCGGATCGAAACGCCATATCCCCTTACGGCCAAAAATATCTACCGAGCCATCCTTCCGCTTTTGGGTGCAAAAAAGCTCCAAAGCGGTATCGGTCTCTTTAAAGATGGGGTTGGGAATACGCTCAATGGGGCCATCGGCTTTGTACCATTTGTAGAAACCATAGCCGAAGGAAGTCACCGCTAGGTAATACGCCCCCATGTCCTCTACTGAAGAGGTGAAGAAAAACTCGGACTCCTCCTGCCGACCGGGCAAGAAAATGTGCTGCAGGCGGCGGTCCGCCGGGTTGAGCCGGGCAAAGCCCGCATCAGACCCCAACCAAAGATGGCCCTCCCGGTCACGGTACACCGCGCGGTACTTCTCGCGTTCGTAGCTGGCGACTTTACGGCCGGGGTCTCTCAAATATTCTATTGGCCTCTTACTATCATCCAGCCGGCCCAGCCCGTAATCGTAATGCACCACATACAACTCGTCTCTTATCCACTCCATATCCATGATATCCTGATGGTAGGCGTTGGGCAAGACCCTACTCCAGCTACCGCTTGCCTTGTCTAACACCATAACGCCACTCGAGTAGCCCGCACACCACAACTTCCCATCCCGTTGTTGCAGGTAGCTGAAAAGCTGACCCGAGCGGGAACGCAAATCCTCGAAGGTAATGCGGTAACTGGCGAAATGCTCTTCGCCCCGGTCAAAGGCCAGCAGTTCCGTGCGTGTCCCCACCCATATCCGCTGCTCATTTTCTGCATCGGCGAGTATGGAGTAAACGACATCGGTAGTCGCCCCGAAACCTGCCTGCCCGGAAGGCTTGAACAACTTGAAAGTGCCGGTAGCCGGGTCTAAGCACATGAGCCCGCTCTCCGTACCCGCCCATACCAATCCGTGGGCATAATGTATGGCATGAATATCCAGGACGTTTTCACCTATAGTGCTCGTCGGCATGCGGAATAGCTCCGCCTCAAAGCTGGCCGGGTCTACCCGGAGTATTTCCCCAGTATTGAGCCCGGCGTAAAGGCGGCCATGCTCGTCTTTGGCCAAACCGGATACATAAGCCATGGTCTTGGTGCCTGCTTTTACAGAAAGCTCGTAGTAGGGCGTCAGGCGAAAACCGTCGTAGCGAAACAGCCCGTTTCGGCTGCCCACCCACATAAAGCCCTGTTCGTCTTCCATGAAGCAGAAAACTGAGCCAACGACTGCCGCTTCTTCATCTGAGCAGTGGCTGATGGGCAGATACCGCACGGCTGCCTCTGAAGGCAAACTGGTTTGGGCTTGGCTGCTGACCGCCCAGCAAAGAAAAAATAGTATGAATTTTAGGTGCTTCAATGCTTCATTTGATTGACAGTACAAAGATAAGTAGCCATTGGGTATTGCCCTGGCGAGATACTCGGTGCAAGTGGCCAAATACTCATTTATACGAAAATGGGCGGACAGGAATGCTAAATCCCTACCCGCCCAGGCCTTATTAGACTTGATGCTCAGACAACTTCTGTAGGAAATCGCCGAAGAACTGACCTCCTGAGAAACTTGCTTACCAAAAATAGCCGACAACCACCACCGTAATCAGCAGCAGAATCAACGCCAGCACCCGGTAATTTTGGTACCAGGGCAAGCCCTTCATCTCACGCGTTTCCTCGTTGAATAATTTCTTGTTCCAGGTCAGGTCGCGCACCTGCTCCTCGCTCGGCGAGGGCGTCGCCAGGCTCACCACCGCATGGATCAGCATACAAAGCAACCAAAGAATAAAAGCCATGAGCAGGAAGTGGATACCAGTCGCGGCTTCCATCCAGGCGGGAATGTCCGCTTCCGGGCCGAGGGAGTTGACGTATACCTGCATGATGAGCATAGTGACGGCAAAGACAAAGCCAAACAACAGGCTGACGATGGAGCCCGTTGCGGAAGCCCGCGACCAAAACAGCCCGAGCACGAAGGTGGCTACAGCGGGTGGTGCCGTGTAGCTGATCACCAGTTGCAGATACTGCCAGAGCGAGTCGGATACCTTCTCAATGAAGGGCACCCAGGCAGCCGCCAGCACCACTAGTACAATTGTAGCGATTTGCCCTGCCCGTACCAGCTGCTTGCTAGTGAGGTTGGGGTTGATGTTGCGCACAAAGTCCATAGTAATCAGCGTGGAAGCCGAGTTGAAGGTAGCCGAAACAGAAGACA
>CAYNIT010000276.1:0-6050 GCA_964397205.1 uncultured Phaeodactylibacter sp. | reverse complement strand
GTAACAATGCTAGACATGCAGCCCCGGGCAAGGTTTTGTCTGGGGCCTTTTTTTAACTGCGAAACTGAAAAACTGCGAAACTGAAAAACTGAAAAACTGAAAAACCGCAAAGCTGAAAAACTGCAAAACCGCAAAACTGCGAAACCGCAAAGCTGAAAAACTGCGAAACCGTAAAATAGGAATCGCTGCTATGGAGGTGGAGCGGGGCTTTAGCATCTCTTTAGGGATAAAGCGCTATACGGCTGCTGCCAGCCAGCTCGCCTGGCTGATGGCTCGTTTGGCGTCGAGCTCCCGGGCTTCGTCAGCCCCACCGATGAGGTGTACCCGGAGGCCGAGGGATTCGAGAGGTTCCTGCAATTCTCGGAGCGGTTCCTGTCCGGCGCAGACCACTATGTTGTCTACTTCCAGCGTTCGGGGCTGGCCTTTATGCAGTATATGGAGCCCCTGATCATCGATGCGCTGGTACTGCACTTCGCTGAGCATTTCTACCCCCTTTTTGCGCAGGCTTTTGCGGTGCACCCAGCCGGTGGTTTTGCCCAGGCCTGCGCCGGGCTTGCCCTTTGAACGCTGCAAGAGGTAAATCTGCCGGGCGGGAGGCTTAGGCTTAGCCGTGGTCAGCGCGCCGCGCGCTGCATATTCCTGGTCTACGCCCCATTCCTCTAGAAAAGCCCCCACTTCTTGTGGCTGCTCGGGAGCCGAATGAGTAAGGTATTCCGAGACATCGAACCCGATGCCGCCGGCGCCGATGATGGCTACCCGCTCGCCCACCGGCTGCCGTTCCTGCAGGACTTCCACGTAGCTCAGGACCTTGGGGTGGCCGATACCATGCAGCTGAATGCGCCGGGGCAACACTCCGGTGGCCAGGGCGACCTCCTCGAAGCCCTGCCCTTTGAGCAGCTCGGCATCCGCGCGGGTATTGAGGTGCAGGTGGACCCCTTGCAGTTCGATCTGCCGCTCGTAGTAACGCAGGGTCTCGTAGAATTCTTCCTTGCCCGGTATGCGTTTGGCCATGTTGAATTGCCCGCCAATACAGTTGCTGGCTTCGTACAGGTGCACCTCATGCCCCCGTTGCGCTGCTACGGTGGCGAAGGCAAGCCCGGCCGGCCCCGCGCCCACTACCGCCAGCTTCTTCTTTTGCTGGGCGGGCGTGTAGTTGAGCTCTGTCTCGTGGCAGGCGCGTGGGTTGACCAGGCAACTGGCTGTTTTTTGCTTGAAAATATGGTCGAGGCAAGCTTGATTGCAGGCGATGCAGACATTGATTTCATCCGAGCGCTGCTCGGCGGCTTTGCGCACAAACTCGGCATCCGCCAGGAAAGGGCGCGCCATAGACACCATATCCGCATGCCCTGCCGCCAGGATTTCTTCGGCTTTCTCCGGCGTATTGATCCGGTTGGTGGTGATGAGCGGTATCCGGACCTTGCCCATGAGGCGCTGCGTCACCCAGCTGAAGCCGCCGCGCGGCACCATGGTGGCGATGGTCGGCACCCTGGCTTCGTGCCAGCCGATGCCGGTATTGATGATGCTGGCACCGGCTGCTTCGATGCGTTTGGCCAGCTGTTCTACTTCTTCCCAACTGCTGCCGTCGTCAACCAGGTCGAGCATGGAAAGGCGGTAGATTAGAATGAACTCCTCCCCTACCGCTTCGCGGATGCGCCGCACGATTTCGATGGGAAAACGGATGCGGTTTTCGTAGGCCCCGCCCCACTTGTCCTGCCGCCGGTTGGTCTTCGAAACGATGAACTGATTGATCAGGTATCCTTCCGAGCCCATGACTTCCACGCCATCGTAGCCTGCTTCCTGCGCCAGTTGGGCAGTGCGGACGAATGCCCGGATGGTGCGCTCTATGCCCCGCTGGCTGAGCTTCCAGGGCTTGAAGGGAGCAATGGGGGCCTTCAGGCGGGACGGCGCTACTGCCAGCGGGTGGTAGCCGTAGCGCCCGGCGTGCAGGATTTGCAGGCAGATTTTACCGTCTTCTTGATGTACCGCTTCGGTGATGACGCGGTGGCGGCGCATTTCCCGCCGGTTGGACAGCTTGGCGGAAAAGGGCGCTACCCAGCCGGCGCGGTTGGGTGCAATGCCGCCGGTGACCATCAGGCCTACCCCTCCTCGGGCGCGCTCGGCGAAGTAAGCGGCCATTTTCTCGAAACCGTTCTTTTCTTCTTCCAGGCCGGTGTGCATAGACCCCATGAGGACCCGGTTTTTGAGCTTGGTGTGCCCCAGGTCGAGGGGAGCGAGCAGATGAGGATAGCTAGGGTGCATGCCGTTTGGTTTGTGGTCGTGAGGGCAGCTGTACGGTAGGCAGGATCGCGGTACCTAGCTGCAATAGCAACCTCAAGGTAGCGGTTTTTTGCGAATTTTCGCTAACTGTGTTTTAGAGATATTCGACTTCCGGCTAAAAAAGAAAAAGCGGAACACCCTTCGTACTCCGCTTTCCCTTTCGACAAAACCACGGCAATAGTTTTAGTCCACCAAAATCATACGCTGACTTGCCTTGTCATCTGCTGTCTCCACGGTGTAGTAGAGGATACCGCTGTTGGGCAGCTGATTGCGGGTGAGCTCCCACTGATTTTTCCCGGCGGCGAAATCGCCTTCCTTCGACAACAGCACCCTGCAGTTGGCATCGCTCACGCTCAGCCGTGCCCATCCTTCTTCCGGCATTTGAAAAGTGATGACCGTTTGGTCGCGGAAGGGGTTGGGGAAGTTTTGGTGCAGAGCGAATGCGCCGGTGCCAGTCTCGGAAGCCTGTTCAAAGACAAAGTTGACATTCAGCACGTTCAAGCCACTGTCGTAGGCCTCTGCCTGCAGTTTGGCTTCGCTCAGCGCCAGGGCCCGGCTCAGGTCTACGGTACGCTTGGCTTTGAAAGTCAAATAGAAGAGCGGCTCATCGGCAAGGATGTCCGCACCGGCGGGCTTCACCCAGCAGGTAGTCAGCTGCCCTTCCTGCTCAAAGCGGCCGAAGTGCTCCTCAGTCAGCCCCGCGAGGGCGCCAGGCTTCATGCCTTCGAAGCTCAGCAATTCAGTGTTGTAATCCAAACCAAACTGATAGCCTTGCAGCTGAGAGAGATCTTTCGCACGGACGGGGATGTCGTACACCTGCCCTGCCTGCAGCTCCATGTTCTGCAGCCGGAACGTAAACATCCCCCGGGTATCTACCGCCGGCTCCGTGTCCTGCGTCAGCGGGTCGGGGTCGGCATCGCCGGTCAAGTCGCCTATTTTCACCCCGATGAATTCCAGCGCCATGTCTTCGGACAGCACCTCCTCGACGTTGATGATTTCCGGGAAGTCTTCCTGCAGCGGATTGTTGGTCTGAAACTCGTATTTGGAGTCCACAAAACGCCAAGAGAAGTTATTGGGGAAGAAATCGGAAATGCCCAGCACTACCTTACGGATGTGGATTTGGTCCAGCACGGATACGCCTCCGCTGCGGTCGGCATCCGCGGCGATATACTGGTAGGGCGAGTCAAAGGTTTCCACCCCGAGCATGTGTTTCTGAATTTCGATCAAGTCGGCGGTAGAGACGCCATTGGGCACGTCATTGTCCCGCTCCATGCCGACCATGCTTACGTCACAGGCGGGTACATCCAGAAAGTAGAACTCACCCTGCGGGCTAGTGATCAATTGCATGGGCTGGCCCTCGTTGATCACATTGACTACCACCTGGGAGACCGGCTCACCGCTTTCGGTATGTACTGCCCCGAAGATGTCGGCGGTCATGTTATCGCAGATTTCTTCGTGGGGCATCGCCTTGAAGACGCGGTCCTGCATTAGTTTGATGCCGGTGTTTTTCATCAGCACATCGTGCATGGTAGTGTTTTTGATCCAGTCTTTCTCATCCTCGGAGAGCATGGGGTCAATTTCGTAGTAGAAGCGGTCGCCGTCGCGCAAATTGGCAAACTGTACGCTCAGGATACGGTGGATGGTTTCTCCGAAAATAGAGCCCGGCAATTTTTCCTCCGCCAACATGCCTACCCAGGAGTCCACATCGTCCACATCGCCGTACAATCCGAGCAAAGTAGTGTAGACAGCCGGGTCGCTGTTGACCTGCTGGAAGAAGACGTAGCGGTCCAGGCCGAAGTACTGCCGGATGTCATTGTAGCCCGGCAAGCCCCGCTCCCGGCCGCGGTTGATGTTGATGGATACCAGGTCAAGACCGCCCGAGCCCGGAGGGCCAAACAGGAAATTGCGCACATCATCTACGACTTTGGAGTCAAAAGCTTGCTGCATCTGAACGCCCATGCCTTTGAAGAAAGGGTCCAGCCCCAGCTCCATAACCGGATAAGGGTTGAAGAAGGCATCCCGCAGCTGCATGTGCCCTTCGGGAATTTCATTGCCTTCTCCATCCACCCGCATCAGCTGTCCGTTGAGCAGGGTGTGCCCTACCCGAAAAGCCGCCGCCGTAAAGACGTTGAAGAGCTGTGCATTTATTGTGGAATCGTAGCCTTCGTAGGCAGGCAGTTGTACCCCCATAGCCGGCAGCCATTCGTCATATACAATGGACTGCATCAAGCCACCTACGAGCTTTCGGGCGTGTTGGTAGAGCTGCTCATCGCTCCAGTCCGGGTGTTCTTCGGCCAGCTCGTCGCAGAGGCGGTTGTGCTCGCGCAAAAACAGCGTATGGAAAGCCAGAAGCAGCGGGTTTTCTCCGGCTCGCGGATCTCCGCATATGAACATTTTGGCCGAAGCGCCGACCGGGTTTTCGAAATGCGGAGCGTTGGGGTCAATAGGTGCGTCGTATGCTCCGCTGAAAGTGTTGAAGGGCGGCAGATTGCCCTCGGATACCTTGAGCTTTCCCCCCTCAAAGGTACGCAGCCAGTTGGCCCGCTCCTCGCTCGAGCCGTACACGGCAGAGCCATCTAGGTAAGCGGTAATTTCATTGGGGTGACGGCGGGGGTTGTCCACATTTGTGCCGGTGGAGGGGTCGAAGACATTGCGCACCATATGGATACTCATCTGCCCGGTATTGAAGGGGTCGAACATCGGATCCCCCTGAGGCACAGGTATATCAAACGGCTCGTCTCCGTCCGGTGTCAAGCCGATGTCGTGATCAATAAACTGGCCAAACACCCAAGTAAAATCGCTGAGTTGCAGCGGGTCCGACAGTGGGCTATCCTGGGCGAAGAGCGCGTTGCTAACCCGTCTCGGGTTGGGCCGCCCTTCCCCTGCGGGCGCTTCGATTTGATCGGCGTAGCCAAGCGGGCCAGAAATGCGCAGATTGGTGTGCGCGGCGCCCCACTCTGGGTTGTTGAGATTGTTTTGGGATCCGTCATAGGTACGGTAAAGCTGCACGTCCAGCGGCTGTGCCGTAAGCGACAAGGCAGCTCCAATGATTAAAAATGTTAAGAGTAATGGTCGTCTTTGCATAATGCACAGTAATTAGTTCATGAGTGAACACAAAGTTGTCAAAATATTGGAACAATAACTAAACCCGTTTAAGCGCATCGGCTGAGGGAAGCCCTGCTGCCCACAGGAACAGTAGCGGTGTGTCCCACAGGGGACAATTGCAAGATCCAGCCTGATTGGCTCGCAGCTGTCCATAGGACAAACCTTTTGTAAGCGAATGGAGCCAGTTTACAACGGAAGACCTTTGGAATGCCCCCGGAGCTTCAGCCCGAAGGGCGTTCTGAAGGGCTCCACATCCAAACCTGGAAAACTAGACTGTTTTTGGTATGCAGACGAAAGTGAGCTTGCAGCTGCCTGTACTGCCTCGATGTGGCGCTGCAAAGGGGGTAAAAGTAAAGATGCCAGCACAAATTTAAATAAATTAAAAATCTTTTGCCATTAGATTTTATTAAAATTAAAAGTTTAGACGCGCGCGCACCCGTTGCGCGCCAAGTGCATACGCGGAACTCCTAAAGCGGACCCGCAGGTTGTGCAGGCCACAACCAATGATGAAAATTTGTTGGCGTATATCTTGCTTCCAGTATCGCATCGGGCGAGAGAGCAAGGCCAATCGTTTGGTGCCGCCGATGGCATGTTCGACCACGCTGCGCACTGAGCTTGCCCAGGCATTATACTCCTTCTCCAGCTCAGTGAGCGGATGATTGCGCTTG
>CAYNIT010000275.1:0-6052 GCA_964397205.1 uncultured Phaeodactylibacter sp. | reverse complement strand
AAACATTATCCGAGCTGCAGTCCAACAAAACGGCGTCGCCGCAGAGGTCATTAGCTGGTTGTGCCAAAAGCCCACTTAAGGCGGGGCTAAGCGAGAACATTAGCGTAATAGCCAAAGCCTTTGTTAAATTGTAATGGTCATACTTCATTGTAATCAGGTTTAGTTATTGTTCTGGTTCAATTCTCAGACTGAGGGGTACAGAGATTCATGCCGCAGCATGCGAATCCTTTTGAACTGTCTGCAAAAATGGGGGGAAGGCTACTTAGCGAACAAGTAATTGAATCGGGTTAGCCGCGATATATGCAACGAAATGTCGCCTAATTGCAAATATAAAAAGGAATCATATTTGTGCAAAGCGAAATGATAATTTGGTAGCGAAAATAAAAATTTAACCTTACAGGCGCAACGAAAAGCCACCGGGCTCGTAAAAGCGGCCCTGAAATGCAGGAGCAGTTTAAGGGCGCTATCTATTCCTTAGTGCTTGTTTGGAGCAACCTTTATCAGCGCTTTATGCCTACCTGACGGGTGGCAGTCGGGCATAAACCACTGATTTTCAATGGCATACTCCCTCCAAACAAGCACTTAGTTGAGGTAATAGTCTTTGAAAAACAGCCGGTAGTTGTCCACCGAGCGCTCTTTAAGGATTTCGCGGTAGTTGTTTTGAGTGACCGGGAGCACGTCAAACTCGATGTCTTGCCCCTTCATAAATTCTTTGCGGTTGTTCTGCACGCCATTATAGTAAGCCATGGCCTCGGCTTTGTCTTTAAACCGGCGCAGGACGAGGATGGGCACCCGGTCTTCCACTTTGATGCCCAGGAAGAGGTTGGAAATGCGGATGCGGTCGAGTTTGTGGTACTTTTCGTTGTAGTCGGATACGGATATTTTGCTTTGATTCAGGTCAATGTCTTTGGAATCAAAAGCTACAATGATATAGTGGAGCTTGTTTTCTTCGAACTTGAATTTCTTCAGCTCCTCCTTAGCGCCGGCGGGCAGGCTAGCGGAGGTTTGGCCCAGCAGGCGCAGGATTTCGCGGGCGCGCAGCTGCTCCTCTGTATCGGGGTAGCGGGCTACCACCCCTTTGAGCTGCTTGATGTAAGCTTCTTTGCCCTGCAGGTTGCCGGTGCACATGGCCGCCAGCAGGGCAAATTTGGGCTGCAGCCGATTGCTGGCACCGAACTTACGCTTGGCTGCTACGCTCTGCTCATAGGCCCGCTGGTAGTTGCCCTCCTGGAAGTCTTGGTAAACAGCTTGGTAGTAGTTGCTCAGCTCCTGCTTCTCTTTCATCAACTCATCGGCGTAGTTGGGGTTTTGGATGATCTTAGCATAATCCGTGCTGGGATATTTCTCTAAGATTTTGTCGCCGTACTCCTTCGCCTTGGCAGCGTTGCCCATTTCGCCGTAGGCCAGGTACAGCTGGTACCAGGCATCGAGCTCGTGGGAATTGCCGGGGTAGCGGCGGTTGAGTTCTTCCAGTATCTCGATGGATTGCTCGTTATTGTCGAGGCGCTCCCGGTAGAGGCTGCCGAGTTTAGCCATGGCTTCCTGTATTTTCAGATTGGCTACGGCCTGTTCTTTTTCTGACTCCGGCACATCGCCCAGCAGCTTTTTGATTTCCTCTTCGGTCAGGATATCCGGTTCAGCATTATCGCCGCCCGCCAGCAACTCATCCATTTCAGTGGAAGAAGAAGCACTCGAGCGCCGCCAGTTGTCTTCCAACTTGCGGGCGCCCCACTCTCGTTGGAAATCACGGGCACCCCGCCGCAGGGCACGCTCGTCGTAAGCGAAGAAAGAACTCTCCTGCCCACTGCTGCCGATATTGACCCGGCGCTGCAGGCCGCTACTGCTGAAGCGTTGTTGGGCATTGGCAGCGCGGTTGGCCTCTGCAATCAGCTGTTTACGGCGTTCCTCATCCCGTTTCTGTTTGATGCGCAGGGCCAGCGCTTCCTGTTCTTCCACACTCATTTCACTGATGCGCAGCAAGCTGTCCTGAAGGGAGATGATCTCCAAGTTTTTGGCAATGTCCGTCAGGTTTTTAGCCAGCTGCTCCGCGCGTTGGTAGCGGTCGTCCTGTTTGTTCATGACCATGAGCGTGCTGTCGTAGTAGTTTTTGGCGGCTACGTAGTCTTCCTCCTGGTAGTAAAGGTCCGCCAGGGTGAGGTAGGCCTCGGCTTGCTGCGCTTTGTTGCCTTGGCTTTTGCGCAGAGCGAGCTGCAGATTGCGTACCCCCTCCGGCTGATCCCCCTCCTTGAAAGCAATCATAGCCAGGGAAAAGTAAATTTGGTCTTTGTACTCCGCGTTTTTCTCTTCCTTGAGCAGCCGCTGCAGCTTTTCGCGGGCGGAGCGGGCGCTGCCCTGGCCACTGGCCCAGGCGTGCTGTGCCATATTGAGCTGGCAGTTGAATTCCATCTCGTAGGCTGGCCGGTAGCTCAGGCACTGTTCGTAGGCAGCGTAAGCCCCCTGACTGTTTCCGACACGGTCGTAGAGCTGTGCCATGATGAAGGCGTGGCGGGCTTTGATGCTTTTGTCGTCTTGCAGCTCAATAGATTTTTTGAGGGCGGGCAGGGCGTTGACGTACTGCTCGGTCTGAATGTAGAGATAGGCCTGAACAGCAGCCGCCCGCGCTTTGATGTCTTCGAAAGTGCGGCTGCTGTTGAGCAAATCGTCAAGAATACGCTGAGCCGCATCGATTTTATCCCGTTCCACCATGGTTTTGGCGTAGAACAGCATCCCTTCCTGATACGCCAGGCGGTGTTTAAGGAAGCCATCTTCAGGCGGCGGCCCTTCTTGCTCCTGCTGTTCGGCGGCCAGCTTTTCTTCGTTTGCTTTGCGTTTTTCTTCCTTAGCTTTTTGCTGCTTTTGGTAACTATCGGTTAGGATTTCTGGCTTTTCCGGAGCTTTGCCGCCGCTGCGGCGGGCTTTGCGTACAGCTCTGTTGTAGCGTTTGAGCGCGCGCTTTTTCTTGCGGCTCATTTTGTTCTTTTTCTTTTTCTTCTTTTTGCGCTTCTTTTTCTTTTTGCTTACCCTCTTATCCTTATTGGCTTTTTCTTCCTTGCGTTCCATTTCTTCGGGATTGAACTCCCCTTCGAAGTAACGCCAGGTCTCTTCGGCAGATTCGTAATCGCGCTTGAGGTACTGTGCTTTGCCAAACAGCAGGTAGCTGTCGTCCGTCCACTTGCTGTAGGGGTGAAGATTGACTACTACGGAGACTTTTTCCATAGCAATATCCAGGTCCGGCGCTACACCGGAAACGTCCTCCACCGCCAGGTACTTGTACATCGGCAAAAGGCGGGTGTAGTTGTCCTGATGCTGCTGCTCCAGGCGGGCCTGGCTGGCAATGATCAATTCATTGGCGTTGAAATAACCATTGTAGTGCGCTGTGGTATTGTGGTATACCTTCCCCAGAGCGGACATTTCGCTCCGTTTCTTGGTGGTGGTACAGGCAGCGGCCAGCCCGGCTACGAGCAGAACGGTAAGTACCTTGTTGATGTGATTTTTCAAAACTTGCTCTATTTTCTAATCTGCAGCTCCTGGCTTCCCGCCCGGAGTCTGGTATTTTTTGGCATTTAACTTGTGTGGCACAGATGGAGCGCCTACCTTTACAAAAAGGCAGTTCCTCGCTCCTTATTTTAACGCTGGACGACAAAATTATTTTATAATTAACAGACTTCAAACCCCGATTCTTCAAACCCAGCCGGCCTCAAAGGGACAGGAGCTAAAATCTATGTGCGGGGTACGGCGTTATAGTACTTTAAACGATTGGCCCAATGGCATCCAATAGCGACAAACTGAGAGCGTGGTGGCAGCGCACGAAAGAGAACCTGCAGCATACCTACCGCTTCATCATCATGAACAATGAAACGTTTGAAGAGGTGGGCTCCTACCGGCTCACGCTGCTCAACGTTTATATTGCAGCAAGCACCATACTCGTCATCGTAGCGCTGATGGTCGTCTTGGCTATTGCCTTCACGCCGCTGCGCCGCTATGTACCCGGCTACGGGGAGGGCGGCCAGGAGCGGCGAAAGGTAGAACGGCTATACCGGGAAGTAGAACAGCTTGAAAAGCAGCTGCTGGCTCACAAGAAATACTCTGAGAACATTCAGCGCATCCTAGTAGGCGATGTGGAAACGGAAAAAGATGTGCAGCAGGAAGAACTGCAAAGGCCGCCCAGCAAGGACAGCCTTCAGGCTGTAGAGCGTTCAAAAGAAGAGGAGCAGCTGCGGCAGGAAATGGAACTGCGCGAAATTGGCGCCTCAGCCCGCCGTACCCGCACCGCCAATTTCTCTCCGCGCGACATTCCGCTGGAGCAGATGTTCTTCTCCCCTCCGGTAACCGGAGAGATCAGCGCCGGCTTTATGCCCGATAAGAAGCACTACGGCGTTGACATACTGGCGCCCAAGAACCGGGCCATCAAAGCGGCTATGGATGGCTATATTTTCTTCGCCGACTGGACCCTGGAGACGGGCAATACCATCGGCATACAGCACACCAACAACCTCATTACTTTCTACAAACACAACTCGGCGCTGCTCAAAAAGAGCGGAAGCTTTGTTAAAGCTGGGGAAGCAGTCGCAATTATTGGCAATACGGGAACGCTGACGGATGGGCCCCACCTGCACTTCGAACTCTGGCACAAAGGCAAACCGCTAGACCCAGCGGAATACATCAATTTTTGAATCTCCGGTGAAATAAGCGGCAGAACAAATTTCACCCCCGGTTTGTACCTTTAAAAGGTTGGCACTAATTTTAGGAGCTCAACCTGAAACAAGTATTGAAAGACATTCCTTTAAAATAGCTGAAAAATGAGCAGAAAAAAAGGACTATTCCAATCCAGCGGCAATCCTGTCATGAGCGAGCGCGCTTTCCAGCGTTCGGCTAGCGGCGTATTGGATGCCGATATGACCAAGACAGGCGCTGAAGCCGGCCGCATGACCGTGTCCGGCGCGGTCAACAAGACGTTGCTGCTTGGTGCCCTCATGTTAGCCACCGCCGTGTTTTCTTACATCAACCCTAACCCTCTGTTTATTTGGGGAGGGGCGATCGCCGGCTTGATCGTAGTGGTCATTGCTTCCTTCAAACCTAAGTACTCTCCCACACTCGCCCCGATTTACGCTGCCCTCGAGGGCTTGTTCGTGGGCGGTATTTCTGCCATGTACGCTAGCCTGTACAATGGCATTGTATTTCAGGCCATTACCCTGACGATGGCGGTGTTCTTCCTTATGCTGTTTTTCTACAAAACTGGCATCATCAAGGTCACCCAAAAGCTCCGCAGCGGCATCATCATGGCCACTGGAGCTATCTTCGTAGTGTACTTGCTCAACTTTGTACTGTCTATGTTCGGCGTCAACCTGCCTTACCTGCACGAAGGCGGCATGATTGGCATTGGCATCAGCCTGCTGATCATCGCTGTAGCTGCTATGAACCTGCTGCTTGACTTCGACAATTTTGACAAAGGCGAGCAGTACGGAGCGCCCGCTTATATGGAGTGGTTTTCCGCTATGGGGCTGCTCATCACGCTGATATGGCTGTACATCGAAATTTTACGCCTCATCGCTATATTTTCCTCCAGCGACTAAGAGAGGCGATTCCGTCAGCTTTCAGATCAAGAACCAATACAGCAGGAAGCGCGGTTGGCTAATCTAGAGCCAGCCGCGCTTCGCATATTCAAAAGTTACTAGAATGACCAAAGAGGACAGAGCTCAGCTCAAGGAGAAAATCAAAGCGGCCATAAAAAAGACGCAGGAAGAGGTAGCTCAGCTGGAAGAAGCAACTCAGCCTATTTCGCCCGAAAATGCTATAGGAAGGGTAAGCCGTATGGATGCCATCAACAATAAAGGAGTCTCTGAAGCTGCTTTGCGTTCCGCTAAACGCAAATTGGCGAACCTAAAAGTTGCGCTGGATAAGGTCGATGCGGAGAACTTTGGCATCTGCACTCGTTGCAAACAACCCATTGCAGCAGCGAGGTTAATGTACATGCCGGAAAGCACCCGCTGTGTCCGTTGTGCGGATCGTTGAAGTGCAAGCAAAAAAACAGGGTATCTGCACCGGAGTGCAG
>CAYNIT010000274.1:0-6082 GCA_964397205.1 uncultured Phaeodactylibacter sp. | reverse complement strand
GAGCAAAAACGCTATTCTGGCCCTGAATGGAGGAGCGAAAATCGGCGGCTTTGCCCATAACACCGGCGAGGGCGGCATCAGCCCCTACCACGAGCAGCTTGGGGGAGACCTGATATACCAAATTGGCACCGGCTACTTCGGCTGCCGCAGGCCAGAGGGGGACTTTTCCCCAGAAGCATTTGCGGAGCGGACGGCATCCGCCCAGGTCAAGATGGTAGAACTCAAGCTATCGCAAGGGGCTAAACCTGGGCACGGCGGTATCCTGCCCGCCAAAAAGAATACCCCGGAAATCGCGAAAATTCGGGGCGTAAAAGCCGGTACTTCGGTGCTGTCTCCCCCTTTTCACCGAGCGTTCCGAACGCCGGTTGGCCTGTTGGAATTCATCGCCCAGCTGCGGGAATTATCGGGAGGCAAACCGGTTGGCTTCAAGCTCTGCATGGGCAGCCGCAGCGAATTCATAGCAGTCTGCAAAGCCATGATCAAGACGGGCATATACCCTGATTTTATTACTGTAGATGGGGGCGAAGGGGGGACCGGCGCTGCCCCCCCGGAGTTTTCCAACTCGGTGGGGATGCCCTACAAGGAAGGCCTGGCTACCGCTCATGACCTGCTCGTCGGCTTCGGCATCAAAGAACAAATCAAACTGCTGGCCTCCGGCAAGATCTTCACCGGCTTCCACCTTTTCCGGGCCATCGCCCTGGGAGCGGATGCCTGCTACAGCGCCCGGGCCATGATGCTGGCTCTAGGCTGCATACAGGCTTTGGAATGCAATAAAAACAATTGCCCGACCGGTGTGGCTACGCAGCGTCCTGAACTGGTCAAAGGCTTGGTGGTGAGCGATAAGAAAGTGCGGGTGGCTAATTATCACCGCGGAACCATAACCAGCTTTGTAGAATTATTGGCAGCAGCCGGGCTGGAGCACCCCTCCCAAATCAACCGCAGCCATATCTACCGGCGGACTAGCATGGCGGAGAGCCGGCGGTTTTCTGAATTGTTTCCTGTACTGCCGCCGGGTTGCCTGCGGCAGCGAGAAACCGTGCCGGAACAGCTGTTGGTAGATTGGGAGATGGCTGATGCCAATTCTTTCCTGCCGGTGGAGCAGGGGATGGCATAGGACTGATCAGCTTACGGCGGTGGTCGGCAACACCGGGCCTTCCTCCAAGTCCATCATAGCATTGAAAAGGGCAATGTGCTGGTAATTGGATAAGTCCTCCGGCCGGATGTAGGCAGGGGTCAGGCATTGCCTATCCAGCAATTGGGCCCGACGGGTGCCGGGAAGCATGGGGGCTGCCGGGGTGCGCCAGTTGTATCCGTCCCACAGCGCTACATTGGCGTAGTACGTATCTCTGATCAAACCGTTTTTCACCATCAGGATGTCATCGGCTTCGCCCCTTTGCTCGAATAGGGACTCCAATGCCCGGCGGTCAGCGTACTTGAGGCGGTAGTCGACCGAATCAGCCTCTATTATTTTCAACCGGTTGACCGGGCGTATCTGGTAGGGTAAGAATTGCACAGCCTCCAGCTGACTGCGGTACAGTATCCGGCACTTCCAACAACCAAAATGGGCGTAGGGCGGTACTGAAAGCTTGGACAGGTCAATGGCGTAGCTTCTGCCGAATAGCGTGCGCTGGCTATTGCTCATCCGCGCCTCGTGGTAAGGAAGCGCCAGCAGTTTGCCGTCCTGGCAGCGTACTGTTTCGAGCAAAAATGGTGCCGTCATAGGGCAGGGGTGCTTGCGGGAACGAAGGGCAGGTAAGCTTTCTGAACCATCTCCTGATACTCCTCTTCCATGCGGGAACGCGCGGTAATGCCGCCCCCGCTTTTGAATACGAGCCCTTCCGGGAATTTTTCAATAAACCGAATCATCACCCCGCTGTCGAGCCGCTGCCCATCGAATAAGCCGCAGATACCGGTGTAGTAGCCGCGGTTTTGCCCCTCCGCCGCTTGAATAATGTCTACCGTTTTCTGCTTCGGCGCACCGCTGATGGAGCCGGCCGGGAGCAAGCGGAAGATCAAATCGCCCAGGCGGTGGTGAAAATCTTCGGGGAGCTGCCCGTCAATTTCCGAGCTGCTTTGCAGCAAGCCGCCGCTGTGCGTGGCCACTTCCTCTACGTACCGGTAGCGTTGCACCCGGACGCGCCGGGCCACCTGGCTGAGGTCATTTCGGATGAGGTCGACGATGGTAGCGTGCTCTGCCCGTTCCTTCGGGTTGTCGAGCAGCTGCTGCCGTGCGCCGGGCAGGTCGGCATCGATGGTCCCCTTCATAGGGAAAGAAGCGATGCGCCCCCGCTGCGATATGGTGACGAATATTTCCGGGGAGAAGCAGGTGAATTGGCCCTGCAGCCAGATGCGGTAGCGAGCTTGGCTGCGCAAGAACAGCTCGCGCAAGCTGAGATTGGTCCTTACAGGAGTAGGAAAAGCCAGGTTCAGCAAGTAAGAATTGCCCGCTCGGATACCCCTTTGGACACGCTCGAAGGCAGCTTGGTATTCCACTATTGGCATGGGAAAACGCTTGAATTCCAGCGGCTTGTCCTGCACATCAATGGCTGCAGCATTGGTCTTGCCATTGATGTCAAAAAGGAGTTGTGCGGGGTCTATCTCGTCGAGGCGGCAAACAATGGGCTTGCGTTGCTCGAAGTCGATGAGGAAGAGGAAAGGCGTGCGCGCTTTGCCCCATTCGTTCATCCGCCGAGCGGCTTCCTTCGGGTCAATCGTTTGCGGCATAACTAGGCTTTGCGTTCAGTTATTTGACTTTTCAAAACGATTATGTAACAGCCATTCCGGCAAAGGGTTGGTAGATTCCCTATTTTCGCCCAAAAAACATGACCCGCCAAGAACTTGCTGCTGCAATTCAGAAAAAGCAATCCTATCTCTGCATCGGCCTGGATGCCGACTACCGCCGCCTGCCTGCCCATCTGCTGGATGCCCAAGACCCGGTATTCGAATTCAACAAACAAATCATAGATGCGACCCAGGATCTGTGCGTAGCCTACAAGCCCAATTTGGCTTTCTACGAGGCCCATGGTGCCCAGGGCTGGGAAAGCTTGCGTAAAACGCTGGACTACATCCCCCCCGGCCACTTCACCATAGCCGATGCCAAACGGGGGGACATTGGCAATACCTCGCGCCTGTACGCTCAGGCGTTTTTCGGTGAGCTGGGCTTTGATGCGGTTACGGTAGCTCCCTACATGGGGGCCGATTCCGTGCAGCCCTTCCTGGAGTTTGAAGGCAAATGGGTGATTTTGCTGGCGCTGACTTCCAATCGGGGGAGCCAGGATTTCCAGCTGGACCGGCAGGAGAACGGGCAGCCTTTATACGAAAAAGTGATGCGGCGGGCACAGCAGTGGGGGCATCCCGGCAATCTGATGTTTGTGGCAGGAGCTACCCACCCGGAGAAATTCGCGGAAATCCGGCGCATCGCTCCGGAGCATTTCCTGCTCGTGCCAGGCATTGGGGCGCAGGGAGGCGACTTGCCAGCTTTGTCGCGCTACGGTGCGAATGCAGAGGTAGGCCTGCTGGTGAACTCGTCCCGGGGCATTATCTTCGCTGGCGAGGGGCAGGGTTTTGCAAAAGCATCTCGAGAAGCGGCTCTATCGCTGCAGCAGCAGATGGCTGGGCTGATGGCAGCAGGCCATTGAACCGTTGTGCCATGCCCGGCCATGACTGTCTTTCTGCTGAACAGCCAGGTTTTCGCAATGCTCAGGAACCAATCTCCCATCCGATGACTTGTGGTATAATATTTTAACTTTGCGCACGCAAACAAGACCGACGCATGAACTTTCTGGAAGAACTCGAATGGCGGGGGATGCTGCACGATGCCACCCCCGGAATCAAAGAAGCACTGGAGCAAGACCAAACCACCGGCTACATCGGCTTTGACCCCACCGCCCCCTCTTTGACCATCGGCAATTACGTGCAAATCATGCTGCTCACGCTTTTCCAGCGCTCTGGGCACCGGCCGATCGCCCTGATGGGCGGCGCTACCGGCCGCATCGGAGACCCCTCTGGCAAGGACAACGAGCGCGAGCTGAAGACCTACGAGGAACTCGACCGCAACTTGGAATTTCAAAAACAGCAGGTGCAGCAGATGCTCCGCTTCGAAGACGGCGCCGAGCTGCAGATCGTCAATAACCATGATTTCTACAAGGATATGAACGTGCTGGACTTCCTGCGCGACGTGGGCAAAAGCCTGACGGTCAACTACATGGTGTCCAAGGATTCGGTGAAAAACCGGCTGGAGAGCGGTTTGTCGTTTACCGAGTTCAGCTACCAACTGCTGCAGGCCTACGACTTTCAGGTCCTGTTTGAAAAGTACGGCTGCTCAGTGCAGATGGGCGGTTCAGATCAGTGGGGCAATATCACGAGCGGCACGGAATTTATACGCCGCAATCTGGGGGCCAAAGCCTACGCTGTAACTACCCCGCTGTTGACTAAAACCGACGGCAGCAAGTTCGGCAAGTCGGCGGAGGGCAACATCTGGTTAGACCCAAATATGACCTCCCCCTACCAGTTTTACCAGTTCTGGCTCAGAGCTGCGGATGCCGACATCAAAAAATTCACCCGCTACTTCACCCTTAAGAGCCGGGAGGAAATCGAAGCTCGGGAGGCCGAGCTGGCAGGGCAACCGCAGGAGCTGAAGCGTTTGCTGGCTGAAGAACTCACGGTACGCATCCACTCTGAGGAAGCTTACCGCTCGGTGCTGAAGGTGACCCAACTGCTGTTCAACCGCAAAGCCAGCAAAGAGCAGCTGCTGGATCTGGGCGAGGGCGAGCTAGCGACGGTGGCTTCGGAAATCCCAAGTTTCCAGGTACCCAAGGATGCCATCGTCGGCGGCATCAATATCGTGGATTTGCTGTCTGAGCAAACAGAGATTGTGGGTTCAAAGGGCGATGCCCGCCGTGCCATCAAGGGCAACGCCATCAGCGTGAACAAGGATAAGGTCAACAGCCACGAGTTTGCAGTTGGGCCGGATGCTCTGCTGCACGGAAAGTACCTGATGGTGGAAAACGGCAAGAAGAACAAATTCATGGTAGAAGCCATCTGAATATGAGCATCCCCATTTACCAAGTCGATGCCTTTACCAGTGAGCTCTTTCGGGGCAATCCAGCTGCTGTCTGCCCACTGGACCGCTGGTTGCCCGAGGAGACCCTGCAGGCGATTGCAGAGGAAAACAACCTTTCGGAAACGGCTTTCTTCGTGCAGCAGCAGTCAGGCTATCAGCTGCGCTGGTTCACGCCGGTGGCGGAGGTAGACCTCTGTGGGCACGCTACCCTGGCTGCAGCTCACGTGCTGTTCCGCCACTTGGGGGAAACGGGCAGCCACCTGGCATTCAGCACCCGCAGCGGTAGCTTGGAGGTTACCCGGCAGGGCCGTCAGTATATCATGGATTTCCCCGCTGATGTCCTGGAGCACGCCCTCGCGCCCCGAGTGCTCACCGAAGCCCTGAATGCGGAAGCGGAAGAGGTGCTGCTCGGCCGGGAGGATTTCCTGGTAATCCTGTCCTCGGAGCAGGAGGTACGGCGAGTGCAGCCAGACTTCCGCAAGCTCAAAGCGGTCAAGGGCCGGGGCGTGATCGTCAGCGCGCCCGGCGAGGAAGTGGACTTTGTGTCCCGCTGTTTCTTTCCCAACTACGGGGTTGATGAAGATCCGGTAACGGGCTCAGCCCACACTACTTTGACCCCCTACTGGGCAGAACGACTCTCCAAGCAGGAACTCGTCGCCCGTCAGTTGTCGTTGCGCGGCGGCCAGCTGGCCTGTACTATGCTGGGCGAGCGGGTGGCTCTGGCGGGCCAGGCAGTGACTTATATGGAGGGGCGTATTCAGACGGGCAGAGAGGGGTTGATCTGATGTTACAACCCATTGTACACTACAGCCTGCATTTGCTGGCCCCGGCTCTGCTGGCGCGCTGGCTGTTCCCTTCCTGCTGGCGGCGCGCCTATCTGATAATGCTGGCGACCATGCTGGTCGATTTGGACCACTTGCTGGCAGACCCGGTCTTTGACCCCGGGCGATGCAGCATTGGGTATCATCCTTTGCATTCTTACTACGCCATTGTGGCTTATGCATTATTGCTTCTCTGGCC
>CAYNIT010000273.1:0-6087 GCA_964397205.1 uncultured Phaeodactylibacter sp. | reverse complement strand
GGAGGAACTGCCCGCCACTACTGATGTGGACTTCGAACCCCTTTCCCCGGCCTATCTCCGGGTGGAAATGCTGGGGCTATGGGTGGCTCGGCTTGGTATTTTGTTTGTCTTTCTGGTATACACTTATTTGACGAAAGATTTTCCGTCCTGGCTGCGTTGGAGCATCGCTGGCTTATGGGGGGCTCTGCTGATCGTCAGCACCATCATTCGGTACTATGGTTTCCGGATTAAAGGGTATGCCCTGCGCCAGCATGATTTGATGTACCGTACTGGCTTGTTGTTCCGAACGCTTACTGTAGTGCCTTTCAGCCGCATTCAGCACAGTGAGGTGCAACAGGGCGTGATCGAGCGGCAGTTTGGCTTAGCCAGCCTGGCGGTTTTCACCGCGGGTGGAAGTCAGAGCGATTTGATGATACCCGGCTTGAAGCAGGAACAAGCAGAGCAAATCCGGGAACTTCTTTCTGTAAAGCTGGCGCTCGATGAAGAAGAATGACTTGCCATTTTACGAACCAAGGCGGCAATCGCAGGCAGCTATCGCCATTTTTATTTATAATTTTTTGGTCCGTATACTGCGGGGTGCCTGGCCCATTCTTTTGGTACTCTTGTTCCGCTCCGGGGAAGAGCAGAGCCGTTGGGAAATCTTGACCAATGGGCTGGTTCTGGTGGGAGGGATGTTTTCGCTGGCGGTCTCCATCGTAGCTTACTACCGCTATTTTTACCAGGTCAGGGATGATCAATTGCTCATACAGAAAGGAGTGTTCAACCGCTCACGGGTCAAGCTGCCTTTCGAGCGCATCCAGAATTTACACATTGAGCAGAACGTGCTGCACCGCATGCTGGGAGTAGTAAGTTTGCGCATAGAGTCAGCCGGCAGCGCCGGCAGCGAGGTGACCATTGATGCGCTGAAACGCCCGAATGCCGAGCTGCTGCGGGATTACATTTTCGAGTATAAGCGCAGCCAGGGCAATACTGCTCCTGCGGAGGAAGAGCAAACCGCTGCCGCCCCTGCTTCACTGGTCCTAGAGTTGAGCGTTTCGGATCTGCTGCGGGTCGGAGTTACGCAAAACCACTTGGCTACCGCTGGTGTAATTGTGGGCGGTGTTTTTGGTTTTGTGTTTACGGTAGCAGGTACGCTGGATCAGAAAGCCTTAGAGCGAACACGCGAACATTTGCCCGGCCTGCAGCAGGATTTTTGGAGCTTTGTATACCTGGCAGCTGCACTGATGGTCATTGCTTTTTTCGTGACACTGATCGGTACGCTCACCCGGCACTACGGCTTGAAGTTCTACGAGTGGAAGGAGGGCTTTAGCCTACAGGCGGGATTGTTCAATCGCCGGGAAGCGCGCATGCAGAAACGCAAGATACAAATGATACGCTGGGTGGATAACCCGCTGCGCCGCTTGCTCGGGTTATATCGTTTGTACATTCATCAGGCGGTTTCGGGGCAGTCCGGCAGCCGGGAGAGCATCACCATACCTGGTTGTAAGGTGGCACAGGTGGAAGATGTGGTGGACTCCAGTTTTGAGCAGGTGCACGATATTGAGTTCAAGGCTCACTCCATATCCAGCCATTACTACAAGTGGTTTTGGCGGTTCTATGGATTGCTGCCCGCCCTGATTTTTGGCGGATTGTGGTGGGGGCTGGCGGAGCCCCGTTTTGCGTTGCCGATGTTTGGCTTTCCTATCCTTTCTTTCTTCTACCTGCGTGCTTACCAGCGCCGCTTCAGGTTATGGGTAGCCGAACACTACCTCAAAACAGTGCGCGGGGTCATAGGGCGTTCGTACGACTTGCTGCCCATGTACAAAGTCCAGGCGGTACAGCTGAAGCGTTCCTTCTACCAGCGCCGCAACGGCCTGGCGAGCGTGGAGGTGTTTACAGCCGGCGGGGATTTGACAATTCCTTTCCTGCCTGTAGAATTGGCCCGCCAGCTGCAGGATTATCTGCTGTACCGCATCGAGTCCAGCCGCAAGGCTTGGATGTAGCCCTTAGGCTTTGATGACCGGCAATTCCACAAAGGTGTCCGGATTGAAGTCTTGCAGGTGGTTGTTGAAAAACTCATCGCAGTACAGGCAGATGTTTTCCAGTTCGCGGGTACGAGCTTTAGCCTCTACCTCTGTTACGCCCAAGTGCTCGCCCATGCGCCAGGGGTCGCCTTGATTGAGCTTCTGGAAAACGGGGTGCTCTGCGACGCGAGCCAGCACCTCGGCTACTTTTTCCCGCCGGGCATCGCCCATGGGGAATTTAGTGCCCGGGCAGCAGGGGTTGATCTTCCAAAGCTGAATGCTGATTTCCTGTGGGATATCCTCGTAGCCGCCCAGGAAATTGCGGGCACCGGAGAGGATGGCGCAGAAGTTGTGCTCGGGATCGCGCTTCCAATTGTCCTTTTCCATAGCGCGGCCGCGGGCCCAGTTGCCGCCCAGCCACATGTCTTCGGTAGCGCCCCAGGCCCCCCAGCTCAGCGGATGGCCGTGCAGGTAGTTCTGTTTGTCCACCAGCGGGTCTTTGTCCTCGCCGTTGACACCCCTGGACTCAAACAGCTCGGCCAGCTCCATCAGCCGGGCGCCGGCTTTCTTGTGGAAGCGGTCGATGCTCGCGATGTCGAAGCGGGTCACACCCTTTTCGATGAGGGTGTCCAAAATCTTTTCCGTAAGCAGATCGCCATTGGTCTGCAGCATGATCTGCGTGCCTCGTGGCGCATAGCGCTCCCGCAGGGCATCGAGGATATTGTACAGCTTCTTGCGGTCCGCGATGGGCTCCCCGCCGGAAAGGATGATGCGGTCGATGCGCTCCGGCAGGTTATCGATGATCATCATGCACTCTTCCTCGCTGATGCGGGCACCGTAGGGGCCGGAGTCGTTGTAGCAGTGGTCGCACTCGTCGTTGCACAATTGGGTGAAGACCCAGTATAAAGATTCGCAGTGGTTGAAGTCTACTTTCATTTTGTAAGTTTTAAATCATGGAGATCTATCCAAAATCGTGCCTCTTCCCGGGCACCGGTGGATTCATCCGCGATAAATTCGGCGCGGCTGCCGTATATTTTTAATTGTCCGCCCTGCATCATGCCGAGGCGGTCGCCCATGAGCATGGCTTCCTTCAGATCGTGGGTGACGAAGATGGCGGTCAGGCCAAAATCCTTTGCCACCCGCTTGAGCAGTTGCTGCATGCTGCGGCGAGTCTCCATATCGAGCGCCCCGAAGGGCTCGTCCAGCAGCAGCACCCGTGGCTCTATGATCAGCGCCCGGCCGAAGGCTACGCGCTGCCGCTGCCCGCCAGACAATTGCTCGGGCATTTTGCGGGCCTGCCCGGGTAGTTCGAGCCGCTGCAAAAGGGCGTTTACTTTTTGCTTAATCTCTGCTTCCGGGCGCTGCCGCAGCCGCAGCCCGAAGGCGATGTTCTCAAACACATTCAGGTGCGGGAATAGCAGCGCTTCCTGATAGAGGTACACAATCCCCCGCTGATTGGCCGGTACGGGCGACAGGTCCTGCCCCTCGAGCAGCAACTGCCCGCGGTCGGCGGCTTCTAGGCCTGCCAGGACCTTGAGCAGGGTGGTTTTGCCGCTGCCGGAGCGCCCGAGGATGCTGAGCATTTCGTGCGCTCTTAGGGTGAAGCTGAGGCCCTGCAGGACGGCTTCTCCTTTGTATTGCTTGTTGATGTTTTTTATCGTCAGCATTCGCTGCGTTTATCCTTTTGTTTTTCGGTTCCGTACCTACGGCACGGATGGCATAATGGTTTCCGGGGCTACCCAAGTTTCGTACCTAAAGGCACGAATCTCGTTACCTATGTTTTGCACCTACGGCGCGATTTGCATGTGCATTTTGTTGTTCTACCTATGTTTCGCACCTAAAGGCGCGATCTGTCTACCCACGTTTCGCACCTACGGCGCGATTACCCACATTTCGCACCTAATGGCGCGATTTGTTTTGCCTACATCTCGCGCACCTACGGCGCGATACGTTCCCGGAAAACCACCGCCCGGTTTAGCCACAGCAGGGCTACCGGTGGCAAAATCAGCAGGCAGCTGGCCAGGGCCGCCAGAAAGAGGTTGGCTTCATTCACGTACTGAAAGACCCGCAGCGTCAGCGTCGGTACCTTCCCTACCCCGATCAGATTGGTGAGCCCGTACTCGAACCAGGAGATGAGGAAGAGCTGAAAAAAGCAGGTCATCAGCGCGCCTTTTGCCACCGGCACCAACACTTTGGCGTAAGCCTGAAGGGTACTGCCGCCCAGCGTTTTCACCAGTTCTTCCATACTGCGCAGCCGCTCATTCCAGAAACTGCTGAAGAAAATGACGCCGTAGGGAAAGGTAATGAATAACTGCGCCAACAGCACGCCCCCAAAGGTCCCGTACAGCCCAGCCAGTATGAAAAAGAACTGCAGGCAGGCCGCCAGGATGACCGGCGCAAAGACGTACGGAAAGTATGCCAGGCTCAGCCAGGCTTCCCGCTTCGGGTGGTAGGCGATGTGCCGGCTCACCCAGAAACTCAGCCCCGTGGACAGCGTAGCCACACTTAGCGATAACAACACAGAAAGCAGCACACTGTTGCCCAAGCCTTCGCTCCCGCCCAGTACCAGCTGCCAGTTGCTCAGCGACCACTGCTGCGGAAAAACAGCCGGGTAAAGCCACTGCCGACCTACCGAAATCATCAGCAGGAAGGCAAAGGGGAACAGGATCAGCCCAATCAGCGCTATTTTGGTGAATCTGCTCATGCGCGGCCCATTTGTTTGCGGTTGTACCAAAGCAGACCACCCAGCAGAACCACTACCATTACCGTGTAGGCTACGCTGATGGCATAGGCTTCCGGTATATCGCCCAGATTATAGCGCTGTAGCCGCTGTATGGTGCGTATGGAAACCATCTGCACCGATTGGCTGCCAACCAGCAGGGGGATTTCGTAGCTGCCCATCACGAACATGAAGTACAGAAATACCGTAGCCAACCCCCGCCGCAGCAGCACCGGCACCGCCACCCGGAAGATGCGCTGCCACCCGTTCGCGCCAAGCGTGGCCGCCAGATGCAGGTACTCCCCAAGCCGCTCATTTTGGTACAGATTAGCGAAGAAGATGGTGAAAAAGGGCATCGCCATGATCACATGCGCTACGATGATGCCGATGCCGTAGTTGTCATTCACCCAGTCCGGAAACTGTTCCAGCGCGCTGATGAGCCCCAGCTGATGCGACAGGCGCGACAGCCAGCCGCCTTTGCCCAGCAGTTGGAAGATGAAAAAAGCCATCACAATCGCCGGTATGCTCAGCGGCAGGTAGATGAAAAACGACAGCGCTCCCTTCGTGAAGGCCTGAGGCGAGCGAAGCACCAGCGCCAGGGACAGCCCCAACGCAATCAGGATACTCACCGCCGCCACGTACAGGCTGAAGCACAGGGTGCGCCAGAATGCCGCATCGCCCAATACCTCCTGCCAGTGCGCCAGGGTGAAGCCTTTCGACAAGACACCGGTCAGCCCGAGGCTGTACAGCAAGGCGTAGCTCACCCCTGCCACAATCGGCACCGCCGAAAGCAGGACAAACAGGCTTCTGCCGCCATATGCTGCCCACCGCTGCTGCATCAGCCTTCGATAATTTCCTTCCGGAAATCTTCCGCCAACCGGATCATATACTCTGATGCCAGCTCCATCAGCGCTCTATCCTGAATGGCCTCCCGGTCGGGCGCGTACTGCCGGTTGGGGAGCTTGCGGAACTTGGCCGCCCAGTCATCGGGTAGTTTATCCAGGCTGAGTACGGTACCATCGCCCCAAATGGCCGGGTCCATCTTGCGGTACTGCGCCTCCGGGGAGATCATGAAATTGGCGACCACCATGGCAGCTGCTTTGTTGGCGGAGTGCCTGGCGATGCCCAGGTAGTGAGAATTCTGAATGGTGCCCAGCTCCCAGACGTAGCCGCGGGCGCTTTCCGGGAAGACGCCCTGCAGTACCTTATTGTCCACTTCGCAATCGTTGTTGCTCATCGTGAAGTGCAGCTCGCCGTTGGCAAACATTTGATGCATGGGGGCTACGCCTTCCGGGAAAGACTGCCCTTCTTTCCATAGGTAAGGCTTGAGCTCGCGCAGGTAGTCCCACAGCTGCGGGGCGTACT
>CAYNIT010000272.1:0-6093 GCA_964397205.1 uncultured Phaeodactylibacter sp. | reverse complement strand
CGGACAGCTCCACGCTGACATACATATTTTTGCTGAGGTCGATGCCGGAAGCTGCAGGGTCCGCCAAGACTTTAGCCAGCATGGCATTTTCCTCTGCCGCGTCTTCGAGCATACTTTGGAAGCCCTCGGTTTCTTTCAGACTTTCAAAATCGGCTTTGTCCATAAGCTGCTGCAGGCGGATGGCGGTGACCATGGCGGCATCTTCGGGGATATACGTTAAGCTGTCCTCGACGGGCGGCAGCTCTTTTTGGCAGGCGGTGAACAGGGTGGTGGCAATCAGGGCTAGCAACCAGGCCCTTAGCAGTGGTGATTTCTTCATCGCAATAGATTTTATAGATGTGAGAATGCGCTCGGCCGGTAACCTTCCAAGCATTTTGTTGCTTAAACCTATTACTTCTTCTGGCTGAGCTCCAATCTAATGGATGAAGCCGGATGCTTTTTCGATTAAATCGGGCTGGGCAATCCCTCTGCCTTCACCTGGCCCTCCTGTTCCGACTGCCGTTTGATGTAGTAGTAGGTCTCCATCTGCGAGCGGATGGCCAGGTCGGAGCCGTCCTGACGGTATTGGTTGGAAGAGGCGGCGTCGATGATGCGCGCCTTCACATTATCGCTCAGCTGAATGGCGATGAAATCCCTGATCTGATTGCGGATGTGCTCGGCGTAAATGGGGAAAGCGGTCTCCACGCGGTAGCTCAAGTTGCGCACCATCCAATCGGCGGAGGAAAGGTACATGCGCTCTTCTCCGCCGTGGTAAAAGATGAATACCCGGGCGTGCTCCAGAAAGCGGTCTACAATGCTGATGGCAGAGATGTTTTCGCTCAATCCCTCTACACCAGGCACCAAAGAACAAATGCCCCGCACGATCAGCTGTATCTTGACGCCCGCCTGACTGGCATCGTAGAGCTTTTCGATCATCTTCTCGTCCTGCAGGCTATTGAGTTTTAGAATAATCTCCGCCCGTTCTCCGGCTTTGGCGCGCCAGATTTCGTAGTCGATCAATTGTTCTAGGCCGGTGCGCAGGTTGAATTGCCCTACGAGTAGGTTGTTGAAACCCTGCTTGGGGACCTTCACCGTTTCCAGAAAGGCAAAAACCCGGGCTACTTCGCTCACGAGCCGCTCGTCGCTGGTGAACAGCCCGAAGTCGCTGTATACCTTAGCAGTATCCTCGTGGAAATTGCCGGTGGACAGATAGGTGTACATGCGGGCACGGCGGTTCTCGATGCGGCGCACCAGCGCCAGCTTGGAGTGGACTTTGACGCCGGGGAAGCTGTAGTGCACGTTGACGCCCGCGCGTTCCAGTTTTTCCCCCCACTTCAGGTTAGCCTCTTCGTCGAAGCGGGCTTTGACCTCAATGAAAACGGATACCTGCTTGCCGGCCTTGACCGCATCCATGAGCGCCTGCATGATGCGCGACTTGCGGGCCACGCGGTACTGTATGATCTTGATGTGGGTCACCTTGGGGTCGTGAGCGGCGACCTCAAAGAAGCGTACGACGGAAAGGTAGGAGTGGTACGGCACATGTATCAAATGGTCGCGCTCGCGCAGAGCTTGGTAGTAATCGTCGGCATCTTCTAGGGGATGGTAGGGCAGGGGGGGCATGGGCGAATTCTTAAGATGCTCCATGCCGAAGTCAGGGAATTTAAAAAAGTCAAAATTGTTGTGGTACCGGCCTTCCTGCAGGATGTCGTACTTCTCCAGCGCAAAGGCTTCCTTGAGGAACTCCAGCAACTCGTTTGGCATCTCGCGATCGTATACAAAGCGGGAGGCGGGCCCCACCTGCCGCCTCGTCAGGCTCTCTTTGATCTTCTGCACCAGGTCGCCGGAGAATTCATCGTCGATGTACAGCTCCGCATCCCGCGTCAGTTTGATGGAAAAGGTGTCGAGGATTTCGTAGCCCGGGAACATCCAGCTGACGGAATGCCGCACGATGTCGTCCAGCATAATGATGTCGTGCTGTTCGGGCTCTGAAGGCAGCTCAATGAAGCGCGGCAGGTGATCGGAGGGGATTTTGACAATCGCGTACTTATGGGAGGCATCGGGATTGTCGCGCTCCGCCAGCAGTACCGTCAGATAGAGGGCAGCGTTGTTGAGAAAAGGGCGGATTTTGCTCTTGACCAGCAGTACCGGCTGTACGAAGGGCAGCATGTGGTCCTTGAAGAAGTTCTCCACGAATTCTTTCTGCGCCTCGTTCAGGTCGAGGCGGCGCAGCAGGTGAATGCGGTGGTTGTGCAATTCTGGTATGATTTCTTCTTCAAAGATGCGGCTGAATTCCTCCTGCTGCTTGTTGACGATACGCTGTATGTCTTTGACGATGCGCTTGGAGTCGATGTGCAGCTCCTTTTTCGTCTTTTTGCCCACCCGCAGCAGATTGCGGTGGTTGGCCATGCGCACGCGGAAAAACTCGTCGAGATTGGAGGAGTAGATGGCCAGGAATTTGATGCGCTCGAAGAGGGGCACCATGGGGTCCTTGGCCTCTTGCAGTACCCGGTAGTTGAAGGACAGCCAGCTCAGGTCGCGCTCCAGCATCGGGTAGCCCTTTTCGTTTTCGTGGACCAAATCGGTGGTGTCGTAATCGGCAATAGCGTTTTCATTCCTTGCCGCGTCGGTATGTTCAACGAGTCTCGACATGCTGTACTTTGAAGTTTGTTTTAAAAAAGGCTCATTTGATCGCCTTGCTGGCCTTCGGCAGATTCCAAGGCCGGCCCGCGGCTTACTGCCCCGGGAAGCTGTTCTCGTAGTTGTTCATAGGTGAATGCGGCCATCTGCGGTGCCAGCAGGTTGTCTGGCTGATGCGGGAAAAAGTAAATTTCTTTTACGCCGTATTCCACCCATTGTTTCAGCCGGGACAGCCATTCTCGGGTGCGCTCGTAATCGCTTGGGTGCAATCCATTGCCCACGAAGCGAATCATAGTGGTGGCGCTGCTCAGGCCCATGTGCAACACATCCCGACGGCCCGCCACGTCCGTCAGAACGGCAGCCCTTTGGTGCCGCAGCAGTAATGATAACAACGCGTCGGTATGATCGGGTTCATCAAACCAGCTGTGGTGCCGGGCTTCTACCGCCAGCGGGATATGGGTAGGAAAGGCTTCCAGGAAGCGCTGCAGCTGCGGCATACGGTCGTAGCCAAAGTACGGAGGCAGTTGCACAAAGCAGCAGCCGAGCTTTTCCTGCAGGCCGGCAATGGCATCGCAGAAGGTAGGGATGAGGCCGGTGCCCAGCCCCAGCGTTTTGCTATGGCTGATGGACTGCGGCAGCTTGGGGCAAAACCGGAAATCGCCCGGCGTTTCCCGGTACCACTTCTCAATGGCAGCGGTATTGGGAATGCGGTAGTGCGTAGTGTTCAGTTCGATCGTGTTGAACTGCTGCCCGTAGTATTTTAGGAAATCCTTGCTCTTGGCCCCCTTTGGATAGGCGGTGCCGACCCACTCTTTCATGCTCCAGCCGGTGCAGCCGATGTACAAACGGGCAGCCCCTTCCGGTACGGGCGATTGCCGCAGGGCCTCTCGATTGCCTGCCGCATCGGGGGGGAGCTGGAAGTCCACTTGGGAGATATCGGCGAGTTTGCCAAATTTCATGTCGGAAACGGCTTGTTGTTTTGCCGGAAGGTACGAAAAATCTGGCACCTGCCTTGGCTTGCTGTGCCAGAGGCAAGCATTATGCCGAGGACGAAGTAGTTTCCGCGATAGAAATCGGGGCGAAACATGACTGCGTGCCTGCCCATGTCCCGTCGCCAAAGGCTTTGGCCACCGGTGAACATGCTAAGACAGGCGGGTCCGCATACTTGTGCCGATGTATATCGGCAAACTCGTGCGTCAGCTGGACGCTCAAACCTCTCCGTATCGACGTTTAAACTCCAGCTTATCTGCATCGTCTAAGTTCATAAACCGTTTCGTATGAAAGCTTTGTTTCTTACCCTAGCCTGTTGTTGCACGCTTACGGCGCTGTCGGCGCAGGATCTGTATTTTCCACCTACGCAAAGCAGCGCGTGGGATACCCTGTCTCCCGATACGCTGAATTGGTGCCCGGAGCAGATCGATGCCCTCTACGATTACCTGGAGGCGGAGCAGACCAAGTCCTTTTTGGTACTCAAGGATGGCAAGATCGTTTTGGAAAAATACTTCGGGACCTTCACCCAGGACAGCCTCTGGACTTGGTTCTCAGCCGGCAAGAGCCTGCGGGCGGTATTGGTGGGCATCGCGCAGCAGGAAGGAGCGCTGGATATCCGGGACAAAACCTCCGGCTACCTGGGGCAGGGCTGGACCAGCCTGCCGCCCGAACAGGAGGACTCCATTACCATTTACCACCAGCTGACGATGACCACTGGCTTGGACGAATCGGAATTCGCCTGCATCAGCCCGGATTGCTTGACTTACGTGGCGGATGCCGGCACCCGTTGGGTTTACCACAACGGCCCCTACAACCTGCTGAAGGAAGTGCTGGAGGAAGCCACCGGCCTCAACCACAACTTTTACACCCGCAGCCGGGTCCGCGACCCGATTGGCATGCAGACCGGTTTTTGGCTCAATATCGGCACCAATGATTTCTTCCTGAGCCGGGCGCGGGACATGGCGCGCTTCGGCCTGCTGATGCAAAACCGCGGGAGCTGGGATGGGGTGCCCATCCTCAGTGATACCGCCTATTTTAATGCTATGCTACGCCCTTCCCAGCCGCTTAATCCTTCCTACGGCTACCTCTGGTGGCTGAACGGCCAGGAAAGCCACATTTTGCCGGAAGCCCCCATTTCGATCGATGGCCCGATTTCGCCCAATGCGCCCGAGGATGTATATCTGGCGGCCGGCGGCGCGGGGCAGTTCATCAGCATTTCCCCCAGTCAAGGCTTGGTAATGGTGCGGCAGGGGCTCTTGAGCAGTACCAGCCTGGCTGCAATAGCGCTGCACGACCAGATTTGGGAGCGCCTTTCCAGCTTGGAATGCACCAGTTCGGCTTCCTCCGCCGCGTCCGTAGCGGCGACTCCCTCCGTATTCCCCAATCCCGTGCAGGAACGCCTCTACCTGCGAGGGGTAAAAGCGCCCTTTTCCTGCCAGCTGTTCGACAGTCAGGGGCACCTGCAGGGAAGCTGGGAAAACCAAACGGAATGGGGTACGGTATCCTTGCCGGCTGGTTTGTACCTGCTGCGTATCCAAACGGAGCATCGGTTGTACGTGCTTCGCGTGGCCGTAAAGCGGTAGTGGCCGGCCGGAAAAACTTGCGGCGGAAAGCTTTGCCCGCTTCGGGGAAAATATTCCCGCCCTGGCTTCTGATAAATGGAAAATAGGCCATACTTTAGGGCTTTCAGCTTGATAAGGCTGGAAATGGCTGTGCTGTGGCGCTTATCTGTGCCAGCTCGGGCAGCCGGCTTTGGGGAGTGTGCCCTGAGCATTTTGCTGAAAAGCGTAAGTACATGATCGTAAGAATCCTAATCGTACTCGTCTGCGTGGTGTTTTTTATCAACGGATGCAACAGTTTGATCTCGCAGTTCTTCGGTACGCACAAGCTGCGCGCCTTTGAGATGGAGCACGTACAGCGGGAAGGCGTGGGGGATTCGGACTACATCGAAATAGCGGATGCTCACCTGAGCGGTGAATTCGTGCATCAGGTTTCCGAGTACGAAAGCGACCCGCCGATCCTGCTTTATCCGGTGCTGACCGCATCAGAATTGCGCCGCCGGCAGGAGGGCGCATCGGTAGCACCGGCTATTTTGGCCTGGACGGCAGACTTCCATTCGCCCTGTGTAGAGGAGGGCAACTGTCTGGAGGAGGGGCGGCAACGGCTGCGCGGTATCGTTCGGGATTTGCCGGAAGGCAACAAAAAAGCCGCCGCTAAGCTGCAGGAACTGGGATACGAGATTGGGCCGGATGCTACAATCATCAACCACGGGCAAGCCCCCACTGCCTGGTACTGGAACCTCAGCATGATGCTGGTGCCGCTCGGCTTGGCTGTCGGCATGGAGGCTTACTTCAACCGCAGGGAAAGTTAGGTGGCCATACGTAGGGGAACGGCAGAATGGACAGGGGAGCAATGAGGGCGTTAGGGGTCGCACAATAACAAGTTACCTAGAATAGGCGAAGTTATTTTGTGCGCTACAACCTGCCT
>CAYNIT010000271.1:0-6100 GCA_964397205.1 uncultured Phaeodactylibacter sp. | reverse complement strand
AGGTATGCCGACCCGCCTGCCTTAGCATGTCGGGCAGGCACGAAGTCATGTTTGGTCCCGATAGCTATCGGGAAAACTACTTCGTCGTCGGTATAATAAAGGAAAAGAACCAATCAAAAGAAAAATAATGAGAGCAATCCAACTCCCATGTCGACTTCACTCCATTGCTTACTTAAAGTCATGCGCTATCCCCGCCTCCTTAATCAAATATATCCCATAGTCCCGTATGGCATCGATAATGGGGATGCAGGTTTTGCCCTTTTCTGTCATGGAATATTCCACTTTTGGGGGCACTACTGCGTATACTTCCCGGTGAATGAAGCCCTCCGCCTCCAGCTCCCTTAGCTGTGAGGTGAGCATCTTGTCAGTAATGTGCGGGATGCTTCGCTTCAACTCGCTGTAGCGCATGACCTTGTCTTTTAGCCGCCACAGTATGGGCATCTTCCAGGTACCGCCGATCCGGTCCATAGCGAACTCCACAGGGTTGTAGTAGAGCTTATTGTTGTATAGGAATTCAGGCATAATCAATTGATTTTCAGTATACTTTCAAAAAAGGTAGTACCTGTTAAAAAGGTAAGTATATTGATAAATATAAGCAACTGCCGGAGCTTTGTGTACAGAAATCAAAAACAATCACAATGAATTCTACTACGCTTTACTCCGCAATATTAGCCGCGGTGGCTTTTCTGTCCTTTACGGCAACGGCCAGCGGCCAATCCGACAACCTCATCGAACGGCAGCACTATGTGCACGCTCACGGCATGCCTGCCAAGGGGAAGGTTTTGATGGTGGCCAGCAGCCCGTCTACCTCCGAGCAGACCGGATGGCCCATAGGCTTCTGGGCAGCAGAACTTACCCACCCCCTGCATGTTTTTCAGGAAGCGGGCTTTGACGTCACCGTCGCTTCCACCGAAGGCGGGGCAATCATGATGGACAGCTATTCCGACCCTACCCACGAAAGCGGTTACGCTGCCCATGATGTTATCACGCTCGGCTACATGCAGCAAGAGTGGTTTAACGAGATGCTGGAAAACACGCCAGCCATTACCGATTTAGCCCCAGCCGACTACGACGCCATTTTTCTGGTGGGCGGGCAGGGGCCCATGTACACCTTCCGGGGCAATAGCGAGCTGGAGCAGCTGTTTACCACAATTTACGAATCGGGCAAGCCAAGCGCTTCGGTTTGCCATTCCACCGCGTTATTGCTAGACACCAAGACCTCCGAGGGCGAGCTGTTGGTGAAAGGGAAGACATGGACGGGTTTTGCTAATGCCGAAGAAGCCTACGCAGACAAAGCCGTGGGCCAGAAAATACAGCCCTACTGGATTGAGGAGGAAGCCAACAAGATAGAGGGCACTACTTTCAAAGTGGCTGCTCCATTTTCTTCCTACGTGATTCAGGATGGCAACCTGATTACCGGTCAGCAGCAAAACTCCGGAGCGGCCGCGGCGCGCTTGGTTGTGGAAGCCCTAAGCGAGTAAGATGCTGAGACTACTGCAGGGTGGGTTTTGGGGCTTCCTTTTGATAACGGTACTGGCTAGTAGCGTGCAGGGGCAAAGCCTGGAAGCAATGCCGGGCTTGGAGCAGCTTTTCGTTGACGTGCAATGGCTGAAGCCGCTGCGCGAAGACTACTCCGTCAGCCTCTTTAGCCGGACCCGGGCTACGGTAGCCGCTGAAAATGAGACTGATCTTTTTACTGCTGCCTACCTGAATTATACCACCAAATCGGGCATTGGCGCCTCGCTCGTAGGAAGGGTAGCGAGCCGGGGTGCCGGTGCTGATGCGGGGGTGCACTACTTCAGGTCAACGCCCTCGATAACGTTTTTCGGTTTGGCCTCCGTAGCTTTGACCGATGAGTTTTCGGCTGCTTGGTTTTCTATTTTTAGATTTACACCCGCGCTGCATGAGCATTGGAAGCTGTTTAGCAGCGTAGAGCTGTACTCGCTTTTTAACAGCCGCGGCCACCTCTTTAGTGTGCAACGGCTTAGGCTGGGTGTAGGCTGGAATAGCTATCAGTTCGGCCTGGGGTTGAACCTGAGCGCATCGGGTAGCGATTATGAGAACCCCTTCGCCAACCCGGGTATTTTTTTACGAAAATCTTTTGACTGATATGGATATAGCAATCATCGGAACTGGCAATGTAGGCGGCACCCTGGCAGCCAAATGGGCTGAAAAAGGCCATACGCTATGGCTTGGCGTAAAGGATCCTACCGACTTTAAAGGCAAACACTTGTTACAGCATCCGGGCATTAGTGCGCACCCTATCGCGGAGGCAGTGGGTAAGGCAGATGTAATACTGCTGGCTACACCGGCCACAGCAGCCATAGAGGTGGCCAAAACATTGGGCGATACGAGTGGGAAAGTCATTATCGACGCCATGAATATCGTACGTGGAAATGGGCCGCAGGGGTATACAACCACAGCGCAGGCCATTCTGGACCATACGGCCACCGCAGACGTGGTCAAGTGCTTCAACACCACCGGTTTCAACAACATGAAAGACCCAAGGTATGGCGACGAGCGGCTCGATCTGTTCATGTGCGGCGACTCCCAAAAGGGAAAAGCCATCTGCGAGGAGTTGGCGAAGGATGCGGGCTTCGCGGAATGCTACGATGCCGGCGGGAACGACAAATTTGAACTGATGGAGCAGTTTGCCTTCTTCTGGATCAACCTGGCGATGATGCAGGGGTACGGGCGGGAGATTGGCTTTAAGCTTTTGCGGCGGTAACTACGCCCTGAACTTTAAGTGGTTTTTCACCTTATGGCTTTCTTCCAAACGCTTTTGCTCATCTTTTTGAATGAGGTACTCTAACTGTTTGGCGTGTAACTTCCACCAATAAATCGCAGGGATCAGCTGGCCGCCATGTTTTTCGAGCCGGTAGACCAACTCAATGTTTGGGCTTTCTTTTCCGGACAGTATCCTGCTCAAACGGGTCGGGTGGATGTCGATTTCTTCCGCAAAATCCTTTTTTGGCCGGTCAATAATCTTAATATACGCCTGAAGCTGGTTAGCAAAGGAGAAAGCCTCATCATACGGACTGTTTTTTAAATAGTCCTTGATCAATAGTTTCATGCGCATCAACTCGCTCAATAGCCGCTGCTGCTCCGACCGCTCTTTGAGCATATTCATCCGGATGGCCCTAAACTCTTCCTCAACTACTTGCCGTTCCGCCTCACTTATTTCTTCAGGGATGACATAGCGCTCTACGATCTCCTCGTCTGTCAGTTTCTCTTTTAGTTTCTGATATATTTCTTCAGATTTCTTCATCTCCTATGTAGTTTTTAATCAGTTCTGCAGATGCCTCGTACTGGACTGCTAACATTCGGCCAAACTGCCGAAATCCATATTTTTCCTGATACAAATCGATCAACTTCGTTTTTGGCATCAAAGAAACAAAGCCACCGTACCCTCTTTTAAAAGCTAGCGAACAGGCAAAAGCAATTAAGCAACCCGCTATTCGATCTAGCTTTTTAGGCCGCCCAATATCGGAACTATTCACTTCAATGAGGTTCACGTGAACCCTGAGCTCTTGCGGGATATCAATACATGAAATCAACCCTAAAGTATGATCAGGCTGCTCGACCAAGGCTATTTTATACACTTCGTAGTCACACTGCTTTTGCCAATCAAATTCAAAACCTTTTAAGCCTTTCAACTCCTCACAGTCCGAAAGCTTATCAATAAATGCTTCTAGAAACTCGCCAGTAGCTGTGTTGAGAATGAGGAGCATGAACTCTAAACTTTTCAACTCAAAATTTACCAAATAAGTTTTTCTGATTAACTAAAATAATAAATTTACTCGACTTATCCCCCTTGTACTACTAAGATCGGCAAATTCCCTAAATTGCCGCCAACCAGCAATCAACGATATGTCCACACTTGCTTCCCAAGCCATCGCCCTGCTGCAATCCCTTATCGCCACGCCTTCTTTCTCCCGTGAAGAAGAGAAGACGGCCGGGCTAATCGACCGTTTTTTGAAAGATGCAGGCGTAGCTACGCACCGAAAGGGGCACAACATCTGGGCCTTCAACCGCCACTACGACGAAAACAAGCCCAACGTACTGCTCAATTCCCATCACGACACCGTCAAGCCAGCAAAAGGCTGGACGCGCGGCCCCTTTGCGGCAGACTTGGAGGACGGCACCCTCTACGGCCTGGGCAGCAACGACGCCGGCGGCCCCCTCGTCAGCCTGATCGCCACTTTTTTTGCACTTTTACAAACGGGAAGACCTGCCCTTCAACCTTATCCTGGCCGCTACGGCGGAGGAGGAAATCTCGGGCGCGAATGGCATCGCTGCGGTGCTCCCCGAACTGCCGGAGATCGCCGTGGGTATCATCGGGGAGCCTACGCAGATGCAGCTGGTCATTGCCGAGCGCGGGCCTGATGGTGATCGACGCGGAAGTCACTGGTATTGCCGGGCATGCCGCCCGAAATGAGGGGATAAACGCCATACACTTGGCGCTGAAGGATATTGAGTGGATCCGTCAGCACGATTTCGAGCGGGTCAGCCGCTTGCTGGGGTCGGTGAAGGCTACCGTGACGCAGATCAAAGCCGGCCATCAGCACAATGTGGTGCCCGACCGCTGCGACTTTGTGATCAATGTGCGTACCAATGAGCATTACACCAATGCCGAGGTGCTGGAATATTTGCAAATTCACACACAATCTATACTCGTGCCCCGCTCCCTGCGCCTCAATCCCAGTGGTATTCCGGAAGACCATCCGTTGGTACAATCGGGTATTGCCCTGAGCATGTCCACCTACGGCTCACCCACCCTGTCCGATCAGGCGCTTTGCCCTTTTCCTACGGTAAAAATCGGGCCCGGAGACTCCGCCCGTTCGCATACGGCGGATGAGTACATCCGGGTAGCGGAAGTGGAGGAAGGGATTGAGCGGTATATTGCGTTGCTGGAGGGGTATGTGGAGCGGGTGTAGATATGAGTGCTGCTGACGTGAATCAGCGCTTGGAAACTACCCAAATCCTATTTTTGTTATATTTATAGTTCAGCCTAGGCTATTAATTAGCGCTATAATAAAAGACCAGATCATGGTAGACTGTAGAGATCATATTGAATCGAATCCGGATATTATGCTGGGCAAGCCGGTCATCAAAGGCACAAGAATCACTGTCGAGCTTTTACTCCGCAAACTGGCGGATGGATAGGCATGGGGGGTGAACTTCTGGCTGGAAAATCTTAACTTATAACCTGTAAAAAACAGGCTGATACAGGTAAACTACAATACCATGAAGCGTAAAAAAAAACGGACAATACAAGCCAGGTGAATCTGGGAACCCAAAGGGCCGCCCAAAGGGCAGAACCAATAAAGATGTGAAGGAACTTCGGGAACGGGTGAAGATGCTACTAGATTCCACCTTTGATAGAATAATAGAAGACTTGGAACACCTTGAACCGAAAGATAGGGTGAACGCCTACTTCAAGTTATTGGAATTCGCACTACCGAAGCTGAAAGCAGTGGAAGCGAAAATTGAAGGGGATAGCATGGCAGCCCAGCCACCTACAATCATAATCGGGGATAATTTACCGGAATGGATGAACGAAGAATGACAAGCTGGAAACCTGAACCTGGAGTTAAATTGCATGAAAATGAATCAAACCGACAACGCCAGCGGCAACAAAGCAAAGAAAAAGCCCGTAATTCACTGAACTACAGGCTTTTGTGTAATGGTCTTTGAGGTTGGGAGCGGATTCGAACCGCCGTACGAGGTTTTGCAGACCTCTGCCTAGCCACTCGGCCACCCAACCGTATTTCAATTTACTTGGTGATTCGAACCGCCGTACGATGATTAGCCCCCGATGTTTATCGGGACTGCCCCCCGATCGCTATCGGGGCTCCCCTAAACACTATACTCCATTTTTTAAGAGGAATGCAAATATACAGCTTTTTTGCTTCTCCGTAAAGAAGCGGGGCGACTTTTCGCCACTAGGAACAGCATACACAAAAGAAACAGCTGCGGGGCGGCAATCGTTCTGCCCCGCAGCTGTTTTTTTAACGGAGCAGGGCGACTTCGCCCGATTCTTCTATGACGGTACCGTCTTCCTGCTCAATACGGATGAGGAAGCCGTAGGGGCCAACTG
>CAYNIT010000270.1:0-6118 GCA_964397205.1 uncultured Phaeodactylibacter sp. | reverse complement strand
CCCTGGAAAGGTGCAGCAATTTCAGCTCGAATTGGAAGACAAAATACTCCAGTACATGAAAGCGCAAGGCACTATTGCTCAGATGGAAACAGTACTGGAGGATTCCCTTTGCGAATGGACCCGCACCACTGGTTTAGATTCCATGCGCAAGATTGTAGTGAACAAGACGATCAACCCCGAGGTGCCTATCTTGGAAGCCCCCGCCGCTGTCAAAAACCAGTTTCGCAAGAGCGAAATGCCGCTGCCCTACGACAGGGTGGTGGCGGACTCCACACTCCACTGCGCCTCTCTAGAGCAGGGGGAGGCCCGCCAGATGGCCTACTACGACATGAAAGCGATCGCTGAGCATTACTGGGAGGACATCATACCGCCCAACTACCCAGCCTTTGGCCGCAACTTGAAGCAAGTATGGGATATCTTCCTCGTCCATAGGTCCTTCTGCGATATGGGTGCCTTCCAATCTGATTTCCCGGATGCGCTGGCAGCTCAGGACTGCGCCTTCGAACGAGCCAAAGACACCCTCTGCCTGGGCGAGCTGCAACCGCTGCTGGCTTTCCACCGCAACAATCCCCATACTTACCTGGACAACGACATCGTCAATCAGATCATTTGCCTGCTCAACTACCATGAGCCTGAAGCAAAGCTGAATGCCGAGGAACAGCAGCAACTCGAAGACATCCGTTTGATGGTGGAGCTACAGCAGCACCTTTCTTACTGCGAGCCTCAATTGGAGGAAGAAGAAATCGTACCCAAACTACAGTATTTGGCCAAACGCTATACTTACCACCGTGCTGTATTCGACCTGGCGAGGCGGGCATTGGAGTACTTCGTCCGCCGCGATGAATTGCCACGGGCGCTGAGTGCATTTGATGAATTGCAGCCACTGTTCCCCGACGAGAGAGTGTGTGAGCCGACGTTCTTCCACCAGGTAGGCAAACAGCAATGGTTTGATGACTACCGGGCGCTGCTGCTGCGCGCCATAGACAACGACCGCCGCTGCCGGAGCGTTGGGGCCTGGAACACGGAGGATATGGATGAGCACAGCCTGGTTTCCTGGGGTACTAGCCGGGAAGTATTCTTTGCCCGCACCTCCGCGGAAAAGGACTCAAGCTGGATCATGACCTCCAAACGCAAGCGCAATAATCAGTGGTCTGCCCCCACGGCCGTGCCCGAACTCTCGGTCTATAGCCCGATCGTCCCACTGTCTATCAGCAAAGACGGACGGTTCATGCTGCTCAAACAGGGCAGGCGCCTTCTGCAGTCGTACCGGCGGAACATCAACCGCCCCTGGTCCAAGCCCGCCCCTATGCCCTTGCCGTTTCAATCCAGTGGCAAAGCATGGCTTTCGCCCAATGATTCTTTATTCCTCCTGGAGCAATACTCCGATCATTTCCGGTTCGACATTGGCCTGCTCACCAATGCCTACCAGTCTAGATTGCAGCCCACCGGCCGCTACGGTGAGGCTAAAGTACTGCATGGGCTCATCAATACCCAAGACTTCAGCGAGCGCAGCACCATCATGGGGGCTGGAGGGCGCATGTTGTTCTTTGCTTCCAACCGCCCCGGCGGTTTAGGCCAGTTAGATGCCTACAGCATGGCCCTGGACAAACCGATGGACTTCACCGCGGTAGGCGAAGCGGTGAACCTCGGCCCGCAGATCAATTCCGTATTGGAGGACCAGGGGCTGAGCTATTTTTCCGAATATACGGGCTTCGGCTACTTCGACCGTGTCAACAAATGTACGGGCTCACGTGACATTTGGGAAGCGGAGCTCGACCGCGAACTGTTTCCCTCTGATCTCATGCGCTTTGCAGGCATCGTACTAGAGGAAAACGGGGAGCCGGTGCCGCCGGCAGGCGGGTTCGTTGAATTCACCTTCAATTACGACGAAAGCAATCAAGCCGTTACTCTATCAGACCGGGGTGCCTACTTCTACACCATTCCCACGAGCACCAAGGTGGTGCGGCTGTTCCCTGAAGTAGCGGGCTACTACTCCGAAGGGGATAAGGTCCACTTTTTAGCGGATATCGAGCGGGGTACGATCGTGCGCGACACTTTCTACGTAACGTCCTTTGAGCACATCCGCGAGCACTTTAAGCTCGAGAACAGCACTTTTGTGTACGGCACGGCCCAATTCAAAAACCCCGAAGGTGCTTACCCGGAGCTGACCCGGCTGGCTAAAATCGCGACGCGTATGGGGGCGGAAATTGAACTCCACGGCCACACAGACGAATCTGGCAACGCAGCATCCAACAAAGCGTTGTCTCGGCAACGGGCTGCCTCCGTAAAGGAGTTCTTGGTAGACAAGTGCGGCTTCGCCCCAGCTAAAATCCACACCTACGGTTACGGTGCCGAACGCCCGCTCTGCGCAGAAGATACCGAGGCTTGCCGGCGGCGCAACCGCCGCATTGAGGTTGTTTTTAAAATGCCAGAATTGCCGGACAGCAGTGCCCGAGATTGACGTACTTCCCCCGCTCCGGTAGGCTGCATTCCCTATCCCGTTGTTGAGGTGCTACAGCGGCGGGTAAATATAAACGCGAGGTTTGTCTATAACTCAAAGCTCGCGTTTATATTTGCCCGGCAAAACCCTAACGGATGGCCCTACGCCCACATCAAGCCTGTTTTCTGTTGGGAGCGGCCTGGCTTGCCGCCGCCCTGCTGGTTGGCTTCCACGGTGACTTCCCGCTCAATGACGACTGGCAGTACGCCTACCCGGTACAGCAATTGGTAGAGCGGGGGCAGCTTGATATCAAAGCTTACTTTTCTCCCAACATCCTGTTGCAAGTCTACTGGGGAGCGCTGTTCTGTGAGCTGGCAGGCGGTTTCAGTTTTGAGTGCCTGCGGCTGTCTACCTGGGTAGCAGCAGGCCTGGGGGGATGGGGAGCGTATGCGTTGCTGCGGCGGTTAGGCAGCTCCCAGCCTTTGGCATTGCTCGGCACTGCTGCCGTGCTGTTCAGCCCGATCTACTTCCACCTTTCGTTTTCCTTTATGACCGATGTGCCCTTTCTGGCGGTAGTAATTTGGGCATGCTGGGCGGGACTGCGCTTTTTGGAGCAGCGGCAGGCGGCATGGCTCGCCCTCTTTGTCTTGCTGAGCATAGCCGCTTACCTCAATCGGCAACCCGGCATACTGCTGCTGCCTGCTATGGGGGGCTGGTACTGGCTGCAGCGGCGGGGAGGTTTGGGCGGCTGGGGCCTGGCCTTTGCCTCCTTTGCGGCGGCGGCAGCCGTTTACCTACTGTTTGAGCGCCTGGCCAAGCCCTGGCTCGGCATTGACGACAACTACCTGCCTGTATCCGGGCAATTGTTGGGGGAACTGCTGGCGGATCCCGCCTACAACCTCGGGCAAATGGCGCGGCGCGGCCCGAAGACCTGGGTCTACATGGGGTGCTTTAGTCTACCCCTGCTGCCTTTTCTCTGGCACAAGCTCCGGCGCAGCGGTGTTTTCCGGCCACTGCCCCTGACGGGTATTCTGCTGGCTAATGCCGCCTTACTGTATGCCCAACACTTGGTGGGAAAGCTTTTTCCCTACGGCGGCAATATACTGTTCAACTGGGGGCTCGGGCCCGAACTGCTGGGGGATGTATACACGTTTCAGCTGAGCAATACGCCGCAACTGCCGGGCTGGAGCATGTACGCTATCGGCTTCATCAGCCAGCTCTCGGCTACTGTACTGAGCTGGCTGGCAGTGCGGGCCTGGCAGCAGCTCCGCCCGCTGCAGCGCTCGTTTTTTACTTTCCTGCTGCTGCTTAACATCGGCAACTTTCTGGTGATGTCGGTTACCACGTTCTTTGACCGCTATGTACTGCTGAGCATCATCTCCGCCCTGTTGTTTTTTTCCTACCTAGTGGAAAAGCCTGGGCCGCTGCCTCGCTATCTGCCGCTGGTGCTCTTTGCTTTATTCAGCTTGCTGGCTACGCGCGACTACCTGGCCTGGAACCGGGCCAGAGCAGCGGCTTTTGAATGGACGCAAGAACAGGGCATCAGTATTCGGAAAATCGATGCCGGATACGAATACAACGGCTGGTACAATTACGAGCGGGAGCGCAAGGAATCTGAAGAACATTCTTGGTGGTGGGTGACTGCTGATGACTGGATGATCGCCTTTGGCCCTCGGCCCGGCTATAAGCGGGCGGCATCTTTCCCTTACCGCCGCTGGCTGTGGGCTGGCAGGCGGGATACGATACAGGTGCTCCGGGAGAAGCAGTAAGATCTATTCCTCAAAGTCACGCAGACGGCGGCGGGTCATGAAATTGTGGTAAACCCGCGTTCGGTTTTCCTGCAGGGCAGCGGGGCGCCGCCGGTAGGGCAAGTCGCCGCAGTTGCGGGTGCAGCGAAAGGCGGTCTTATCCACTGCAATGGGATCAGCAACGACTTCCAGCTCGGGCAGGATGTCGTAGAGTTCCGCCGGCAAATCGGGCAGTATGAAGTCGATACTATCGCTGCCTGCCATTTCCCCCCATATGTGCCAGCTCGGGATGGGTTGGCCGGCTCCGAGGCTGTAATAATAGGAAACAGCGTAATACTGCGCGCCTTCTTCAGGCACTCGAAAGGTGTAGCCTTTGCTGTCCAGACTGGTGAAACGGCTTTCGAACGGGAAGGTATCGAGGCGAGTGGGCAATGCCTGATGGGTGCCAAAATAAGCCCCACCTACTTCCTGCAAAGCGGACAGGGACAACAGCAGGGAATCAAAAGCCTGCCCTACTGGCCGGTAGTATACGATGCTGTCTACCGGCTTACGGAGCGCCCGCGGCTGGTAGAAAAGATAGTACGGCAACCCGTTTTTCATCCCGCGTATGCTGCCGCGCCACTGGCCGGCGAAAGGCAGCCGCAGCACTTCTGCTACCGTAGAATCACCGAGCTCTTCCCGGCTGATGGCTATTTCCTCCTGCTGTGGCGTCAATAGATAACGGTACCGTTGCTCCTCTGGCAGACGGAACAGGGCAAAGATGCCTGTGGAATCCTGCAGGCGGCTCTTCACTTGCAGCTGCCCATCATTCATGCGATATTCGGTGCGGCCCTGCACGGGGCCCAGCATTTTTACATCCTCTGCCCCATTGACACCCGAGATCTGTAGTTTCACTCGATTGAAACCGCTGCCCTGAACGCCCGACGAGCCGGGCTGGCCGATGACAACGCTATCGGCAAGCGCTGTGTAGGTCGTATTTTGAAAACTGTACTGCCCGTTGCGCTCCTCTTCTTGCACTAAAGTCAACGCCAGGGACTCGCCCCGCCGGGCGCGGATGGAAAAGCGGTGGGGCTGGCTTTGGTCCAGCTTGTGCCCAAAAGCAAAGTACCGCAGCACGCCGTACTGATTGCTCACCATAACGGCTTTGAGCCGGGCGTTTTCCAGCAGCGATTGTTCCAATTCTACCTGCAGGTACTGGGCCGAGAGGCTGCCGGACAGGGAAAACACCCAGAACACAGCAAGCATGACAAAGATCGGGCAGCGGTACTTCATAGCAATCTTTTCAGTTATTTTTTAGCTGTATCCCGCAGAATAGCTGGCGCCAAGATGAAGAAAGGCCCCTCCGCCTCCATTGGGAAGGTGTAGTCCTTGAAGAATTTGCCTACCAACTTCTTCATCTTTTTCTCTTCCTTTTCCTCTAGGTCCCGAAACCTGTAGAAGAAGTAGTCCATGCTGCCCTCTTCATCGAAGTAGATGCGCAGAAAGGTCCGCTTGGGCTTGCCCCATTCGAACCGCTTACTGTTGAGGTAGGCCGTCATTTCTCCCAGCATGGCTCGGTAGGTTTGCAGGACGGAGTCTCGCATACCTGGAAAGGCCGAAGTGTCCTGTTTACCGCGGGGATAAGCAGTAATGTAGCGCTCATCCAGATTGTTGAAAGAGATGCCTGCAGCACGAGCATCGACCATGGACATGACCTTGTCTTGCGCCTGACTGTAAGCGGTGCCCAATAGCAGCATCAGTAGTAGTAATCCAGTTGATATTTTCATAGGTAAAAAAAGCATTGTGATTAAAGTGGCTCGAAATGAATTGCTAAATAAGCCTAAAGGCTGCAGGATTACAAATATACGACTAAGGAATGAGGTGATCATCAGCCAGAATTAGGGGTCGCGCAACAATAACTTACCGATTTAGACTCGTTTTTTTGCACGCT
>CAYNIT010000269.1:0-6126 GCA_964397205.1 uncultured Phaeodactylibacter sp. | reverse complement strand
ATCTTTGTAGCGTTGCATTAAGGTGCGCAGCCAAGTGTATTCCAGCTGTTTTTGCCGCCAAACTTTCATAACGGCTTCCGCCTCGGAGGGCAAGAAAGCCGACAGCTGTTGCCCGATGCTTTCGGGATCAAGCAAGGTGCCGTAAGCATCAAAGACCAAGGCTTGGATGGAAGAAGGGGTAAAGCTCATCGCAACTGATTTATGTGCCGGAAATATAGCATAAGCCCATTGACTGTATGGGGGTGCTCCAGTTTCCCATCCAACAGCAAAGCCTTAGCTTCGGAGGCTGTCAGCCATTCTAGGAAGATCTCTTCCTCATCGTCCAGCTGCGGAGTTTCACTAAGGGAGATGCCCTCCGCCAGCCAGTGGTAAATGTAACTGTCCTGAAAGACAGGGTTGGAAGGGATGCGCCCCAGGTAGGTCCAATTGCCGCCCGCTGCACCGGTTTCCTCTCTCAGCTCCCGGCGGATGGCTTTTTCCTGGGCTTCCCCATTGTCTACCATGCCACCTGGCAATTCTAAGGTATAGTGCCCAATGCCAAAACGGTACTGCCGCACAAAGAGCAAGCGCTGCTGCTTGTCAATGGCTACCACATTGGCTGCGTCCGGGGACTCGAGGACGACGACGCGCCCGAGCTTCCCGTTGCGGGGGTTGCGGAGGTGGTCAAAACGGACGTTGAAAATTTTGAGGTGGGGGCCGGATTCTGATTGCTCTTTAATCCAGGAAGCAGGGCTTTGGTTTTCCGCCATAGTGAAGTAAGCTGATTTGGAGCCTGACGTTCAGCCACGGGAAGTATTTCCCAATTTGGGAAAGCTTTGTCGGCCCCGTTTTGGTTAAAATGCTGATTATCAGTGTTTAGCTGAAATGGGCACACCTTTTGGTTCTAGCGTCTGTATACAACTAACCTGGGGTCTCGACAACAAACGTACTAAACACGAAAAACACTCAAGTTGAAAAGGGTGGCTTGCAAGCCACCCTTTTTCAATTTTAGGAGCCCTTCTTTTCGTCCTTTGGGCCTTTCTTATCATCCTCTTCGTCCAGGATAGCGTCGTCAATGATTTCATCCCCATCGCCGTCGCGGTCTTCAAAGCCTTTTACCCGCCCTTTGTTTTCCTTCGGCTTGTAGTCTGGGTCTTGCCCAATGTTCATGTCCTTGCCGCCTTCATTGTGGTAGTCGCCTTCTGCGTAGCGCTCTGCTTTATCGAAGAAGCTGTCAAAGCCGCCGAGCGGCCCCTCTTTTTCATCGCGCCGCAAGTTTTCCGCATTTGAGCGCTTTGCGCGCTCCTTCACGCGTTGTTCCAATTCATCCTCCGTTGCTTGGGCTTCTTTGCTGAGGTCCTCCATTGACTGCTCCTTAGCCGCTTCTTGGTTGGCTTTTTCCACCAGTTCATCAAAGCGTTTTTTGAACTTTCCGCCAACTTCCTGGGCTTTTTCCCAAGCTTTGGCCCCCTCTTCGCTCAGGCGGGCGTTGATGGCGTCGCTCTTTCGCAAGACCTGCTCCCCCACGCGCTCCGATAGGTCCTGTGCTTTCTGCCCTGCTTCTCCGGCAAGGCGGTAGAACTCCTCGCTGGCTTCGTCGAAGCGGGATTTTTCCTGGCTGTCGGCGGTTTTTTTGCCGGTGTCCTCTCCGAACTCATAGGGGTTCTTCCCGCTGAAGGTTTCTGAGTAATCGGTTGCCTTTTGGGAAGCCCCCTCTTGATCTTGCTCTTCCTCTGGTTTTTCTGCTTCGGGTTTTTCAGCCTTTTTGTCGCTCCAGGCTTCATTGACCAGCTCTTCGGCAAAGCTGCGCGCGTCATCCACTGCTTTTTTAGCCTTGGGGCGGTATTCTTCGTCTAGCTCTTCCATGCGTTGTTTGGCTTTATCGTAGTAAATCTGGCTTTTATTCTTCAGCTCTTCCCCGGCTTCGCGCCCTTTTTCTTCGGCTTGCCTGCCAGCTGATTTAGCAGCGGATTTGGCACCAAAGAATAGCTTTTTCAAATCATCTCTCAGGCTCATATTGCACGATTTTGATTTTGCTTCTTAAGGTAATAAAAATTGAGGGGCTTGTAAAGGCTTTTCGGCCAGCAAAATTTTTTTGGGTACTCAGGCAACGCTTTGGGCCATCAGCGTATCTGACTAAATGAATATGCAATCCAATTGCCGGAAACAATTCACCGGAGGTTTAAACAAATCTCTTAATGAGAAGGCTTTTAACATATTTGATGGTAACGATGGTCCTGGCGGCGGGGTGTGTCAAAGAAGTAGATGTCTTCACACCCACTGAACAAACTTCCGGCAACATCAATCGGTTTTTCGAAGCCGTACAATCCAATCCAATTGTAGACCGCTGGGATGCATCGCAGGAACATACTATACAATTGCCCGGCGGAAGCCGGGTAATTGTTCCTGCTAGCGCCCTCAAAACGATGGGGGGGCAAACCGTTAGCGGAAATGTCGAAGCCAAGGTGTTGCCCATTTTCAACCAGAAAAGCAATTTACTGGTGAACCGGCTGCATACGATGGCAGGCGATGAGCTGATCCACTGCGCTGGCACCATCTACATTGACATTAGCCAGAACGGCCAGCCGCTGCAACTCGCAGCGCAGAAGCCTATGAAGGTCCAGTTTAACAGCGCTCGCTACAACTCCAATATGCGGCTGTTTAAAGGTGCTCTGCGGGAAGATTCCACCATTGCGTGGATGCTGCTCGACTTGCCGAGCCATCCTATCAACGCCGTTGAAATCATGGACGAGGAAAGCGGCGCTGAAACGCCGGGATTCGAGTTCGTCACGACTCAGTTGGGGTACCTGCAGTGCGGCTTTTACGCTGAAAAAACGGAGGGAGAAGGCGATGTCTGCATCAATCTGCGGCGCAACAACAACATCGCTTTTAACGAACAAAATACGATAGCTTTTGCCAGCATGCGGAATTACCCTGGCATAGCGCCTGTCCCGTTTACGGGTGAGGATAACTTGCCGGACTTGTGTCAGCGCAGTTTGCCCAACCACGAACCCATCGATGTTATTATCATTGCCGAGGGAAAAGAAGGGGAGTATTATTTCGCTACCCAGTTCGTAACAACTATGGAGAATCTGACCATTAGTATAGTGCCCGAACGGGCTACCCTATCCGATATCATGCTTGCCCTCGAAGGGCTTTAAGCATGATATTCGGATAGTTTTTTAACGAGACACCACGTTTTCCTTCAAATATTTTTCAACCGCCGACCTTAACACCGTCGGCGGTTTTTTGTTTATTGCCGTTGCTTTTTGCGCCCTCGGCTTTTTTGCTTGCCCCGCGATGATTTGCCCTTTTTCCCATTTTGGCTGCCCCCGCCGGAGGCTGCGGTGTCTTCCCGCAACCACTCCATTTCGATTTGTCGCTTAACCAGGTCGGCACGTGCAATGCGTACCCGGACGTGCTGCCCCATCTTGTATTCTGTGCTAGAATAGCGGCCTTTCATCCGCAGGCGGGAGTCTGCGACCTCGAAGGGCTCATCAAGGGTTTCAAAGGGTACCATACCTTCGATCAGGCTGTCCATCAGCTCTACGAAAAAGCCGCGGTCCATAATGCCCGAAATCAGCCCGTCGAACTCATCGCCGATGTGTTTTTCAATGTACTCCACCTGCTTATACTTCACCGATTCGCGCTCGGCACTGATGGCATTGCGCTCCTGCTTGGAGACGTACTTGCACTGCTCTTCCAATTGTGTTTTGCTTATCCGGTGAAAGTCATGCTGGCCAATGTTTTTTTCCAGTATACGATGCGCCAGTACGTCAGAATACCGCCGGATGGGGGAGGTGAAGTGGGTGTAGTAATCAAACCCAAGCCCGTAGTGCCCGATGTTTTCGCTTGTGTATTCTGCTTTGGCCATGGTGCGTATAGCAATGGGGCTGAGCAGCTTGAGGTCTGGCTTTTTCTCCGTTTCCTTAGCTAAGCGATTGTAGGAGCGGGCAATTTCCTCCGGCGAACTGATGTTCATGTCGAAGCCCATCTCCCGGGCAAAGCGGCTCAGTTCCTCTACCTTATCTGGGTCTGGTTCGTCGTGCACCCGGTAGACAAAAGGGATTTCCTTATCTCGGCCCTTCATGGAGATGTACGTTGCGACTTCCTTGTTGGCCAGCAGCATGAAGTCTTCAATCAGCATATGGGCTTCTTTCCGCTCCTTGACATAGACTTCCACCGGAGAGCCGTCATCGTCGAGCCGGAATTTCACTTCATCCGTTTCGAAATTGATAGCTCCTTGCTTGTAGCGTTGCTTGCGCAGCCTGTGGGCGATCTTAGCCAGTTGCTGAACCTCTTGGCTCAGCTCCCCTCCTTTGCCTTCGATGCGCTCCTGCGCCTGCTCGTAGGTGAAGCGTTGGTCGGAATGGATAATGGTCTTTCCGAACCAGCGGTTGATGATCTTGTGGTTCTTGCCAAATACGAATATGGCGGAAAAAGCTAGCCGGTCTACATTCGGCCGCAGCGAACAAAGGTCGTTCGACAAGCGCTCCGGTAGCATAGGCAGAACACGGTCTACCAGATAAACCGAGGTAGATCGCTTGTAAGCTTCTTTGTCGAGGGGAGTGCCTTCGCGCACGTAGTGGGTTACATCGGCGATGTGGACCCCTATCTCTACTTCGCCGTTTTCCAACTCTCTGATGGATAGGGCATCGTCAAAATCTTTGGCGTCGGCGGGGTCGACTGTGAAGGTGGTGACTTGCCGCAGGTCACGGCGCCGTTCTATTTCTGCCTCGCTGATACGAGCGGGCAGGTATTCGGATTCCCGTTTTACATCCTCGGGAAATTCCAGCTCGAAGCCGTTGTTGATCAGAATGGTCTTCATCTCGATGTCGTGGCTGCCGGCTTTTCCGAGTACCGTAGTAATGGTGCCTTTGGGGTTGTGTTGATGCCCCTTGGGCCACTCGTCGATGCGGACTACGACCCGGTCTTCATCATGGACCTCCTGAATGTCGCCCAGTTTCACTTCAACATCGAGGGGTGGAACGATGTCTATGGTCACCACGGCGTGCTTGGGGTAATTCCAAAGTGTTCCGATGTAGTGGTCGCGGGCGCGTTCCAGTACTGAGACTACTTCTCCTTCCGGTTTGCGGCGCCCCCTTGGTGTCCAGACTCGTATTTTAACCCGGTCGCCATTGAGGGCGGTATTCAAGTGTTTGCCGGCAACGTGGACATCATTCTCCAGGCCTTCGCAAACGATGTAGGCATCCCCCGAGCGGGTCATATCTACTTCCCCAATGTAGTGCTTGGTATTGCCTTGGGCTGCGTGGTCTTGCCGGTTGAGGGCAAACTGGTAGTCGCCCAGCGGCCGTATTTCATTCTTGTCCGCTAGCTTGTCGAGCGCGTCTTCCACGGAATCGCGGTTGTTGGCAACTTTCAGTTTGCGGGCTACTTGTTTGGGGTTCAGGCGCTTCTTAGGGTGTCGGCGAAAGAGTTTAAGTATTTCTTCTCTCAGTTGTCGGGCACTCAGTTTTTGGCCAGTCTTTTTAGACTTATGCTTTCGGTTTTTACTCATACCTTTTTGGGTGTTTGAAAAAATCCGGCGCTTGTTCTGCTTTTGCGCGTTGCACCGGTTGGCGGGCGTTGGTTTTACAATGCTCAAACATGCTCTACAATATTGCCCTCGGGCAGCAACTCAAAGGTGGTTGCGGTACTCTTCGTAGCGTCGAAGCCTCCTTTGACATCGGTTTGGGATTGCCCGGAGACGATGTAAATCATCCAATCCTCTTCTATAGTCGCTACAGACTTGGTCAACAGCGTACCTTGAGATAACGTTCCCGCGATCACCTGCTTGTCAATTAGCTCCGCTCTTTTGGAAAAGGTAGCTAAGGTGTATTCGTAAGACAGCAACATAGCCCGCCAGTATATTATAGCGTGGAAATCATGGGTATTCGGAAGGCGCATGCAGGGGATAAATTCTGTAAATTCATCCTCCGCTTTTTCCTCAATGGGCAACAAGTACTGTTCGATCATCAGAGCGGATAGCGGCTTGTTCTTCTGGCTGAAGGCATGATGAGCCTCTTCTGCCAAAGTTATAGGCAAAGGCACCTCCGGAAATTGCTCTATGAAATGTTTGAAACGTACTTTTGGCCGAGATCTCGATGACTGCATGCCGTAATGCAAAACTGTTTGGTTCAATAGGAT
>CAYNIT010000268.1:0-6146 GCA_964397205.1 uncultured Phaeodactylibacter sp. | reverse complement strand
TTTACCGGCAGGTAGGCAGGTTGGATACGGCTCTTTTTCCGCCATACTTCGTTGCTCGTCGATCGCGTAGCTCCACTATGCTTCCTCCTCGCGCCCCTGCCTGCTCGGCCGCGCCTCGCGGGCAGGCGGGTCGTCTGTCTCCGTCGACCATAGCCTTACACTTGCGCCGAAGCTTCAGCGTAGGTGCATGGCGACGTGCCGGCGAAAAAATAGCTCGCCTGAAATGAGGACCTTATTTTTCTCCGGCCCCTAAAGCAGCTTTTACTTGCCCCACGCTCCCGGCGTTGACGGCTTCTATGCCTGCTTTGTTGAGCAACTGGGCCGCCATGCCGCTGCGGTTGCCCGAACGGCAGTAGGCTACGACCGGCTTCCCCTTTGCTTTGATGTCGTCGAGCTGTTGTTGTAACTCTTGCAGCGGGATGTTTACAGCACCTTCTGCGTGGCCGCTGTGGAACTCTCCGGGAGTTCGGACATCCAGCAAAAGGGCTCCGTTTTCCACCATAGCCTTGATATCGATTTCCTGCTCTTTGCCGAGCATCTGGTTGATTAGATTGAACATTTGAGTTTGATTTTTGGCAAAGATAAGGGAAGGTGAAGGCGGCTGTCAGTGACAGGAGTCACGATTAGAAGTTCCGAGAAGCCCCAAAGGAGCTTGCTCGGTGCTCCTAAAATTGTAAAAAAAAGTGTTGTTCAAGTGCAGGGCAATCGTTATCCCCCTAGGTTGTATAAAAAGCACTGTCAAGCCATTTGCTATTGGGCTGAATTGTTTTAATAGATTCAGGCTATTCCATTGAGCATAGACTGATCACGTGCTTATTTTAGAAAAGTGTTGGTAGTAAGAGTGGAAACTAAGACTGTGCCTGTCGGCGTAATGTGTTTTTCGATGGGTTATTGCAAAGAAAAGGGGTTTTCCTGAAAGATTCTGTAGTGTCACATTCCAAAAACGGAATTGAATATGTAAATATTTTTAAATCAAGTTTTTGTAGTTTTAATAAACTGTTTACAGCGCTTTATATTCTTTCTTAAGTGTCACTTTTTTAAACTTTTCGGTTTTCGCCTACGGTTGTCGAAAGAGGTGTTGTTGAAAAAGCATGTCACTTTATAGATTTTTTTGCCAGTGATGTAATCAGCAGCTCAATTGGGGGTAGCGCACATGGCCGGATAAAAAATAATGCAATCGTGCAGTTTATACTGATTTGCCCTATTAATTTCGCTACCGGAACAAGGCTCGAAGCCTCTAGCCAACCAAATAGATATTCCATGAATGCCAAGACGTTGCTTCCGCTGAGGGGAGCCCTACAACATTACGAATGGGGAGGATACGACTTCATCCCCCGGCTTATCGGAAAAAAGCCAAAAGCCGGGCAGGCGGTAGCTGAACTTTGGATGGGCAACCACCACCGCGGGCCGTCTATGGTCAGGACAGCTGACGGCTGGGAACCGCTTGGCCGCTACTTGGCCCGCCGGCCGGAAATCCTGGGCGCTGAAGTTCGCCGCAAGTTTGGCGATCAGCTTCCGTTTCTATTCAAAGTGTTGGATGTAAGAGAGATGCTTTCCATACAATCGCATCCTACTAAAGTGCAGGCACAGGCGGGCTATGCGAGAGAGAACGCTGCCGGCATCCCGCTTGATGCGCCCCACCGCAACTTCAAGGATGATAACCATAAACCGGAAGTGATGGTGGCGCTGACCGATTTCTGGCTGTTGCACGGTTTTCGCCCTGCAGAAGAAATAGCCCAGCTGCTCAGGGCAATCCCAGAGCTGAAACCGTTGCAGCCCCACTTTGTGAAGCAGGATTTACAGGCTTTGTACAAGCATGTTATGGGGTTGCCGCAGACAGAAGTTGACCATATTCTAACTCCTCTGCGCGACCGGCTTGCTGCTCAACCGCCGGCGGACAAATCCCACCCCGATTTCTGGGCAGCACGCGCTTTCCGGCCCATGGAGGAGCGCATGGACCGGGGCATTTTTTCAATCTACTTGTTGAACTTGCAAGCTGTACCGCCCGGCCGGGGCATTTTTCAGGCAGCCGGGGTGCCCCATGCCTATTTGGAGGGGGTGAATGTAGAGTTGATGGCCAATTCCGATAACGTGTTCCGGGCTGGCCTTACGCCGAAGCATGTTGATGTGCCAGAGCTGCTGCGCCACCTGAAGTTTGAAACAGTTCGGCCGCAGTTGCTCAAGGGGCAATTAGTAGGGGCTTTTGAATACGCTTATCTCACCCCGGCTGAAGACTTTCAGCTCAACTGCCTGCAGCTGCCGGGCGGGGCTGTCTACGAGAAGCAACCAAGCTCTCTTGAGCTGCTGTTGGTAGCCGACGGCAGCCTGCAAGCGGGGGAAGAGGTTTGCGGCCGCGGCAGCATCCTCTTGGCCGCTGCTCAGCAAAAGTACCGTTTGCAGGCATTGGAGGACAGCAGGGTCTTTAAAGCCTTGGTGCCTACGCAAACCTACTGACCGCCTGAGTCTTTTCCGTTTAAGCTTTGAAGCACGACATTATCGCGCCGGTACTTCTTGCCTTCCCGGTAAAAGGCCAGGCTGATGCGCTCACCAGGCCGGTAAAGTGCGATTTGCTCTTGCAATTGTGGCACAGAATTGGTCTTGACCTGATTGATGCTGATGATGATATCGCCGGGTTTGAGCCCGGCTTCGGCCGCGCTGCTGCCGTTGCTTACGCTGGTTATGTATACGCCGGCCACATTGGGCAGCCCGCTATCGGCAGCTGTTTCATCTGAGACTTCGGCGATGCTAACCCCTAGGATAGCCCGCTGTACTTCCCCGAATTCCCGTATATCGCGTACCACTTTCCTTACCAGATTGGAAGGTATAGCAAAGGAATAGCCTTCGTATCCTCCCGATTCGCTGATGATAGCGGTATTGATGCCGATCAGCTCCCCTTGCTCATTGACCAGCGCACCTCCGCTATTGCCAGGGTTGACAACCGCATCGGTTTGAACAAAGGACTCGATGGCGTAGGAACCTTGCAGGATATTGATGTTGCGGGCTTTGGCGCTAACGATGCCAGCGGTGACGGTGGAGGACAAATTGAAAGGGTTGCCGACTGCCAGAACCCATTGCCCAACTTCTATTTGGTCAGAATCGCCGTAGGGGATGGGGCGCAGCCCCCGGGCTTGTACTTTGATGAGCGCAAGGTCCGTGGTAGGGTCAGTGCCTATCACTTTAGCTTTCAGTTTCCGGCGGTCGTACATGCTTACTTCGTAGGAGGAGCCATCCTCTATGACATGATCGTTGGTAATGATATAGCCATCAGAAGATATGATGACGCCGGAGCCGGAGGAGATGCGATAGCCGCTGGCGCTCAGGGTATTAATATTGACTACGGCGGCAGTTACCAGCTTGGAAGTGCTTACAAAATCGGCCGGAGGAGACTGCTGCCATAAGCGGGGCGGCTGATTGATCAAAGGATTGGGCAGTGGGCTTGTTTCCACTGCGCTGACCAAACGGCTCTCGCTGGTAGAGCCAGCTTCGGGAGCCGGCGGCGCGTACCATCGGCTCATCATCAGGAAGGTGAAAGCTGAGCTTAGCAAGGCGATCGCAATACTCCAGAATACTTGTTTCATCTTAAATTTGTTTAGGATTTTCGACGCTTTCCAAGCTGCGTCGGGCAGCAGTAGGGCGCAGTATGGCAGCCCCCAACAACTCATCGGGGATGGCAAAGGCGTCTACCAGTGTGTCGGCATCTCTACGAGCCAGAGCGCATAGCCGATCGACTTCCGATCGTATCGCCTTGGTCTTAGCGCCTGCCATATAGTCTTTTTCCAAATACCAGCCTTTGTGGCGCTCTATGGTATGCAACGCGTACAGCTGGCATAAAGTACGGAGAGCGTCCCCGGCAGTTTGGTTTTTCACGGTTTTTAACCTTTGGACAAAGGCTTCTAACACAACCCGTTCGGCAAAGGCTTCTCCCAGATTGATCATGTGAGGCTGGCAACGCAGGCCAGCTTCGTAGGCGCTGTATCCCTCTTTGACCAGCCCTCGGATGCGCTGGGCAAGGGAGAGGAGCAGGCGGTTTTCCCGAAACCGAAAAGCGCTAAGGTGGAAATCCTCACTGAGCAAATGGGAACGGCTGGTATTCCGAAGGGCAAAAGGGTTTTGTTCTGTCAGAACGGTGCCAATGCGTTGCCTCAAGTGGCGGAGCACTGCCCAGTTGCCTTCTTCGTTGAACTCCTTTTTGAATGCGGTGAGCAACCCTTTGGCGACCAGCTGCATCAGTACCGTATTGTCCCCTTCAAAAGTAGTAAAAACATCGGTATCCGCCTTTAGCGCAGCGAAGCGGTTTTCCGAAAGGTACCCCTTGCCGCCGCAGGCTTCCCGGCATTCCTGAAGAGCGGCAGTGGTAAACCAAGTGGCATAGGCCTTCAAACCTGCTGCCAGGGTCTCGGTCTCTCGCCTTTCCCCTTCTTGGGAAGCCACAAACTGACGGCTCAGCTTCATCAGGCCAAAGTGGCAGGCGTAAGCCTTGGCCAGGAGGGGCATCAACCGGCGCTGATGACTGGGGTAATCCAGCAAAAGCGTTTCCGGCTCCCCGGGGCGGGGGCTGAATTGCCGGCGCCGCAGAGCGTAGCGTACGGCTATTGTTATACCTGATTTTGCAGCGCTCAAGCCAGCTCTTGGCACGCATACCCTGCCGCCGACCAGGGTGCTGAGCATGGTAAAAAACCGGCGGGCGGGGCTTTCAATTGGGCTTTGGTAGTTGCCCGCTTCTTCTATGCTGCCAAAGCGGTCCAGTAAATTTTTTCTCGGCACTCGTACTTCGTGGAACCAGATTCTGCCGTTGTCGACGCCATTCAATCCCAATTTATCCCCGCAGTCTTCCACTCTAATGCCTGGGAAAAGCTTTCCTTCCTTATCCCGTATGGGCAGCAGGACTGCGTGAACGCCGTGGTTTTCCCCCTTTACGATCAGTTGCCCGAATACCGTAAGCATATGGGCGTAGAGGGCGTTGCCAATGTACTCTTTTCCGGCTTCCCGGCGCGGGCTGTGCACCACCAGTTCGTCCGTTGCCGGGTCATAAGTCAGGGTCGTCTCTAGGCTGCGTACATCGGAGCCGTGAGCAGTTTCCGTCATAGCGAATCCGCCGAGCAGTTGTCCTTGCCCGACGGCTTCAAGGTATTGCTCGTGTTGTCTTCGGTTGCCGAGTTGATGGATGCTGCCGCCAAAAAGGCCAAACTGCACCCCAAATTTGATAGCCAAGCTGAGGTCATGATGCCCGAGCATTTCAAATACTGTGGCGTAGGCACCCATGTCTTTCTGTCCACCCTGTGCGAAGGGGTAAGCCAGCGCTCCCAGGCCCTGTTCGGCTAATAGTCGAAGCCAATGCATGACCCTGTCGCGATAGGCCGCTTTATCTGTGAAATGTTGGTAGGAAAAAGCCGGATCCAGCAACAAAAGGCGGAGCCTTTCTCTGATTTCCTGATGTGGGTGCTCCAAGATGTTTTGGATGGCCCGAGCGGTAGCGTTAGGTTCGGGCCGGGCGGGTTCCGGCTGCGCTTGAGCAAAGAGGTGGCGCCGCGTGTCAATATCCACTCTGCCCAGCCCTGTTTCGAGTGTTTCCAATTGCTGCTTAATTTCGGGCGAGCTCCAGTCAGCATCTTGTTCATCCGCTTGCTGCGCCATAGCCATTCCCAGTTCTGCTAAGGAATACGTGTCTTTTTCAGGCAGTTGCCGCGCAGCGCGCTGCAGCTCAATTTCCCAGTATTTGAAAAGGGTAGGAGAGGGCGGCCGGTCAGGGCGGCTCCACTGTAGCAAGACTTCTTTCTCCTCCTCTTTGAGGAAGTTCAATTCAGCGGCTTTTTCCCGGAGGGCTCGAATCTCAGACGGCGTAAGGACTCGGTCAGCCCAAGCTGTATATAGAATAGGTAGCAAACATTGCACTCCCGGAGAGTAGCTCAAGTTTATACTGCTGTTTTGTTGCATACGGCGGTAAATTATTTGACTTAGGGCAATCGAAGGAACAGATGCTCATCGTTTATGAAACGCTGCAGTACAATACTTGGTTGGTCGGTTACGGCGAGCCCATAGAAAAAGGCTGCCCTACGCGTAGGGCAGCCTGGCTTACAATCATGAGAAAACCACTTAAGGGGTCGCGCAACAATAACTTACCGATTTAGACTCGTTTTTTTGCACGC
>CAYNIT010000267.1:0-6155 GCA_964397205.1 uncultured Phaeodactylibacter sp. | reverse complement strand
GGTGGGGCGGTTTTATTAGGATAATGCCATTCTAGTTTTGTTGGGGGCTCTGCGGCGGCGAGGGGCTACTTCGGTTGCAGCGTGAAGTACTGCAATTCCTTCTCTGCGTTCCGGTTGAGGGGGATGGAGTGGGGTTTGTTTCTAGGTTTATAGCCGGGTTTGGATAAGGAGAGCGTGAAGTGGGTGGAATCTTTATGGGCTTGAAACGAGAGGGTGAAAACGCCGTTCTCATCCGTAAAGACTGGCGCTTGGTTTTGGTCGACGGCGGCGACCTTTACGCTGGGCAGGGGGACATCCTCTTTCGCATCTAGTATTTGGCCATGGAGCTGCCGACTGCGCATTACCCGGGCATCTTCGATGAAGGCCTCTTGGATGTAGTCGGTGGTGCGCCCGCCTGTCAGGTAGAGGAATATTCCGAGCAGGAGTACCAATAGGATAGCCGCAAGCCGGTCTACGGTTTTTTCGTAGAGCTTATCGGTCAAGTCGCGCTGGAAAGCTTTCAGGGAATTGGCCAATTTCCCAAAGTGCTTCCTCAGCCACTGGCGGATGCGGCGGAAGCGTTTCATAGGCATCTAGGTACTGTTCTTATAACAACGCGACAGGGGCAAATGGTTTATGGCATTGTTTAATGTGATTTTGTGGGGGAGTGGGAAGAGCGACTTGCGTACTGAAAAAAAGCTGTGCCATACCTGCCTGTGCGCGCTCCAAAAAACCAAAAAGGATAGCAGTTTCCAAGGGCTGCTGGGGTGACATATGTCAATGTCTAAATTGTAACCTCCAAGGAGTACGCGCGTAAAAACCAATTAGCTTCTTTTTGCTCACTAGCGTGCTTTGGTAGCAGTAGGATGAAGGATATCGTATAGGATTGCACACTATAGCGTTTAACAAACGAAGTAAAATTTAAGCCATAGTTTTTTTAAATGAGCTTGCCATTGCTTAATATGGTAATCAGTTTGAACTAAGCCCTTGTATTATGCTATATTTTCATAGTTGCCAACAATTTGATGCCGAGTTTCACCAAGAGGACCCTACTACCATTCGAATTGTACAGAAAAAACTGGAACATCTTAAAGCCAGAAGAGCGTTCGTGCCGAATAAGACATTAAAAGTGTACGACCGGGCTGGGTTGTATGTGCAACGTTTCATGGGGCAACGAATGAATATGCGGATCTTAATCCAAGAGTATAAGTTTCCGTACAGGGGGGAAGAGCATGTGATATACTTTCTCAGAGAGTACATACCTCAGTCTAAATATGAACCGAGGTGGAGAAATTATATCCTGCCTGAGATAGAGGACGGCACTTACAAAGACCGTCATCCTTTGCCATCGGAAGAGGTAGAACTAGCCAGGCAACAATATATCAATCAACTGCAAAAGGGGGATGCCAAGGAAGTGCCTCCATATGAGCTGACCAACTGGTTTCAGGAAGAAGTTTTTGGTATAGAACCAGAATTCAGGATCTATGAAACACAGGATTGGGTAACGTTCTCGGCTGAATATGGAGGGAGTTACCTGGGAGATTTTTTCCTGATCCTCGATGCTGTTTATCATCAGACAGGCCATCACGGCATTACCCATGAGGTGGTCGCGGAATTGGAAGGGCACCGGAACCTGGTCATCTCCCGGTATCAGGAGGTATATCTTATTCATGAAGCTTTTCTATTGGAACGAGGGGAGAATGTAGAGCAGTTTATGCTGGTACACAATGGAGGCATATTAGGCCAGGAATTCAGTGAAGAAGAACAGCAACGGAAGATAAGAGACTCCATTGATTTTGCCCCCCTGCGGGCTATCCGTGAAGAGGCATACAGTGAAGACGATTTTGCTAAAGGGGCCGTGCGTGCGTATCCTGCCAATTTGTTGAAGGACCGGACATCTTGGCGTGCTGTGCAGATGTACAACAACAAATCCAACCTTGCTCTGTCGCCAGAGCAGCTCGAGCTCCTAAAAGATTACGACTTCCCGAAGTTCATCAATGGACAGGCTGGCAGCGGTAAGTCAGAAATGCTTTACTACTTAATTGCAGAGGTGATCTTCAGGCAGCAAGTCTACAGCTTCGAGGACAAGATCATATTCCTTACGGAAAACGAAGAGCTGCTGAAGAAAGCATTGCAGGATACCAGGAGCAAGCTGGCCTATAACTCTCAATACAGAGGCGTAGACCTGCAGGATGTGGATTTGCAACGCTACTTCTCGCCCTTTCGGCGGTTCCTGTTGGATCACTTTGTGGATGATCCGAGCCTATTCCCTGAAGACAAATTTGTGAACTTTGCCCACTTCCGGAAGCTTTACCATGACAGCAATCTACCAGATTACACCAAGAAACGATATTCCGCCGAAATTGCATGGTACGTCATTTACACCTTTATAAAGGGGCAAAAGGCGGAGATAGAAGCACTGGATATAAACAGTTTTGAGCAACTGTTTAAAAAGGATAAAGGGCGGCTGGACAAAGACACCTTCAGAAATGTGTATGAAAAGATCTGGAAGCCCTTTTACTCCAATTTGCGAAAGAAAGGATACTGGGATCAGCTTGACCTGGTCAGGGACGTGCTGAACCGCTACCAGGAAATCCCACCTTCTGAAAAGCTGATCGCGATCTTATGCGATGAGGCTCAAGACTTCACACGGATTGAATTGCAATTGATTATCCGCTTGTCCCGCTTTTCGGATTTTGACCTTTCCGATTTAAATCAGGTGCCCATTTCTTTTGCGGGAGATCCTTTCCAAACGGTCAACCCCACAGGCTTTAGCCTGGAAAAGCTCAAACGTCTATTCGGAAAAGAGCTGGAAGAAGAACTTAACTTTGAACTGTCCCACGATAGGCTCATTTCCGAACTGAGCTACAATTACCGCTCGAGTAGCCCGATTGTCGATTTCGCAAATGTCGTCCAGTATTTCCGGCGTCACTTTTTGAACACCCCAGACCTAACGCAGCCACAAGAAGCTAAGCGGCTGGGTAAGTCTCCCTGCCCTCAGCTATTTTCTTTAGACGATGCTCCCCAGGACCTGTTCAATCGACTCGGGAAAGGCGTAGTTTATCTGGTCAGTTGCAACGATGGAGAGGAGGAGCACCTGGTAGAACAGGACGCTATGCTCGAAGAGGAGTTCATCGTGAAGAGTGCTGCCCGGGCAAAAGGCTCAGAGTATCCTAATGTAGCCATCTACAAATTTGGCCAGCACTTTATCGATACCTACGAAAACGATATGCTCGAAAACCTTCTTGCAGGGAAAACAAAATACGATGAATTATCCTCCAGCCAGCAGTTTGAAATTTCGTTTTTCTTCAATAAGCTCTACGTAGCCATTACCCGCGCGCAGGAGGATTGTTACGTTATTGATACGCCGGAAGGAGTAGCTGCATTTTGGGAGCCCCTGCGGCAGATTAGCGCACTGCCGGATATTGACGAAACCTGGGCCAATGCTATAAAGCCTGGCTTTTTGGAAGAAGGCAATATGGAGATGGTAAATAACACCGATCTGGAGAGCCTGCTGAAAATTGCGCAGGAGGAAAAAGAAAACGGCCTGGCGTTTGAAGACTCCGACCGCTTAAGGGATGCTGCTAAAGCATTTGCACAGGTCCCGGATATTCAGTACAAAAAAGACGCGGACTATTGTCGGGCTAAAGCTTTGGAGTTTGAGCACCAATTTGAAGAAGCTGGCGACATATTTATCCAATACTCCAGAAGCTTTTCCTATGAAGCCAACTTAGCTTATCTGCTCGGGGAAGCATGGGGAAAAATACTGGTACAGGAAGAAGGAGGCTCTGAGAAAGTCAACACCCTTAGGTTTATTGCCAAAGTCATGAACGATGCGCCCGTAGGTATAAACGATGCACTGAGGTACATAATAAAAGCGGAAAAAGTTTTTAATGACCGCAGCTGCCGAGGGCGTTTAGCCTGGAAGGAGCGGTTCTTCCAAAAGCTGTCTGACTTATCAAATGGCTGGTCAGAACATTCGGACAAATACACCTTGCAACAATTGGCAGAACGCATGTCTTCTGTCAAATGGACGAACGACACGTACTACAGCAGTATCGCCAAATTATACGCTCGGGCAGGCAAGTATGCCAAAGCCGTTGAGTATTGGGAGCTCTGTGAGGAATACGGCCATAAAGACTACTATCAGGCTAAGCTTCAAACCCCGATTGATGCAGGAGAGAGGCTATTGTACCTATTTCAGCTCGGGAAACATGAAGAGATAATAAAAGCTTACGAAGGGAACAAGTCTCAAGCTTGGGAGGGTAACGACCTTCGGGTAGTCATTGATGCCTATCTTAAAGCAAACCGATACGAGGATGCCGTTCAGCTTGGAGCAGCGGAGCAAGGGGCATGGGCTTACCTCGAAGAAAAAATACTTAAGAAAAGGGCCAATTTGAAACAAGCGCAGCTCTTCCTTGCGTCGGCCTTATCCGTAGCAGATGATAACGGCAGACTGCGCAGAACAATTCTTTCTCCGGGCTTTATTACCATGGCCGCTGACTTTATCCTCAACCCTTATTTTAAAGAAGAACGGGAACTCAACAAACCTAAACGCATCGCCGGGCGCATAAAAGGCGCAGAGGGAGCCGCCGAATTAGCAGGGTATTTCATCAAATTACTAGCTCGGTCTAAAGCTACCCCCAAAGACTTTGCCGAGTCGCCAACGGTGTACGCGCTTGTGAGGATGGCTATATTGAAAGAAGAGGTTGTTGCCAGTCAGAATGTCTCAGCTATTGAAAAAGTATGTGCCATCGAGCGTACACATGATAAGTTCCTTAATGCCATCAAGGCGATTAGAAAACTGAGCAGCACGACTTTGAAAGACCGCAACTTCATACAGCATCGCATTCAGAAGTTGCAATTTAAAAAGGTAATGATTGACGTTGGTGCTCAGAGCAGCACGAAGCTCCAAAACCTCGACGAGACGCGGCGAAACAACTTTCTGAAGCTCTATAAACTTGAGCCGGGGCAAGATGTTGACGAAAGCTCGGGCGTCACCTTGCTGAGCCTTGAGGAAGTGGACATGCAGCCTTTGTTTCCTGACTTTTATGCTGGTATAGGGGATGAAGAACCTTTTGAGAAAAAGCCTTCTAATAGCGATCAGGACAACAGCGGGCCGGGAAGGGCGGACTCAACCGAACCCCCGGAGGGCATACAGCCTGCGCAAGAGGAAGAGCTTAATGGCTTGAATCGGCAAAATAGGGCAGCGGAAGGGGAATTGGGTGAAAGAAAACCGGCCGCTTCCACCGTAGACAAGCCGCCTAATGGAGATAGGGAGGGCGTTTTAGAGAAAAAATTTGTGACTGATGATTCCGATGAGGACAAATCGCGCCCTACATCAGATACCTCACAGGGGGAAGATGCCGTTGTGGCTGAGCCCCGGGACTTGCCACACTCAAAAGCGGCTCCTACTAAGGATGTAGGTGCAGCCGGGGATGCCGAAGTCCAAAAGCAAATCCAACACTTGCATAGGGCACAGGAATCGCTTCAGAATAAGACCGATAAAATGGAGCAGGCTATTAAGGAGCTACAGCAGGCTCTAAACGAAATAGAGAACTTGAAAATCACCAATTCCAAATTACAAACTGAAAATGCCGAGCTGTACCGTGAACTGGCGGAGGTGCAACGGAAGTATATAGCATTGCGGGATGAAGGTTAGAATATTGGTACCGGCGGTTGTGGGAGTCAGAGCATATTTGGAGCTTGTTCCTGTTGCAAATCAACGCTTTATGAGCCCTCGCAATGCTGCGGAGCAAGCTTTGGCATCCGGTTTTTACGCTCATTTAATCCCGACGATAAATGTCGGGATGTGAGCACCCGCTAAACTCAAATTTAGTGACTTATCCGAGGGGGTATCGCCACCATCTACATCCGCGATGACCTCTTCCGGGACCTTGGCTATCCCTCCGAAAACAAAACTGAATGGTTACGATTGGGGGTTGCCATAATTGAAAAAGGCGAACACCTGCTGCTCTCTGGACTGCCCAATCGCGACCCCAGAGCTCACCCTGGCGCAGCTTATGAGCTAAACCTCGAGACGGGAGAGTTCCGGCGGTATGTACTGCCCTACTTTGAGTTGCATCCGCCGATGGAAGAATAAACGTCTTCAAATATGCTCTATATTCACCCCCAACCGAACCATCCACCATGAAACAGGAAAACCAAAAAGCATT
>CAYNIT010000266.1:0-6273 GCA_964397205.1 uncultured Phaeodactylibacter sp. | reverse complement strand
AGAGCTGCTCTCAGACCATACCTGGGAAATACATCGCAAGGCAGAAGACTAAGGGCGAAAGGGGCAGCCTTGACTAATGGATTGATGCACAAATGCTTAACCGTATGCTGTTGAACGTACCCTTAAGTTTGCTATTGCTGCTGCTATTCTCCCCCCAGCGGGCTTCCGTCGTAGAATGGCTAGGTCCCACCACCTACGAAATGGGCGACCTCATCCGCCATGAGCCAGCGGAGCACCACTTCCACTTCCGAAACGTAAGCGGCGATTCCCTGCTCATCGACAATGTGCGCACCTCCTGCGGCTGTACTGTACCAGATTGGGCGGACACACCAATCCCACCGGATTCTACTGGAACCATCACTGTAGCTTACGATGCAGAGGACAATGGGCATTTCAAGAAGAAAATCAAGGTATACTTCAACCGCCAACGGCGAGCAGAGCGCCTGTTCATCGAAGGCTGGGTGGTGGACCTGGATTAGCGCCGGCCGGCCCTCTAAAACCAAATGCTCATCGATTTTTCGCGGGCAATAGCTACCGAAGCCCTATATTTGCGGCTTAATTAAACCGATCCAAATGGGATTTTTGCTTTTTCTGATCATTGGGTATGTGCTGTTGAGCATCAGCCTGTACTTTCTTTTTCCAAAGGCAGGCGTAGCTGGCTGGAAAGGCCTGGTACCAGGCCTCAATTTCGTAGAGTGGTGCAAGCTCATCGGCCGAAAAGGTGCCCACGCTGCCTGGCTGCTGTTCCCCATCGTCAACATCTTCATCTACGCTGGCATGGCCATCGATATGGTCCGATCTTTCAAACGGTACAGTTTTCTGGACAGCGTACTGGCGGTCATTGCCGCCCCGTTCTTCTTCTTTTACCTCGCTTTCAAGCAAGAGGAAAAGTACGACGGCCCTACTCTGATCAAGGAAAAGGAATACAAAAAAGCAATCGAGGAGGCAAAGGAAAATAATCAGCCCCGCAAACTGCGCAAGCTGCAGCAAAACAACCCCTACCACAAATCACAGGCGCGGGAGTGGGCCGAGGCTGTTATCTTTGCCGTATTCGCCGCTGCCTTCATCCGCATGTTCCTCATCGAAGCCTATGTGATTCCTACCTCTTCTATGGAGGGTTCGCTGCTGGTAGGCGACTTCCTCTTCGTCAGCAAAGCGCACTACGGCATCCGCACACCGCAAACCATCGCCATGCTGCCTCTGCTGCACAACCGCGCGCCTATCATCAACAGTGAGTCTTACCTGGAAAAACCCAAATTGCCTTACTACCGGCTGCCGGCCCTCGAGCGCATCGACCGCAATGACCCGATCGTTTTCAATTATCCCGAGGGCGACAGCGTCTACATTTTCCCCAACCGTACCTGGAGCATCCACGACTACCGCCGCGGTGCTATACCGCCTTCCCAGGCGCGCATGATCAAAACCGGCAACAAAGAGCTGATCACCCGCCCCATGGACAAAAAAGACCACTACATCAAACGGGCCATCGCTATTCCAGGCGACAGCCTGCAGATCATCGACCGGCAGGTTTACATCAACGGAGCGCCGGCGGACAACCCCAAGCACCTACAGTACATGTACCGGGTCAACTTCCCCAGCTCAGGCATCAATACCAGCAAGTTTTCTGATTGGGGCATCTCCTCTGAAGACCTGGTCGCTCAGCAGGGCAACAGCGCATTCGTCATGGTGCTTTCCGATGAGCAAAAAGAGAAAATCAAAGCCTTGGAAGCGGGCACCACCATCACCCCCATGGATATGGGGCAGCTGGAAACGCAGCCTGGCAAACTGTTCCCCCACGACCCGGAGAACTTCCCGGGCTGGACAGTAGACAATTTTGGGCCCATCTATGTGCCGGAGAAAGGCGCTACAGTTAAAATCAACCCGCAGAACATCGCCCTCTACCGCCGCATCATCAATGTGTACGAAGACAATGAGCTGGACATCCGAAACGGCCAGATCATCATCAATGGAACACCGGCGGAGGACTATACCTTTAAAATGAATTACTACTGGGCGATGGGCGACAACCGCCACAATTCCGAAGACAGCCGGGTGTGGGGATTCGTGCCCGAAAACCATATCGTCGGCAAGCCGGTCATCATTTGGTTCTCTACCAAGCAAGGCTCCTTGGCCAATGGCATCAACTGGAGCCGCCTGTTCAAACCGGTGGGCAACCTGGAATAAACCTAAAAACGGGCAATCCCCCAAATTGGCGGATTGCCCGTTTTGTATGAGCACACTAAACGGCAAAAGCCTGGTTTAGAGGTCCTTCACCGAATTACGGTCTACCAATATATCTTTCAGTTCCTTCAGGAAATTGTACTGATGGGGCAGCACTTTTTTAAAGGCTTCCTTCACATTGAAAAAGGTGCCCTGATCCATTTCCTTGAGTTTATTCTTCAGCGCTTGCGCATCTTCGAACAGCATCCCCTTGAGGGAAGGAATCTCGTGCCAATCCCCTTCTACCGCGAGCGCTTCTTCCAAATCACCGCTCTCCTGAGCTACCGGATCCAGCTCAATCAGCCGTTCTTCCTCGATTAAGGTTTGCGATTTTTGGCCATCCACTTCGCTTTCGGGGATTTCCCAATTTTCGCCGCCTTCGTCGTCTGCATTAACGAGAAATACTTCCAGCCCTTTTTCGCGGAAGCGATAAATGATGAGTTTCGCTTTTTTCGATAAATTCATAAGCTTACAGTTTGGCAGCGGCAAGCCTTGCTTTTTCAGCCAGACGAACCGCCTTTGTCTGCGACTTGCACGGGCAAGCACTGTAGTTTTATTGGTCAAAGGGCGAAACAGCGAAGTTCCTAAAAAGTTTGAAAAAGCAGCAAAAAGGCAAGCCACAGCCCTTATGCCTGCTGTGCTATTCGTAATAAGGGGGTAAATATAGGATAAAACTGGGCTTATTCAAAGTGACAGGGACTGATCGACGACCTTAAGGACGGCCAGCGACAGGAAAATGTCTTTTTCTTCCTGGCTCATATCTTCCTTGACAAATTGGAAAGCGCGCTGTCCGAGCTCCGCTCTGGTTCCCTGGTTTTTGCGGGAAACGCTGGCTACCTCCCGATCATTGACCCGCACCGGCAGCAGCTCCCCTTCCGCCTGACTGACCTCGGCTATAGCTTTTTGATGCTTGGCGCTGACTAGGGTGCCATCGGCTTTGAGCGTGCCTAGCTCCCGCTGCCCAATGGCAATGCGTACGCCCTCTTTGCCTTTCACATAAGCAAAATCTTCGTCGCGGGTACGGGCAAGAAGCACCGCTTTTTGGCCGGGGCCGGAGTACTCCCGGTAGCTGTAGGCCAGGACTGGCTCGTGGTAGATGGTAGTAAAAATGCCCTTGGCGCGTTTGCTGAAGCGCTTCTTCAGCGATTGCTTGATCTGATTGAAGGAGAAGGTGTCGAGTTCTTCCTGAGTGAGCGGCACCAATTCCTCCACCCAGTGGTCCATATCCTCTTTCATCGCTTGCAGGTCTTTGTACAAGCGCTTTTTGCCAGGCATAAAATCTTTCAATGCCCGCCCCAGCAGTACAATGCCCGCCAGGACCACCAGTGCCATAATGAGTGCGTATAATCCCATGGTTTTTCTTTTCAGTTTTTCTTGCGCTTCCAGCCACTGTGCGCCCCTTCCGAACGCCTAGCGGGGGCGGCCGGAACGGTGGTTAAAGGTAGCTGACGCGGTACTGTCTGCCAATAATTGCTGATGCCTTCGCTCCAGCTCTTCCACTTCGGCCTGCTCCAAGCACGCAGGCGGATCGGCAATCAGGCGGCTGAGCTCCGCAGCGGCGCTGTCCTGCCTTTCCCAATACAAAACGCCTGGCCCGCAAATATCGTTGATGAGCTGTTGTTTCATAGCCTCTAGTTCTGGCCGAATCTGGCCGCCGAATGGCAGGCGTTCATCCAAAGCCCGCAGCAGGCGCGTATGCACGCCCTGCCCCAGCAGGCTGAAGGCTCGGCCGGCTTCCGCTTCCAACATCCAGCCAGGGTAGCGGTATCCGATGCTATCTACGGGAAAAGCAAGGTAGTACAATTCCACTAATTCATCATCTGCCCTGCCTTGGGTAGCCGCTGCTTTAGCCCCAAACACCCGGTAGTCGACATACCAGCGGGCGCGGTTTTCTCCTGGCAGCCAGGTTGGCTGCAGGCCCGGCAGAAGGCCGGCGGCCAGCTCCGCCGCTCCTTCGCCCGTGGCACGGCCTGCTAGCTCCAGCTGGCTACAGAGCTGATGCGCCAGGCGCAGAGCCGAAACCAATTCTGCTGCAGCCGCCGCATTCTTAAAGCGTTCCCGATAAGCCTGCCCTGCTGCTGCCAAATCGGGCCCCAGCACCGCCTGTAACTTCATGGCAGGCGGCAGCCCGTCCGCAAAAGCTGCGGCGTGCACCCAGCCTTCCTTACCCCCTTCCGTACGCACCAGCAGCCAAGCTTGGTGGTAAGTCTTGCCTCGGATGGTCAAACGGCTCTTGTTTTCGCTTACCGCTCCAGTCAAGGCCAGCCGGTCGCCCTTGCGCAATGGCTGTATAACGGGGCTTTCAGGAGCCGGGCTTTTCCTCAACTGAAAAAAGGGCATGGCTACCGCCACCCGCTCCCCTTCTTGCTCCCCCGCCACCTTCTTTTCTTCGCGGGCCGGCGGCTGGTCGGCGGGGCGGTCAGCGCAAGCCAGCAGCAGCAACAGCATCAACAATAGACAGCAAATTCTCATAGGCCAGTATTCACCAAAACAAAACCCGTCCCCCAAAGAACGGGAAACGGGCTGTATTTTAAAGCAATTAGGGATCGATTTACCCCAAGTAAGATTTCAATGCATTGCGGTTATACGATTTGCGCAGCCGACGGATAGCGCGCTCCTTGATCTGCCGGACCCGCTCCCTCGTCAAGCCGTACAGGTCTCCGATCTCTTCAAGGGTCAGCGACTTTTGGCCGTTCAGACCGTAGTAGGAAGAAAGTACTTCCACTTCCCGCGGAGAGAGGATGGACAAACCTTGCTGTACCTCTTCCTTGAGAGATTGCTCCATCAGAGAACCATCTGGGCTTTCCCCTTCTTCGTCGCTGGAAATTACATCGAGCATGGTAGAGTCGCCGTCTTCTCCACTGATCGGGGCGTCAACGGAAACGTGCCGCCCGTTGCCTTTCAGCATATTGGCCACTTCCTTCGGCGTCATATTCAGAAGCTCCGCCAATTCTTCATTAGTTGGCTCCCGTTCAAACTCTTGCACAAAAGACAGGAAGGCTTCATTGACCTTATTGTAGGAGCCGACCTTGTTGAGCGGCAAGCGGACGATGCGAGAATACTCCACAATAGCCTGCAGAATAGACTGCCGAATCCACCAAACGGCGTAGGAAATAAATTTAAACCCCTTGGTCTCGTCGAATCGGCGGGCGGCTTTCATCAAGCCAACATTGCCTTCGTTGATCAAGTCGCTCAGCGACAAGCCTTGATTCTGGTATTGCTTAGCTACGGAAACAACAAACCGCAGGTTGGAACGCGTGAGCTTGTCTAGTGCCTCTTGATCTCCTTCGCGAATCCGGCGGGCTAAATCTGCCTCATCCTCGGGGGAAAGCATGGGAATCTTACCGATATCGTTGAGATACTTGTCAAGCGCTAAGCTTTCTCTAGCGGTAATTTTATTAGTAATCTTTAACTGGCGCATGGCATCCGGGAATTTTAGGGTTGCAACTCTTGTTCAACTTTATTACGTCTGTTGTGCTGCAAAAGTTGCCCCATTTTGACAAACTTGACTTTTTAGGAAAAAAATAGTAATGCACTATTTCAACTCAAGGTACAACTATTACTCCATAAAAGTTCCCGGGATTTGTCGCTTCCTAAAAACAGCCATCGTTTCGGCCTGTATATGGGCAGAGATGGCCTGCCCTGACAGCCATCCTTGGGGCCAACCAATCTGCCAAGCTGTAAGCGCTACCCCCCCCCAAACCAGAACCGGGCTACAGTGCGTATTTGCCCTGCAACCCGGTTCATCGGATTCTTCGTATGGTACTCAGAAGCAGCTGAGATCAGTTGCGGTTGCCGCCGCGGCCGCGGCGGTCGCCTCGGCTATTGCCACCGCTTTCTTTCCCATCGCCATTTTTAGGCAGCAGGGCTTTTCGGGACAGGCGGATTTTGCCGGTTTTCTTATCCACACCGATGAGCTTCACCCGTACCTCGTCTCCTTCCTTGAAGAAATCTTCTACATTTTCCACGCGGTGGTGGGCAAATTCAGAAACGTGCAGCAAGCCGCTCTGCCCCATGAAGTCGACGAATACGCCGTAGGGCATGACCGTTTTC
>CAYNIT010000265.1:0-6307 GCA_964397205.1 uncultured Phaeodactylibacter sp. | reverse complement strand
ACAAGCTCCAGTCGCTCATCAATGAGCACAAAGGCAAAGTGATTAAAGACGTAATAGTGCGCACCTCTGCAGACTTGGAATTCTCAGTGTAAGCTGAGCCACTAAAAACTCAGTTTATGGAAATTTTGACTTTTGAAGTGCGCGGCAAAATGGCGCACTTCCGAAAATATTACGCAAATAATACTGCTTTTAGTTTCAGCATTCCACCCCGTACGACTTTGATGGGTATGGTAGCTGCAGCAATGGGATGGCAGAAAGACACTTATTATGAAAAGCTTTCTACAGAGCATGTACACTTTGGCATAAGGGTGTTGGAGCCAATCAAAAAAAGTTTTCACCGGGTGAATTTTCTAAGCATTAAAAAGCTGGGTAACTTTGCTAAAAATATGGCTTCTGACTTTCGTGGAGATGGAGGGCGCATTCAAACCCCTTTTGAAGTGATATCGCCAATAGAGCTAACAAAAGGCGATGTGGCTTACCAGGTTTTCATTGCACCTGCCCATGAGAACGATGACATCTTTACGGAATTAACAGGCCATTTGCTCCATCACCCTCCGGTGTACAACCTTTCTCTTGGCACTGCCAACTTCCAAGCTAATTTAAACCATGTCCAACTGCTAAGGGAAGACCAAATATCAGAGCGGAAAGAGGACGGGTTTGTGCTAATGAACAGTGCTGTACCTTCTGAAATGGTGGAAGAACTCTCCTTCGAAAAGGATCAACTTGACCGTTACAATTCGGTGGAAGAAGAACTCCTGCCCGGAGAGTTTCACAGCGATAAAAAGCGTACGCGAGAACTCAAAAGCATGAACCGTCTGCTATTTTCGGTTTCTGATCACCCGGTGAGGGTAAAACTTAATGCCCCTTTTTGGGAAATCAAGCTACATAACGGTTCATTAAACCTGCAATTTATGGACGCATGACCCACTACTCCCATAGTACAAAGACAGCAGATGGCCAAGTCGTTGGAAGTAAGTTGCTCAGCACACATACTCAAGGTGTGCTCGATAAAGCACTTCACCATTGGTATGAAAAAGTTGCATTCGATTGGGATGAAATCCAAGTCAAAGCTCTGCTAGAAGACATCGTTCGGCTTCACGATTTAGGCAAATACACACCTTACTTTCAAAACTATTTGCTGCAAAGACCTCCTATAGACCAGAAGCTCAAGCAGCATGCAAGGTTTGGCAGCTATGCAGCTTATCACCGTTGGGTAGGGAAAGGGGAGCAAAAGCTGGCAATTATAGCATTATTGCTTATTTACAGGCATTATAGCCATCTGTTTCCGCTTGGAGATTTGATGCAGAAACTTGAGGATGCCAATAATCAAAAAATCTTTGCTGAACAACTCGCGAGTATTGAGGAACAACTAGATGAAATAGAAAAGGAGGCTCGGGTCAGCGACCTAAAGCGGCATCTTAAGTATCCTGAAATTAAGCCTCTGCGCAAAGCAGCAAGGATGTGGAAAAAGAGGGAATCTAACATTCAATATTACTACCTCTGCAACTACCTGTTTTCCCTGCTTATTGAAGGCGACAAGCTTGATGCTTCCGATACATCGCCATACCCTCGAGTTAGTATTGATGCAGAACGTGTAGATAAACGCTTTGGGCAGCCATCCAAGGATAAGGTGGCTGACCTAAAGAGTCTTAGTCAAAACGAAGTGCGCAACTTCTGTAGAACAGAAGTAGTAAGCCACCTTAAAAAGGAAAACATCCTTGATCATTATATTTTTACGCTAACTGCTCCTACAGGCATCGGTAAAACGATGACCGCCCTGGATTTTGCTTTGAAGTTCAAATCCAAAATCCGAAAAGAAGAAGGGCATGAGCCGCAAATCATTTACGCCTTGCCCTTTATCAACATCATTGAACAAGCCCTGCGGGAATATGAAAAAACCATTGACAAAAGTGAAGCTCGTATTTTAGGTCATTATCAATTTGCCGATGTATTTGGCATTCAGGAAGACAGCGACTACGAGCAGTACCATCAAAAACTCATGAAGCTAGATACCTGGCAGGGGGATATCGTCATTACTTCCTTCGTGCAATTTTTCGAGACGCTGATTTGCCACCGCAACAAGCTACTCAAGAAATTCAATCACTATGCCGGCAGTATCATTATCCTGGACGAAGTGCAAACCCTTAAGTTGGATCAAATGCCGCTTATTGGTGCTGCATTGCATTTCCTGGCCAAATTTTTGCGCGCTAGGATTGTCCTGATGACCGCCACAAAACCGAAAATTTTCGAATTAGCAGAAGCCGAAATCTTAAACAAAGAAGGGGAACAGGTACAGCCACTTGAGTTATTGACCTCCCATGAGTCGGTATTTGCACTCTTCAATCGCACATCGATACATCCCAAACTAGAGGCGTTAGAGGGCGAGCAAGAAGAAAGGAGCCTAGCCTTCATTGAAGAGCTATTCCCAGATTTATGGTCGCCAGACAAATCCTGTATCATTGTTTGTAATACCGTCAAGCGTTCTATCGCTATTTTTGATGCTATCCGAAAACACTTCGAGGAAAAAGAATTGGATAATCCGGTATTTTACCTATCCACTAATATTGCTCCAATTGAAAGAGTGGAGCGGATTGCGGCTATAAACCAAGCTTTGGATGATAGCAAAGCACCAATTTTGATTGCCACTCAGGTTGTAGAAGCCGGTGTAGACATCGACTTTGACATGGGGTGCCGCGATTTGGGGCCTATCGATTCTATTGTACAAGTTGCCGGACGAATAAACCGGCACAATGACAAAAAGAGGTCGGGGGCTCCTCTTTACATCATTGATTTTGGAGAGTGCCAGAAAATCTATGGTAAGCTGACTACCATTCAAGCTAAAAGGGCTCTAAGCGACAAATCAGCAATACCCGAAAAAGAATATTTGGAACTGATCCATCAATATTTTGATAGTATTTCAGACCGATCCTCTTTCAATAAAGCAAGGAAGTTTTTCAAATCTATGAAAACTCTAAATTATGATGCTGATAGTTGGGAAGACTGCCCTGTTTCAGCTTTTCGCATCATCGAAAAGTCCGGTGATTACCGTTCCGTCTTTGTTGAATTAAACAGGGAGAGCCAAAAGATTCGTCAACTCTATTTCCAAAAGATTATCGGAGAGATTTCCAAAGAAGAATTTGACAAGGACTACAAACGGGCTTTCCAACAGCACATCATATCGGTCCCAAACCTCTACACGCATGGTCTGGAAACCATTAACGAAATAGAAGAGAACATTTTAGTCGTCCCATTGGAACTGCTCGAGACCTACTACGACCGCAACACCGGCTTTAAACGAGAAACAGAATCCAAAGAACTCTATATGTTTTAATGGGTTGCCCAAAACCCTTCTCTGCGAAAACGCAGCGGCTTTGGGCAGCACAATCTTTCAGCTTATGCACCAAACCACCATCACCTTCCCCGACCTCCGCCTCTCCCCCCGCGACGGCCACAAGCTGCGCGGCTATTTCAGCCGGCAATTCGGCGAGGTGTCTGATTTATGGCACAACCACCGAGCAGACGGGCGGCCCATTTACCGTTATCCGCTGGTGCAGTACAAGGTCATTGGCGGCAAGCCTACTGTCACCGGGTTGGGGGAAGGCGCGCAGCTGTTGATACAGCACTTTCTGAAAGTAGAGCGGCTGGACCTGGGCGGCTTAGAGCTGCCGGTGCACAGCAAGCAGGTCAAGAGCGGGGAAGTAGAGTTGGGCGTCAAGGGGGCATTGCACCGCTACCGTTTTGCCAACCCTTGGTTTGCGCTCAATCAGGAGAATTTCCGGCGCTACAAGGCTTTGCCCGAGCGGGAGCGCAAAGGCATGCTGCAGCGTTTGCTCACCGGCCACATCCTTGCCTTTTTCAAGGGCGTGGGCTACTGGGAGGAAGAGCGGGTGATGGTGGAGCTGCTGGAGCTGCAGGCCGTGCAGGCCAAGTTTAAGGAGCAGCCGATGGTGATGTTTAAAGGCGGCTTTGTGACGAATGCCCGGCTGCCGGAGTATATTGGCCTGGGCAAGTCGGTAGCGCGGGGCTTCGGGGCGGTAAAGCGAGCTAAACCTTGATTATGCAGATACACCTCAACACCTACGGCGCCTACCTTCACGTGCGCGATCAGATGTTCGAAATCCGCAAGCGGGTGGAAGGGGAGGTGCAGAAAACGCCCCTGGCGGCGCACAAAGTGAAAAGCATCTGGGTAAGCGACGGGGTTGCCCTTTCGGCCAATGCGGTGAAGCTGGCCATGCAGCACAACATCGACATTGTGTTCCTGGCCAGCAACGGGCAGCCCTACAGCCGGGTATGGCACAGCAAACTGGGCAGCACCACGCTCATCCGCAAGGAGCAGCTCAAAGCCAGCCTGGGGCCGGCGGCGCTGGCCTATACACAGCAGTGGCTGGGCGCCAAGCTCGACAATCAGGTCGACTTCGTCAAGCGGCTGGCCAGCCACCGGCCGCAGCACAGCGATTACCTCGATGAGCGCCTGCAGCGCCTGCAGCGCATCCGCGAAAGCCTGGCGGCTATTGAAGCGCCGCAGATCGACGAGGTAGCAGAGCAGATCCGCGGGTGGGAGGGCACCGCCGGCCGGCTGTACTTTGAAGTGCTGAGCCATGTGCTGCCCCGGCATTACCAATTCCAGGGCCGCAGCTTCCGGCCCGCTGCCGACCTCTTCAACGCCTTCCTCAACTATGCTTACGGCATACTCTATGCCCGGGTGGAAAAAGCCCTCATCCTCGCCGGCCTCGACCCCTACCTCGGTTTCCTGCACCGCGACGGCTACAACTACAAAAGCTTGGTGTACGACTTCATCGAGCCCTTCCGCATTTTTGCCGAGGAGCCGGTATTCCGGCTGTTCTCCGGGAAGAAGGTACGGCAGGATCAGGTTGACGATCTGGCCAACGGCTGCCGGCTGAACCAAGAAGGTAAGGTGTTGCTGGTGGAGCGCCTCAACCGCCACTTGGAGGAGGAGCGCATCCGCTACCGGGGGCGCAATCAGAGCCGGGGCAATATCATTCAATTTGAGGCCCATCAAATGGCCAACGAGCTTATTAAATCCTATGAAAAATGATTGTTTGGGTGATGTACGATATCGAACAGGACCGCGCCCGCAACCGGGTGGCGAGGTATTGCAAGCAGGCGGGCTTGTACCGGGTGCAGTACTCGGTTTTTCTAGGTACGCTCAACGCCAATGAAAAGGATGTGCTGGAATTGCAGCTGGAGCAGGAGATTGACGAGGACAAGGACAAGGTATATATCTTCCCGATGAGCCAATCGGCATTGCAGCAGACCACCTGCCTGGGGCAGGCGCTGGACAAGAAGCTGGTGACGGATGAGGTGAAGGCCTTATTCTTCTAAAATTCCGAGTATGTTTAGCATTACCCCTTCCCAAATCATTGAATACCTTTATTGCCCGCGCTACACCTACTTCGAGTATGTGTTGCACATCCCGCAGCACGAAGAGAAGTACTACAAGGTAATGCGGGGCCGGGAGTTGCACCTGCAGCGGGCGCGTCAGAATGTGGAGTATCTGCGCAAGCGCATAGGCGTGGCGGACAAGCGCCTAGACCAGTACCTGAGCAACGAGCTGCTGCGCGGGGAGGTCGATGAGGTGCTATGGCTCAAAGACGGCACGATGGCACCGCTGGATTACAAATTCGCGCGCTACGACGAGAAGGTGTACGAGACCTACAAAACGCAATTGTATTGTTATGCCTGGCTGATCCGGGAGAACTTCGGCCAGCCGGTGGAGCGCGGTTTCCTAGTGTACACCCGCAGCAAGAACAAGCTGGTGGAGGTTCCTATCGGGGAGCGGCACGTGGAGGCGGTAGAGCGTGCCGCTCGGGATATTCAGCACATTGTGCAGCAAAATTATTACCCCAAAGCTACGCGGTTTAAGCGGCGTTGCGTAAATTGTACCTATCGCAATGTCTGCATCAAATAGGGCTTCCGGCGGCCAATTTATGGAGCGGGTTGCCAAAACGACCTCCAACCTTCTGGCCGCCAGCGAGTTGTGCTTTCGAAAATCGCCGCAGAGGCCTGCGAAAGTTCTTTGACATATAGGCTACGCTCTGTTTTTTTTGCTGAGCAAAAGTTGCGTTTTGTATTGAAAACGAGTAGCTTAGCAAGCTAGACGACTTAGAGCGCATAATCCAGAGAAAGTAGGATTGAAACCCGGAACGCCGGACATCATCTTGGAGGAGGACGATCTCTTAGAGCGCATAATCCAGAGAAAGTAGGATTGAAACAGACTTACGCTGCCATGTGCGGACGTATTGAGCGACTTAGAGCGCATAATCCAGAGAAAGTAGGATTGAAACAT
>CAYNIT010000264.1:0-6321 GCA_964397205.1 uncultured Phaeodactylibacter sp. | reverse complement strand
CGCACAAAATAACTTCGCCTACTCTAGGTAACTTGTTATTGCGCGACCCCTTAGGCAATAGGCTTGGTAAACCGAAACTCGACGCGGCGGTTCTTTAGCCGCCCCGTTTTTGTCCGATTGGAGTGCTTGGGGTACGCTTCTCCTACGCCCCGGGCGTTCATGCGCTCAGGATTAACGCCTTTCCGCTTAAGGTAATCGGCAACCGCCTTGGCTCTGCGTTTCGATAACCGAAGATTGCTGCTCGAGCTGCCCACATTATCCGTATGGCCTAAAATGTCGAGCTGCCATTTGGGGCGCTGTTGCAGGATGCGCACGAGTTCGTCCAGTTCCTGCTTCGAAGCTGGCAGCAGTCGAGCACTGCCGCTTTCAAACTGAATATTGCTCAGGGAAATGAACTCCCCCTCCATTAGGCGCTTAGCTTTTTCGCCGCTCAATTCCAAGGGCTTGAGCTTGTCCGCCAGGGTAAATTCCAGTTTTTCAAAACAAATGGCTTGCCGGTTGCTGTAGGCGCCGGTGCCGGAGGTAACGCCCCAGTATACTTTGTCTTTGCCCCGAAAGATGTCCCGGACTAGATCGCCCCGGTAACTGAGTACCCGCCGGCCGTCAAGGCGGACACTCAGCAGTTGGTTGCCCGGCGACCAGCGTATCTGCAATTGATGCTCGCTGCAAGTCTCAATATTGGGAATGGCATTGGGCCCCGCTAGATTGTTGTCAAAATGCTGTACCGAGCCATCGCGCAGCAGCGCAATGTGATCCTCCGCTGGGTCCCCCAGATGCTCGTTCAGCCAAGTGTCAATCTCTATACCGATCGAAGGGCGCAAGCCTGCAAAGCCCATGCCTTCCCCGCTGTAGCCAATGCGCCGGTCGTGCGGGTGGAAAACAAAGACCATACCGTCGGCACCTTGCCGGTCTTTGCAGCCGAGCATGACACGCAACTCCATATTAAAGGCAGCGTCCAAGCTAATGGCTTCCCGATGCCAGAGGGAACCCGAAGACCAATCGCGGTCGTAGGTCAGGTCGATGCAGTTATCGCCCGTACGGCGCGCGTCCCCTGCCAAGCGAAAATCTTCGATTTTGGGGGATTGGGCGCTGAGGGCAGTAATGAAAAACAGGGCGAGCAGGGCCGGGAGGTAAAGGTGTTGCATAACAGCCGAGTTTGTATTGAGTTGTACCGACAAAACGGAAAAATCCGCCAATTGGTTTCCTCATAATCGGCCGTGTGCAACAAAAAATCGGCGGCTACAGCGCCTCTTCCTGCGCCGTCAAATGATCATCCCAGCCCCCACCGTATCATTGGTGCCCTCATCAACGAAGAGCAGGCTGCCGGTGATGCGGTTTTTGCGGTAGATGTCGTAGAACAGAGGCTTGGTAGTACGGATGACCACCCGCGCGATGTCATTCATACCGATGTTGGTGTCCTCCTCCTTGCGGTGCAGGGTGTTGATGTCCAGCTTATAGCGGATTTCCTTGATGATGCAGCGCACCTCCTGTGTAGTATGCAGCAGCGTATACTTGCCGTGCAGCTGCAGGGGCTGCTCGGAGAACCAGCAGACCATGACTTCCAGGTCCTGCTCGACCTCCGGATGGTTGTTCTCCCGCACAATCATATCGCCGCGGCTCAGGTCGAGATCGTCTTCCAGCAGCATAGTGACCGACAGCGGCGGGTAGGCCTCTTCCAGCTCGCCGTCGTAGGTGTCTATCTTGGCAATCTTAGAAGTGAAGCCCGAGGGCAGCAGCATGACTTTGTCGCCTTTTTTGAAAACGCCCCCGGCGATGCGGCCAGCGTAGCCGCGGTAGTCATGGTACTCATCATTATTGGGCCGCACTACGTACTGCACAGGGAAACGGCAGTCAATGAAGTTATGGTCGCTGCCGATGTGCACGTTTTCCAGGTAGTAGAGCAGGGTAGAGCCATCGTACCAGGGGGTCTTCTCAGACTTGGTTACCACATTGTCTCCCTCTAGAGCCGAAATGGGTATAAAGTGGACATCATTGACATCGAGTTTATAAGAAAACTCTTCGAAGTCCTGTTTGATCTTCTCGTAGGTTTCTTCGCTGTAGGCCACTAGGTCCATTTTATTGATGCAGACTACGAGGTGAGGGATTTGCAGCAGGGAAGCGATGAAAGCGTGGCGCCGGGTTTGCTCTAGGACCCCCTTGCGTGCGTCGATCAAGATAAGCGCCACATTAGCAGTGGATGCCCCGGTGACCATATTGCGGGTGTACTGTATGTGGCCCGGTGTGTCGGCAATGATGAACTTGCGTTTGGGCGTAGCGAAGTAGCGATAGGCCACGTCTATGGTGATGCCCTGCTCGCGCTCGGACTTCAGGCCGTCGGTCAGCAGCGCAAGGTTGACCCCCTTCTCGCCGCGGCGCTCGCTGCTTTCGCGCACGGCATCGTATTGGTCTTCAAATATCGATTTGCTGTCGTACAGCAGCCGCCCGATCAGGGTGGACTTGCCGTCGTCTACGCTGCCTGCGGTGGTGAAACGCAGGAGCTCTGTATCTATAATATTGGTCATCGAATTCAAGTCTTTTTTTGCTATTAATGTATTAGAAGTACCCGCCTCTTTTCCGGTCTTCCATGGCTGTTTCTGAGCGTTTATCGTCGGCCCGGCCGCCGCGCTCTGTCTTGCGGGCGATGGATACTTCCTTGATGATGTCCTCGATGCTCTCCGCTTTTGATTCCCATACGCCGGTGCAAGTCATATCACCGATGGTGCGGCAGCGCACGAGGCGCTCTTCTACCTCAGCTTCCTCCTCCGGGCGTTTTTGAATGTACTCGCAATCTGCCAGCAGGATGCCGTCGCGTTCGAATACTTGCCGGCGGTGGGCGAAATAGAGGCTGGGCAGCTCCACCTCCTCAGCGGCCAGGTACATCCACACGTCGAGCTCCGTCCAATTGCTGATTGGGAATACCCGGAAGTGCTCGCCGAAGTGCTTCTTGCCGTTGAAAAGGTTCCAGAGTTCCGGCCGCTGATTCTTGGGGTCCCACTGCCCGAACTCGTCGCGGTGGGAGAAGAAGCGTTCCTTAGCGCGGGCCTTTTCCTCGTCCCGGCGTGCGCCGCCCAGGGCAGCGTCGAATTTGCCGTCCTCCAGAGACTTCAGCAGCACATGGGTCTGCAGGTAGTTGCGGCTGGCGTTGTAGCCCTTTTCTTCTTTGATGTGCCCCTTATCGATGGCCTCCTGTACAGAGCCAACGATAAGTTTTGCGCCGAGCTTCTCCACCAGCTGATCGCGGTACTCCAGCGTCTCCGGGAAGTTGTGCCCGGTATCAATATGGAGCAGAGGAAAAGGGATACGAGCCGGGTAGAAAGCTTTGGCCGCCAAGTGCACCATAAGGATGGAATCCTTGCCGCCGGAAAACATCAGTACGGGGCGCTCAAATTGGGAAGCGACTTCCCGCATGACAAAAATAGATTCCGACTCCAGTTCTTTCAAGTGGTTCAGATGGTAACTCATATGATGTATTGGGTTGATACGGTATCGCTAGCCATGGCCCTGCCATAGGCCATACAGCTAGGCGCCATCGTACGTGATTATCGGTTGAATGTATTCAAATACTTTTTCCACGCTATCTTCCAAGCTGTCTTCATGGGTCTTGATCTCCAGCGCCGCCTGCAAGGGGGGTTCGTAGGGCGCATCGATGCCGGTAAAGCCTTTGATCTGCCCCGAACGCGCTTTTTGATAGAGCCCCTTGACATCTCGTCCCTCGCAAACTTCGAGCGGTGCATTGACGTAAATTTCAATAAAGTCGTCTGCACCGATGATGCCCCGTGCCATAGCACGGATTTGCCGGGTGGGGCTGATGAAAGAATTGAGGGTAATGATCCCGGTATTGAGGTAGAGCCGCGCGACTTCCGCGATGCGCCGGATGTTCTCCCGCCGGTCTTCCTCGCTGAAACCGAGGTTGTTGTTGATGCCGCTGCGGATGTTGTCCCCATCGAGCACCTGAGCTAAGAAACCTTCGTTGTAAAGCCGCCGTTCCAGCTGCGTGGCTATGGTACTTTTGCCGGAGCCAGACAGGCCCGTGAACCAAAGGACCTTGCTGCGCTGGCCCAAGCGCCGCTCGCGGTCGTTGCGTTGCAGCAAGCGGTCAAATATAGGGTGAATGTTTTCAGCCAAGTGCTAATGAGTTGTTAAATGAATTGCAAAGAAATAGTAATTCTGATTCATACCCAAATAAAGCTAATGCTTTCGGCAAGGGCAGACTGCCAGGCCTGGTAGCTGTAACAGGGTAAATTGGGCAAAAATCGATTCCGGCTTAGCAAAAGAAAAATACCGCTATGCCGCCCTCATCGCCGCCGCCAAACAATAATTGCCAGCGCTGCAGCGTATAAGACCAAACCAATTGCCACTATGAAAAATCGCCTGTTCGTCTTGTTACTGGCCCTTCTGCCGGCTTCCCTGCTGGCTCAGGCTGCCTTTACTGCTGTTTTCAAAAAAGGGGAGGGGCCCATTGAGCTTGTGCTGGGCAGCAGCTGGGAAGAATTCCAGGACACGCACGCCAGCCTGCAGGCCAAAGGGTTTCGGCTCATCGATGTAGAGACCGGAACGGAAGAAGGCCGCCGGCTGTACTACGGCATCTGGAAAGAAGATCAGGAAACACACTCCATTGTACTGCGAAAGGTGCCCGGATGGGACTCATTAGTGACATTAAAACGGCAGATGGCCAAAGACACCTTTGTCATGCAGGATATCGAAGCCTACACCGCTGATAGCCAGTCTTTTTACCTGGCTACTTGGGCGGCGGGCAGCACCAAGCACAAAGTGCGCAAACTATCTTCCTGGCAAGGCCTGATGAACGATCACAAAGAAATGGGCCGCCGGGAGCTTCAGATGGTAGACCTGGAAGGCTTTGAGGGGCTGGACGGGCGCACCAAATACCTGGCGCTCTATCACCGCAGAAGCCCAGAGGGCCGTACTTACCCTTTCCGTGCCCCAAACCCGGAGAGTTTCAGCACCGACAAAGTATACCGCAACAAGAGCCGCTATTACCTTTTCGATTTTGAGCAGTTTGAAAAGCGCGACATCCGCTTCCTGTTTGGCCTGTACGACGCTCAGCGGCCCGGCGATACTTTGGTAGAAGCCTGGGGGGCTGAAGCCCTGCTGGAAAAAGCCAGGCAATTCAAAGAAGACGGCATGGTGCTGTACGACCTGGACGTGCGCTCGCTGGAATAACTTTCATTTGAATTTAAATTTTTCCTATATTACCCCCGGATACTGATTGATCAGTCTCTGTCTGGGATGATTTCCTCCCGTTGCGGCTATAGCCCAACAACTTAGGATTTGTGACAAACCTCCGCCTGCCTTACCGGCAAGGTGGGCAGAAAGCCAGTCTTTAATCGTCGGGCGCAGCGATCATAAATTTTGAGTTGACAGACTACAAAAAACTCCTGCAACCACACCCATGAGCAAACGAGCGATTATGAGCCTGCTGCTGGGCTTGCTGTTTTACCCCCTGCTGCTGGCGCAGCAAAGCGATACTTCTCATAAGGTCGTAGGCTACCTTCCTTACTACCGGTTCCCAATCATAGACCAATTGCAGCTGGATAAGCTTACCCACCTCTGCATAGCTTTTGCCAATCCCGACGAGCGCGGGTATTTGAAAACCGGCGGTGTCGACCTCAAACCGGTGGTAGAGCGCGCGCGCCGAGACAGCGTCAAGGTGATGATTTCCCTGGCGGGCGGAGCGCTGAACGAAAAAGAAGCCGCCGCCTGGAAAGACCTCCTGCAGCCCTGGAACCGCCCGGCTTTCGTACAGAAAATTGTCCGGTACCTGCATACTCACAACTTGGATGGGGTAGACGTGGATCTGGAATGGAAAAGCGTAGACCATAACTACGGCGGCTTTCTGCGTTCCCTCGGCCGTGCCCTGCATCGGGAAGGCAAATTGCTTTCGGTGGCCGTGCCAGCCAAGCACCGCTACAAGCACCTGAGCCGGGATGTATTTCGGCACGTAGACTTTTTCAACATAATGGCTTACGATTTGACCGGGCACTGGGCACCTGATCGCCCGGGGCCCCATTCCCCCTATCATTTGGCCGAGTCTGCTCTGCAGTACTGGAAAGCCCAGGGCTTGCCAGCTAAAAAAGTGGTCCTGGGCTTGCCCTTTTACGGCTGGGATTTTTCCAACCCCTCCCGCGTCCGTTCCATGAATTATGCCGAAATCGTCGAGCTGAGCTCGCAACACGCTCAGCAGGACAGGATGGGCGAAGTGTACTACAATGGCCTGCAAACCATTATTGCCAAAACGGAACTGGCCATGGAGTCGGCCGGCGGCGTGATGCTTTGGGAAATCGGCCGTGACGATTTCGGGGA
>CAYNIT010000263.1:0-6342 GCA_964397205.1 uncultured Phaeodactylibacter sp. | reverse complement strand
TTGTTGTTTCAGAAGCCCGTTTTTATTGAGAGAAGAAGCTGCCAGCTTCCATCAACGCGTAATCACAATATAATCCCGGATCAAGGTCTTCAGAAACTCCTCTTTGCTGTCCGGCTCCTGCTCGATCTCCAGCACCTCCTGCAGGTGTCGGACCAGCTCCAGCACCGCCCGCTCGTGGGCGAAATTGCGGTGGTGGCGGTAGCGCCCTACCACGTTCTTGATCAGCAGCATGTCCTGCTCGCTCAGCTGGGCGACCTGCGGGTATTGCGGCTCGTAATCCTCCAGGGAGGAAATGTTCAGGATGTCCGCTAAGTGGAAGCGCAGGTTCTGCCGGATGCGAATGACGGTAGTGCTCGCCGTCATATCCCCCAGCCGCTGGTTTTTCACCGAGGAGCTGATGAGCAAGGCGGCCAGGATCCCGGCGGAGAAAAGCACATCAACGATCTGGAAAACGGCCCGCAGCAGGTAGTCGCTCAGCCCCGGCTCCTTACCATCCAGCCGTACCACTCGTATGCCCATGGAGCGCTTGCCCCAGGACTGCCCGTTGGCAACTATTTCTGAAACCAAATGGTAGCCCATGAAGCCAATGATGGGAAACAGCTGGTAGACGACCATCACCAGCATGCGGCCGGAGCTCATGCTGCTGACCAGCGGGCCGATGAGCAGCAGTACCAGGAAAAGGTACAGCAGGCCGAAAATCAGCAAGTCCAACAGGAAAGCCAAGATGCGTTCCCGCAGGCTGGCTAGTTCGTATTCGATGACCACATTCTGGGTCGTGCGGATGTCTATGGTGTCCATGCAGCAGGTTCTGTAGGCAATTTTCAACCCCTGAGTACGGGAATGGGTTTATAGTTTGCAATTTATTTCCTAAAATAGAGTTTCATCCAGCAACCGTTGTAATGCGCGAGACCAAATTCATCCAGCAAAATAAAGAAAAGTGGGCAGAGTTCGAGCAATCGCTGGAGCGCAAACACAACGACCCGGATAAACTCAACGAACTTTTCGTACAGATCACCGATGATCTGTCCTACTCCCGCACCTTTTACCCCAACCGCTCTGTCCGGGTGTACCTCAACGGGCTGGCCCAACGCATTTTCTTCAAAATTTACCGCAGCCGGCGTTCTCACGCCAACCGTTTGCTCACCTTCTGGACCGACGAGCTGCCGCAGCTGATGTACCAATCCCGCCGCGATTTCCGCACCGCCTTTCTGGTCTTTGCCCTGGCCTTTCTCATCGGTATGGTATCGAGTGCCAACGACAGCGAATTCCTCAACCTCATTTTGGGCGACTCTTATGTGGAGATGACCAAAGAAAACATAGAAAAGGGCGACCCCATGGCGGTCTATAAAGACAAAGGCGCCTTTGGCATGTCGTTGGGCATCACCTTCAACAACCTCTTCGTCGCCTTTCTCACCTTTGTGATGGGGGCTTTTTTCACCATCGGCAGCATCGCCATTCTCATCCGCAATGGCATCATGCTAGGGGCGTTTCAGTACTTTTTCATCGAGCGCGGCCTGTTTTGGGAGTCCTTCCTGACAGTTTGGATACACGGCACGCTGGAGATATCCGCCATCATCATCGCCGGCGCGGCGGGCATCACAATGGGGCGCGGGCTGGTCTTTCCAGGCACCTACACCCGGGCGCAGGCCTTTCAGCGCTCGGCGCGGCGCGGCATTAAAATCATGATTGGCATCGTCCCCATATTCGTGCTAGCGGGTTTTATTGAGGGGTACCTGACCCGCTACACGGAGACCCCCGACCTGCTGCGCGGGGCCTTCATTTTGGTTTGCCTGCTCTTCGTTCTGTTGTATTTTGTAGCTTATCCGCGGCTTAAGGCGCAGATCGGCTTTGAGGCACCGCTGCGGGAGCCCCGCCTGCCGCCTGACCGGGAACAGCGCTTGCGCTTCGATCAGATACTGAGTTCCGGGGAAATCTTCTCCGACGTCTTCGTTTTTCTCAAGAAACACATCGGCAGAATTGCGCTCTCGGCCGCCGGGGGCGCCTTGCTGTTCCTGGCGTTGGTGTTTTTGCCCGGCGCTGCCGAGTGGGGCGGGCGCTTCCGCTTCCCCGCCGGCGCTTTATCCGGCATCGGGCAGATCGATCAGTTTTTTCAGAACGACCGAGCCCCCTTTGTGCCGCTGGCCAACACCCTGGCCTTTGCCCTGGTAAGCTTGGTAGTTTTCCGGCGGCTGCAGTCCGAAGAACTGGGGCGGGCCCGCGCGGGCATCCTAGCTTATCTGAAGCTGCTGTTCCCCGCCGGCGCTTTGGCTTACCTGCTCTATTTCAACGGCTGGTTCACTCCCTTTGTACTTATCGCATTCTTAGTATTCCCGGCGCTTTGGGGCTACATCAGCCTGCGGGAGCGGCGCAATCCATTTGCGAGCGGCAGCCGGGCGGTAGCTTTGTATTTCCCCAATTTCAGCCGGGGGTTCAGCTTGTCTCTGATTTTCCTCCTGGTAGGGCTGTTGTTCTATTCTTTGGTCAACACCACCCTGGCCTGGTTCTACCTGGACTTGTTCAGTTGGATCATCCAATTGCCGGACGAGCAGATGGCAACGCTTTCTACCATTGTGCTAACTTTTATTAGCGTAAGCGTGTTGTACCTCGTACTGGGCATGGCGCTGGCCGGCGGCGGCTTATTGTACTACAGCCTGCTGGAAATACAGGAAGCGCCGCGGCTGCGGGACAATATTCACCAAATTGGTATCCAAAAGCGCATTCAGGGCCTGGAAAAAGAATAGGCAGATATGATCAGACACCTCTTCCTCTTATGGCTTTTCCTTTTGCCATCTCTGCTGCCGGCTCAGGCCAGTGCCCCGGCTTCCTACGCCGAGGAGCCTATGCCCGCCCGGCAGCTCGACCGGGAACAGTGGGCTTCCGCCAAAGAAGGCATTCAGTACAGTGGGCAGGCGCGCCGGGCCGCCGAAGAAAAAAAACGCCGGCAGAGCAACACTGAATCCGGGGGAGGGGAGGAGCCGCCGCCTTCCGAGCCTCCCCGGCAGTCCCGCCCTTTGCTGGACGGGCAGCTGGCGGACGCGCTGGTGAAGATATTGTTCTTCATTGCTGTTGCGGTGGGCATCGCTTTCCTGGTCCGCTATTTGCTCGGCTTGCAGCAGCGGCCCCGCAACGAAAAAGTCCGCCCCTACGGCAGCAGCGCGGAGATCGACTTGGATCAAATCGAGGAGGAGCTGCACGAAGCCGAACTCGGGGACTACCTGCAGCGAGCTGTGCAAGACGGCAACTTCCGGCTGGCTATCCGGCTGCATTACCTGTCGGTGCTCAAGGAGCTGTCCTTGCGTGAGCTGTTGGCCTGGAAAAAGGACAAAACGAACCGGCAGTACTGGCAGGAGCTAAGCCGAGTGCCGGAGCTGCAGCCTGCCTTCGCACAGGTGACCCGTATTTTCGAACACTATTGGTACGGCAACCACGAGATGAGCGCCGAGGACTACCAAGCGGTAGCTCCCTACTTCCAGCAATTGGACGAGCAGATCAAAGCTTACCGGATAGCCCATGCAAAATAAGCGCCGCATAGCATTCATTGCCCTGGCTCTGCTGCTCGTCGCAGTTTTGCTGGTACTGCTGTTCCGAAAAGGCGGGCCGAAGCAGTTAGACTGGCGCGAGACTTACAATCGTGAAAGCCGGGCACCCTACGGCACCTCCATCCTTTTTGCGCTTTTGCAGGACTACTTTCAGGCCGACTCGATGCAGGTGCTGCAGGACAGCATCAAGGGCGTGCTGCCCGAGCGGGATGTGAACGCCGCCTACCTATTTGTGGGCGAGGCGCTGTACATGGACTCCCTGGACCAAGAACAACTGTTGCGCTTTGTGGAGGCTGGCAATACCGCTTTCCTATCCAGCAAGACTTTGCCGAAACCGCTGGCGCAGGCCTTTTACAGCTACGGCTGCGAGGCTTCCGTGTGGCAGGACTACGGCTTGTTTACCGACAGCCTGGCCCGGCTCAATTTTTACCACCCGGACCTGAGGCGGGACTCCGCCTTTGAGGTACCTTACCTCTATTACCAGCGGCTGGCCAATTACGAATGGAGCTACCTGGAGCCCTATCACTTCTGCGATGATCCCGAAGGTTTCACCGCTTTGGGCGGATACGAGAGTGGTGCCGTCAACTTTGCCCGGCATCCCTACGGTAAAGGGTATTTCTACCTGCACACCAGCCCCCTGGCGTTTTCCAATATCCGGCTGCTGGAAGAATCCGGCCTGGTCTACGCCGAGCGCGCCCTCACCCACTTGGCACCGCAGGGCCCCGCTTACTGGGATGCCTACAGCAAAGTGCCGGAGTGGATGGGGCGCCGTACGCGCAACCGCAGTTTAGCCGACCGCTCCCTTTCCTCCGAAAGCCCCCTGAGCTACATCCTGAGCCAACCGCCGCTGGCCTGGGCCTGGTACTTGCTGCTCAGCATGGGGTTGCTGTTTTTGCTGTTCCGCGCCAAGCGGCGGCAGCGGGTAGTGCCCGTCCTGGAAGCCAATACCAATACTTCTCTGGAGTTCCTGTCTACCATCGGGCGCTTGTACTTTTTGCAAAACAACCACCGCAAGCTCGCCCTGCAGCAAATGAAGCTGTTCCTGGCTCATGTACGCAACCGCTACTTCCTGGCTACACACGAGCTCAGCGATGCTTTCGTGCGGCAACTCGCCGCCAAATCGGAAGTGCCCGAGGCGCATTTGCAACAATTGATGACCTACTACCGCAACATAGAAAGCTCCTCCTTTGTGTCGAGCCGTACCCTGGTGGAATTCCACCGGCTGATTGAAGACTTTTACCAACAAACAAAATAATGCTAATGCCGATAGATGAACCCAACGATTCAGAACAGCAGGGAGATGAGCCGCAGCCCCCACATCAGCAGCCTCCGGAAGCCCCGCAGCGCGATGCTGAGCAGCGCGCCTGGCAGCCGCCCGATCCCGAATTGCAGAAAATCAGCCTCGCGGTAAACCGGATCAAAGAAGAACTCCGCAAGCTCATCATCGGACAAGAAGAAATGCTGGACTTGCTCATGGCGGCGCTCTTCTCCGGTGGGCATGTGCTGCTCGAAGGCGTGCCGGGCATTGCCAAAACCCTGGCAGCCAAACTGCTGGCGCAATCCATGAATGTCGGCTTCTCCCGCATTCAGTTTACGCCTGACCTGATGCCCAGCGATGTGGTAGGCACCACCATCTTCAACATGAAGAATTCGGAATTTACCTTCAGCTCCGGGCCTGTGTTTTCCAACTTTGTCCTTATCGATGAAATCAACCGGGCGCCGGCCAAGACGCAGGCAGCGCTATTTGAGGTAATGGAGGAGTACCAGGTAACCGTAGACGGCAATACCTATGCGATGCAGTCGCCTTTCTTTGTCATCGCCACTCAGAATCCCATCGAGCAAGAGGGTACCTACAAGCTGCCGGAAGCCCAGCTTGACCGCTTCCTGGCCAAAATCAACCTCCACTACCCGGAGCTCAGCGAAGAAAAGCAAATCCTGCGCCGCTTCCAGTCGGACTTCGGCATGGCCAAGCGGGAGGTGGTTAAGCCGGTATTCGATACCCACGAAATTGTGGAGTGCCAGGCGCTGGTGCAAAAGGTGCATATCCGGGAAGAACTGCTGGATTACATCGCTCACATCGTGCACGAGACGCGCAACAACGGGGACCTCTTCCTCGGGGCATCTCCTCGCGCTTCCCTGGCGGTGATGAAAATGGCGAAAGCGGTGGCGGCGATGGCAGGCCGGGATTTTGTCACGCCAGATGACATACAGTACGTCGCTTACCCGGTGCTGAACCACCGTGTCATTCTCACCCCGGAGCGCGAAATGGAGGGCTACGACACCCGCGAAGTCATACAGCAGATTGTCCAAAAGATAGAAGTTCCCCGCTGATGAAGCAGTTGTTCTTGGCCAACCGGTTTTTCTGGCTGTTCGGTGCCCTTGCTGTGCTGTTCGTCCTCAGTTTTTGGCTGCCATCTTTTTATCCGGTGGCGCAAGCCCTGTTTGTGCTGGGGCTTTCTGCTGTGCTGCTTGATGCCATACTGCTGTTTGGCCGGCAGATGGAGGTGCGTGCCCGACGGCAAACGCCTAAAATATTCGGGTTGAGCGATCAGAATACAGTGCAAATCTGGGTGGAGAACGCTTCTCCGCTTCCGTTGCGCCTCAGCCTGATCGACGAGCTGCCAGTACAGTTTCAGGAGCGTGGGTTCGAGCGGCAATTGAGCTTGAAGGCCAGGGAGGAGCAAACCATCGGCTACGAATTGCGCCCGGTGGAACGTGGCGAGTACGCCTTTGGGCGCATCAACCTGTTTGTAGCTACCCCTCTAGGCTTGCTAGAGCGCAGAATGCAGCAGGGAGAAGAGGA
>CAYNIT010000262.1:0-6353 GCA_964397205.1 uncultured Phaeodactylibacter sp. | reverse complement strand
CAAAAGGGCCCCCGCTCCGGTGTAGAGCCGATTTTCCCGCCTGGGGAAAACAGCGTATTCAAATGGCTCTATCAATAAGGCAGCCTGATGGTTAAGGTACCACTCTCCGGGGTCGAGTTGGTCGCCATTGAGCGGGTAGTCGGCGGCAACCCGCAAGCGCCAGCGGTGCACGGTCTCCTCCGGGAAAATGCGTTGCTCTAGCATTAAGCGCCCCCGTATCCGGTAGCGTTGGAGGCGCTGGCTGCCGGAAATTTGTTGTGCCAGCCGGTTTTCTACCTTGGGAGGCTCCTGCAGAGCCCCTCGGCGAGACAGGCGGTAGGTGGCGCCGGCTATCCAATGGGGCCCCCAGTTGATAGGCAATACCTCCCTGCAGGTACAGCTGAGTCCACTGGGCCGTTATCCGCTCGTCTTCTATCCAGCTGAGCCGGAGTTCAGAGCGTAGGTCGGCAGACCAGCGGCTGGTTAAATCAAACCCTTTGGCTATCTGGGTGAACTGTTCAAAAGTATTGGATTGAGAACAGGCAGTGCTTGCGAAGAGCAGCGCAAGCAGCCCGGCATAAAGTCGCTTCATATATTAGTTTTCGCAGCAGCCAAAAGCTAAAAAAAGAAGAAGGGGTTGGGGGCTTGCTCGATCAGCTCCTGCGACTGCCGCTCCCCATTGGCGCTGTACTGAAATTCGTAATAGCTGACTGCTTTGTCGTGCTTGCCCCTGACTACGATTTCGTAGCCGGTAACGGTGCCGTCTTCCTCCGGGCGCTGCTGGATTTTTCTTAATCGATAGCGGCTGAAAAATTGGCTCAGGTCCTTGCTTATGCGATCCCGCAATTTCTCGGACAGCTGTCTGCGCGGCAGGATGCGCTCGGTATCGTAGAGCTGTCCCAGGCTGTCGAATTTGACGCTGTAGTACCAGCCTTCATGCCGGAATTTGGATTCGAAAAAAAGCTGCAGCTTGTCTTGGGCGCCGGAACGGCTCAGCTCCCGGTAGTGGCGCACTTTGGAGCGCTGCGGGTATTGTTCGTTGAGGTAGAGCAGTACGGCAGCGGGCAGCTCCTCTGGGCTGATCCTTTCCTCGCGTTCGTATTTTTGGGCATTGGCGGTGGTAAACGCAAAAAGCCCTGTAAGCAGGAAAAAAAAGGCGGCTTGTTTCATGCTTGTTCCTTGTTTGTTCTTCTGAGATAACAAGCTGCGGAGCATTTGGGCAGCTCAAAGGCATTCCGTTTATCCTTTATTTTACTCATTTAAAATTTTCTTGCCTTTGAAATCAATCAAGGAAAAAGACAAAAGACCGCATGACAATAAGTGGCCCAGCATAGCCGGGAGTTATTGGCTAATCATTCCTAAAGCCAAGCAAAGCAACGAAGGGATTGCTCCGCCAAGAAAATGGCGGACTATAAACAGCAGCCAGCATGACCTGCAGCTTACAGGTTCTTGATTTCCGATGCCAGATTCCCCAGGCTATCCTTGGCATCTCCGAAGAGCATCCGGGTCTTTTCGTGGAAGAAAAGTGGGTTTTGGATACCTGCATAGCCAGGGCGCATGCTTCGTTTCAGCACGATGATGTTTTGAGCATCCCAGACCTTGAGGACGGGCATGCCGTGGATGGGGCTGCTGGGATCGTCCTCGGCAGCGGGGTTTACTACATCATTGGCACCTACTATGACGACCATATCGGTACTTTTCAGGGCATCATTGGCTTCATCCAGGTCCAAGAGCTTAGGGTAGGGGACATCCGCTTCTGCCAGCAGTACGTTCATGTGTCCAGGCATACGGCCGGCCACTGGGTGGATGGCGTATTTCACATCTACGCCATTGGCTTCCAGCAGCTCGTCGACTTCCTTGCATACCTTTTGGGCCTGCGCTACTGCCAATCCGTAGCCCGGGACAATTATAGCGGAGTTGGAATAGAAGAGCTGGATGGCTGCATCGTTGACCGTCACTTCTTTGGCCACTTGATCGCCATCGGCGCCTTTGCCGCTCGCTGCGCCGCCGCCGAATCCGCCGATGAGCACATTGGTCAAGGAGCGGTTCATAGCATCGCACATCAGCACCGTCAGTATGGTGCCGGCTGCTCCGACTAGTATGCCGCCCACCAGCATAAACTGGGAGCCGTAGATCAGCCCGGTTACCGCTGCGGAAAGCCCGGTCAGCGAGTTGAGCAGAGATATGACCACCGGCATATCTGCCCCGCCAATGGGGATGACGAAAGAGAAGCCGTAGATTAAGGCCAGAACCATAAATGTGGAACCCAAAGCCAGGCTAGCGCTGCTGCCTACGGCAGTCAGATAGATGCCCAGTCCAACGGTCAGCACGAGCAGCAGCAGGTTGACGATATCGTGCCGGGGCAGCAGCAGGGTATTGTCCCAGATCAGGCCCTGCAGTTTGGCGAAAGCCAGCATGCTGCCAGTAAAAGAGACGCCGCCGATCAGCAGAGCCAGCATAACGATGCCCAGCCCGGCGGTATCCAGTTCCGTCTGCCCACCGTAGAAGGGAAAGAGTTCGGCATAAGCCAGTACAACGGCACAAGCTCCTCCTAAACCATTGAAGATGGACACCATCTGCGGCATAGCTGTCATCTGTACCCGGCGGGCGGAGATCAAGCCGATGACTGCGCCGATTACGATAGCGGCGATGATCCAGCCATAGTTGTTGTCGGCCCCTTCTATGGGTTGGCTGATAGCAGCGATGATGGCTACCACCATACCTACGCCCGCTACGACATTGCCGCGCCGGGCAGTATCGGGTGAGCTGAGCAGCCGCAGCCCCCAGACAAATGCAAGGGCTCCGATCAGGTAAGCAATATTGATAAGAAAGTCGACGATCATGATTCGTTGGTTTAGCGCTTTTTCTTCTTAAACATTTCCAGCATGCGGTTCGTAACGGCAAAGCCGCCGGCTACGTTGACCATCCCGAGCACTACGCCCAGGAAGCCCAGGGCGAGGGTCAGGTAATCATTGGGCTCTGCTTGCCGGATCAGCAGTATGGCACCGATAATGACCACTCCGGAGATGGCGTTGGCACCTGACATGAGCGGCGTGTGCAGTACAGTAGGTACTTTGGAGATAAGCTCGAAACCCAGGATGATCGTGAACAGGAGCAGGTATATGAGAAGCAAATTGGCTTCGTCGTTGAAGAATTGAATGAAGCTGTCCATTGCATTGAAATTTTGAAACTATTGATTTTCAGTATTCGCCGGCTCGGCGGTGATGTAAGCCCCGCGTATGATTTCGTTGTCGAGGTCCAAATTCAATTCGCCCTCTTGCACCAGCAGTTTCAAGAAGTTCACCACATTATTGGAGTACAGCTGGCTGGCATCCTGCGGCATCATAGCGGAAAGGTTGGAATTGCCCAGAATCGTAATGCCGTGTTTTTCTACTATTTTCTGATCTTCGCTCAGCTCGCAATTGCCGCCCGTGGAGGAAGCCAGATCAATGATGACGGAGCCCGGCTGCATTTTTTCAACGGTAGTTTCTGGGACGAGGATCGGAGCTTTTCGGCCGCGCACTTGGGCGGTGGTGATGATAACATCGGATTTGGCGGCGCGATTTTGCACTTCTTCGCGCTGTCGCTGTAGGAATTCTTCGCTTTGTTCTACAGCGTAGCCTCCGGCTTCCTCATCTTCCCGGGCACCTTCGATCTCGATGAACTTGGCTCCCAGGCTTTTCACTTCTTCCTTAGCTGCCGACCGGGTGTCGAAAGCTTCCACCTGAGCACCCAAGCGGCGGGCAGTGGCGATAGCTTGCAGGCCAGCAACGCCTGCTCCGAGCACCAACACTTTTGCCGGGCGCAAGCTGCCGGCAGCGGTGATCATCATGGGAAAATAACGGGGCAGCAGACGGGCGGCTTCGAGCACCGCCTTGTAGCCCGCGATGGAAGCCATGGAAGAGAGGATGTCCATGGATTGAGCCAAAGTCGTGCGCGGTATCATATCCAGGCTGAAGGCCCGGAGGTTTTGCTGGCGCAGGCGCTCGGCGACGGATTCGTCATTGAAGGGTTGAAACTGGGAAAGGACTACTGTTTCAGGTTTCAGCTTTTGCAGTTCGCCCTCTGGCAGAGGGTGGATACTCAGTACAATATCAGCTTCTTGCAGGAGGGCTGCCCGGTCTTTTAACTCGGCACCTTCGTAATCTTCATCCGCAAACAGGGCGCGCTCGCCTGCTCCTTTTTCCACCAATACTTCCAGCCCGGCATCCGATAACTTGGCGATGGCATCGGGAGCGATGGCCACGCGCGGGTCGTCCGGTTCTCGGGTTATAGCTAGTTTCATAGTCGCTTGGCTTCGTTCGAAAGTTGTCAGGGTAAGGTACTACCAATTTTTATAATGCCAAAGAAATGGCTGTCCAAAAGGTGCCCCGCCCTCAATCGGGCGGCGGAAAGGGGGGATTAGCTTTTCACCTTCTCGGCGAATTTCTTCCGGAACTTTTGCACCTTCGGGCCAATGATGAATGTACAATAAGGATTGCGGTTGCCCACCTTTTGGTAGTAATTCTGGTGGCTGTCTTCCGCAGGGTAGAAGGCGTCGAAGGGGCTGAGCTCCGTTACGATGGGGTCTTGCCAAATTTGTGGAGCGGCTGCCTGCATGGAGCGCTCAGCTTCTGCCTTTTGCTGCTCGTCGTGGTAAAAGATGACGGAGCGGTACTGCGGGCCGACATCGTTGCCCTGCCGATTCAGCGTAGTAGGGTCGTGGATGGTCCAGAAGATATCGAGTAGCTCAGCATAGGAGATGATTTCGGGATCGTACTGCAATTGCACTACTTCAGCATGATTGGTTGCACCGGAGGCTACCATGCTGTAATTGGCGGTTTCGGCTTTGCCGCCGGCGTATCCCGAGGTGGCTTTGTGTACGCCCTCGGCTTGTTGGTACACAGCTTCCAGGCACCAGAAACAGCCACCGCCCAGGGTGGCGTAAGCGAGTTGTTGGCTCATGCGTTGATTGATTTTTCAATTACAAAAAGGAAGACAAGATCGCGGGGATATTGTTTGTTGATATGGGGCCAGAATTGCTTACATGGCCGAGCGCTGTGGTTGTTGCTGGGGTTTTACGACTGCATCATAAGCTCCCATTGGCAGCTCGGTGATGGCACTTAGGAATATGGAAAGTGCCCGGCGCTTGGGCATGTCAAGCTCATAACTGATGCAGCGGGTAAAGTAGGCCTCCAGGTCAAATTCAGGGTCTGGAGTGGGCAACAGGTACATCAGCTTAGGAATTTGTGCCAGGCCGGCTGCCATGGCGGCATCAAATGCCTGAGCAAACTCAGGAGGGAGTTGCCGGTTACTGACCCAGGCGGCAAAAACAAAGGGCAGCCCGGTATGCTGTTTCCAGGCTTCTCCCAGGTCATAGGTGTATTGGAACCGCTGCTCCAGGCCGATGGTGCGGTCGCCGATGACGAGCCCGGCGGTGCGGCCGCCTATGCGGCGGATGTAGCCAGCTTCTGCGGGCAGGAGCTTCGGGTGTGTCTGCCAGTATTCCCGCAGCAGCAACTTGGTAAGTTCGACCGACGTACGGGAGTGGTGGTCTAGCAGCAAAGTGTCGGCTTCCTCGAGTGGGCAGTCACTGTACAAGCAGACGGTTTTCACCGTTCCGGCGCTGCCGATGCAAAAATTGGAAATGATCTGCGGATGCTCAATTTCTGGTATGATGGCTACGGGCACCAGCGCCAGGTCGGCTTGCCCGTCCCGCAGTTTGCGGGCGCATACCGATGGGATGTTGAGTTCTAGCCGGATTTTGGCGGCCAGTGGGCTGTTGAGCAAGCCGTAGAGCAGCGGTTTGGTATTCAGGTAGCTTACGGCGGTGACGTTTAGTTGTTTCATCAACCGATTTTTAAATCCAGCTGGCTGAGGTGCGTCGTGTCGTTTTCCAGCAGAAAGTGGTAAGTGGCTTCCCGGTAGTTGGCTTTGTACAAGCCGGTATTGTCGTGCTTGTAGTTGTTCATCAACCGCAGGTGTTGCTCCTTCAGCAGGCATAGGAGCGCCCGCATAGCTCTGCCGTGGGAGCAAATGAGGATGCGCTCCTCCGGCCGCTGGTTCAGGTGTTGCACGAAATTGCCCAAGCGCTCCTGCAGGTCGGCCGCGCTTTCGGCCCCCTCCAAGCTGGCTTGCAGGTTGCCGGACTCCCAGGCCTCAACCACTGCTTTGTACTGCGCGTGCATGTCCGGAGTACTCTTCTGCCCTTCGTGCTTGCCCCAACAGATTTCATTGATTTCACCGAATTGCTCCCAAGGCAAGCCGGCATCAATGAAAGGGGCTACGGTTTCGTGAGTGCGGCGCAGCGTGGAGGTGATCACGAGCTCGAAGCCCGTCTGCTGATAGTGTTGGTAAAAGGCTTGGGCTTGCAAGCGCCCGGTATCGTTCAGGCT
>CAYNIT010000261.1:0-6371 GCA_964397205.1 uncultured Phaeodactylibacter sp. | reverse complement strand
GGCGGGCTATTCCGCTATCGCCATGCGCAGCTCGCTGTTTTCTACCCCCATGGCATCACTTCAGCTCCAGTTCGACCCGAAAGGTGTCGAAGTCTTCTCGCTCGATGGCAAATCCTTTGCGCTCAAAAAGGCTAAGCATGCCCTTGTTGGAAGCCAGGACTGTAGCGTACAGCCGCTCTAGCTCCATATCCCGGGCAATTTCGATGATGTAGTCCGTCATTTGGCTGCCCAGCCCCAGCCCCTGCCATTCGTCCGCTACCAGGATGGCGTACTCAGCGGCTTCTCCCCAGGGGTCAGCGATGATGCGCACCACGCCGATCATTTCTTCCTCGCCCTCGTCTTCGATCAGCGCGATGATAGCCATCTCCCGGTCGTAGTCAATTTGCGTAAAGCGGGTCATCAGCTCATGGGTCATCTGGGGCACATAGCCAAAGAAGCGGAAGTAGAGCGATTCCCTGGAAAGCCGGTTGACCATAGCCAATTCCATAGGTTCGTCCTCCGGGCGTATAGGGCGCAGGAAGACCGGCTTGCCATTCTTAGCCGTAATGGTTTTTTGGTAGCGGCCCGGATAGGGCGGTAGGACCAAGTGTTGATGGGGCTTCTGTTTTTGCGGCTCCCCCGATTCCAGCACGACATGGGCGTCGAGCATGATACCCCCTGTTTCGTCCATGACAAAGGGGTTGATGTCCACCTCCCGGATTTCAGGGAAGTCCATGAGCAGGTAGGAAAACTTGCAAAGTGTGAAGGCCAGGGCTTCCAAGTCTACGCCAGGCAGGTTGCGGTAGCCCCGGAGTAGGGGATAAATTCGGGTGCCCTCGATGATGCGGTGTGCCAGCGCCATATTGAGTGGTGGCAGGCCAATTCGGGTGTCGTTGTGCACTTCCACTTCGATGCCGCCTTTGCCGAACACCACCACCGGCCCAAGCACGGTATCCTTGCGCCCGCCAATCAACAGCTCGTAGGGTTTTTGCACCATACGCTCAATGATGACACCGCGCACTTCTGCTTCGGGCTCCTCTGCTTTTACCTGAGCAGTCACTTCCTCGAAGGCCCGCTCCACCATTTTTTTGTTTTTAAGGTTCAGCCGCACGCCTCCCAGGTCAGCTTTATGGTAAACCTGCGGGCTGGCAATTTTCATAGCCACCGGATAGCCGCAGGCTTTGGCGCAAGCGGCCGCTTCCTCAGCGGTCCGCGCGAACCGGTGAGCCGTCACTGGCATTTCGTAGCAGGCCAGCAATGCTTTGGCTTCATGCTCCATCATTTGCAGGCGGCCCTCCGCTCGTACTTGGGCGATGATTTCTGCTGCTTTCTCCTTGTCTGATTGGAATTGCTGTGGTTCTTCCGGGGGTGTTTCGTAGAGCAGTTCCAGGTTCCGGTGGTAGCTGTACATTTTCAGGAAGACGTCCACGGCGCTTTCGGGATAGCGGTAGGGCGGGACTTTCCCGCTCTCGAGAATGTCCCTTGACTCTTGAACGCCGCGCTCCCCCATCCAGGCGGCGAACAGGGGTTTTTGAGACCTTCGGTTGACCTCCACCACGGCCTTAGCCACTTCCTCCGGGTCGGTCATGGACTGATAGGTGAGGATGACGAGCACGGCATCGGTATTGGCATCCCGGAGCAAGTTGAGCAGGGCATGCCGGTAAACCTCCGCGTCGGCATCGCCCAGGATATTGACGGGATTGCTGTGGCTCCAGTTGACCGGCAGCCCTTCGTTGAGCTTTTCGTAGGTTTTTTCTTTCAACTTGGCCAGTTGGCCGCCGTGGGTCATCAGGTAGTCGGTAGCCAGGACACCCGGGCCGCCCGCGTTGGAAAGGATGGCCAGGCGGTTGCCCTTGGGAGAGGGCTGCATGGCCAGGGATTGAGCGCAGTTGAACAACTGGGAGATGGTATTCACCCGGATGATGCCCGAGCGCTGGAAAGCGGCTGAAAAAACAGCATCATTGCCCACCAGAGAGCCTGTATGGGAAAGCGCAGCCTCGCGCCCCTCCCGGCTGCGCCCTGCTTTGAGGACGATAATGGGCTTGTAGCGGGCAAAGGCCCGGGCGGCGCTCATGAAGCGCCGGGCCTCCGTGAGGCTTTCCATATAGAGCAGTATGCAGGTAGTATTATGATCGGTGCCGAAGAAGTCGATCAGGTCGGCGTAGCCTACATCCGCCATAGCTCCTACGGAGACGAAGTAGCTGAAGCCCACATTCTGTTCAACGGCCCAGTCCAGAGTGGAAATGCCGAGGGCGCCGCTCTGGGATAGGAAGGCGATGTTGCCAGGAGCTGCCATGCGGGTAGCAAAGCTAGCGTTTAATCCTTTGTGGGGGCTGATGAACCCGAGGCAGTTAGGGCCCAGTACGCGCATGCCGTATTCGCGGGAGATTTGCTTGATGCGATCCAGGCGGTGCTTGCCCTCCTCATCGTGCTCCTGGAAGCCCGGCGAAAGTATGGCCAAGGCACCTACGCCAGCTTCACCGCATTCGCGGATGACCTGCAGCACAGCGTAGGAGGGGGTGGTGATGATGGCCAGCTCTGGCGCTTCTGGCAGATCACCGATGCGGTAGAAGCTTTTTTGCCCCTGTACTTCTCGGTGCCGGATGTTCACAGGGGACATAGACCCCTCGAAGCCTCCTTCCAGCAGGTTTTTCATGACTACATAGCCAATCGAGGAGGGGTCATCGGAGGCACCGATCACTGCTACCGATTGAGGTTGAAAGAGCTTCCTTAGCTGCTTGCGCATGGGCGTGTCAGAATTTCCAGTAGTGTCTAAGATTGCCCATCACGGCGTGTACATAGATCTCGAAGGTTTCCCATACCCGCATCCCGGAATTGGTGGCGGGCTCGGAGTAGGGTTTGTCTAATCCGTTCATTCCTGCCAGGAAGTTGTACAAGCACTTGGGCATATCTTTAACGCTGTAGCCACCTTCCAAGGTTGCGAAGGTGTGGCTGAAGCCCTTCCGGAGGCGGCGGCCCAGATCGTAATAAAAGTTGACGGAAGCCCGGAGGTCCAGCAGAAGGTCCCGGTGGTGGGCATCAAAGCCGGCGGAGAGGGCCACCACATCGGGTTGGAATTGCTGCAGTACGGGCAGGAAGTAATCCATGGTTTCGTTCAGTATGTCGTCTCCGCTGCCTGGCGGCAGCGGTGTATTGATATTGAACCCTTTGCCCTTGCCCACACCTATTTCATCAACAAAACCATGCCCTGGGTAAGCTGGATACTGGTGGATGGACCAGAACAGCACCTGGTCGGTCCGGTAAAATATTTCGGAAGTGCCGTCGCCCAGATGGCCGTCAAAGTCAAAAATTACAACGCGTTTGCCTTCTTGCACCAGTTTCTGTACCGCTACGGCGATATTGTTGAATAAACAAAAGCCGCTGGCTCGATTAGGGTAGGCGTGATGCCCGGGAGGGCGCACCAGTGCAAAACCCCCGGTATCAGCTGCCAGGATGGTGGCTCCTACCGCGTGGCGAGCAGCTGTAAAGCTGCCCGGGGAGGTAGGCGTGTCGGCATCTAGTGGCTGGCCGTATGCGCAGGCGGCCTTGATATCTCTGATATAGCCCTCGCAGTGTACCAAGGGCAAATAAGGTGCGCCATCGGGGGCTTCTACCTGAGGTACGTTGCTGAATACTCTGAAACGGTGGGCATTTTCGGGATGGATGCCGGTATCGTGCTCCAGAACGGCCGGGTCGTAGATCAGGTTCATACTGCCTCGGGGAGGCCACTTGTTTTGCTGTCTCTTCGGGCTGCTCAGGCTAGGGTTGGATGTATTGGTGCTCTCCATGATCTAATGATAATAAATAAAATTTGCTATGCCCTAATAATTCCCGAATAATTCACGGAAATCTGTATCGGTCAACATGCCAATGATTTGCCCTTTACGGACGACCGGCAGGCAGCCAATGTTGTGTTCTTTGAGCAGCCGGGCGGCCTCCTGCAGGGGAGTGTGCTGGTCTACCGTGATGAGTTCACGCACCATGACTTGAGTGATTTCCTGCGCGGCTTCTTCATCAAAACCATTGAGGTTGGTCTTGGTGATCAAGCCTACCAAGTTGCCGTGCTCGTCCTCTACTGGCAAGTGGCGTACCTTCTTCCACTTCATGATGGCGTGGGCCAGGCTTACGGGTTCTGCATCCCGAACCGTGTAGAGGTCGGTTTTCATTAAATTTCCCACGCTATTGAGCCCCTTGCGCAGGCGGTATACCCGCCCGGAGTCGATATCGGGCCAATTGTGGACCGGTATGTCGGCTCGTTGCCCGTGCAGCATGGCTTCTGTGATTTCACGCACTGCCACGCCGGCGTCGAAGTTAGCAGCGATCGGGCGGAAATTGCGGATGATCCAGCAGGCACCGTTGCCCTTGGTAGAGCAGCGGCGCTCGATGATATTCAAGTGCTGATTGATCTCTTCTTCGGAAAAGCCTACCTTTTGCAAGCCTTCTTCGGCCAGTGGGAGCAGCTCTTCCAACAAGACGGCTTGCACTGGTTTGTGATGGCCGTTCCAGTTTATCGTAGCGTGTAAGCTGGAGCGCGCAGCCTGGTAAAAATTGCTCTTCGCTACCTGGAACGGCAAGTCGTCCTGCAGGGTCGCGTAGCGCTCCGGCATAGCTTTCATGATGCCTACCCAGAAAGCAAAATTCGCCATTTCATCCACTACTGTAGGGCCGCCTGGCACGTAGCGGTTCTCGATACGCAGGTGCGGATAGCCAGTATCACTGATGCCGTAGCAGGTGCGGTTCCAGCTGTAGATAGTGCCGTTGTGCAGGTTGAGCGCCCGCAGCTTGGGGATGCGGCCTTCTTCCAGCAGTTGCACGGAGTCTTCCTGCACGTCTCCGGTCAGCAGCAGGGGAAAGCGGGTGATGTTGTCTTTGAACAGCAAAGCCGGCGAGCCCGTAAGCCATTCGCGGCCGTAATTGACCCGGTTGTGGCGATCGCGCACCTGATTGGCAGAACGCCGGGTGTCAATGCTCTGCTGGAATAGTGCAATGCGTGTTTCGTGCCAAAGCTCTCTACCGAATAGCAAGGGAGAGTTGGCGGTAGCGGCCAGAACAGGAGCGGAGATGTACTGCGCCCAGTTGTAAGCTTCCGCAAAGTCATTAGGGTCGATCTGCAGGTGGAGTTGCCAGCTGGTATTGGCAGCTTCGTACATAACCGATTGCAGAGCAGCCGTCAGCTCATCCGTCCCGCTGATGTTTAGCTCGAACTGGCCGCCGCGGGAGCGCAGCAAGGCCTCGTTGAGTACGTCGAAGCGTTCCAGAGGAACCCGGTGATTTTCCGTAAGATGGCAAGGCCGGATAGTAGGGAGGATGCCGGTCAGGATAGGGCGCATGTCGTGCCGGTCGCCTACTTCCCGTAATTTTTCCAACAGCTGCCGTAGTTGTCTTCCTGTTTTCTGGAACGCTTGCGCATCCAGATCAAAGGGGTCAAGATTGGCTTCCAGGTTGAAGCGGCCGATTTCGTAGGTGAAGGCTTGGGGCAGTTCATCCAGCAGCCGATAAGCTTCGGAGCAGGGATGGCCGTGGGCATCCACCATACAAAGTTCTTGCTCGGCACCGATGCGTTGCCGGCCTTTCTCAAAGGCATGCGTTTCAATCATCCGGTCCAGCGCCTGAATGTCGCGCAAAAGGTGCCGCATGTAGGCTTTCCGGTTTTCGTGGGCGGGTTTTACCTTTAATTCTCCCATACTGCTCAATAGGTTTAAATTAGGTTAGGCAAGCTTACAGATTCGAACGGGCGGGCGTGCCAAGCCAGCCCGTACAGGGGGCTAAGCCCGTTCAGTGCTTCAGCAGCAACAATGGTACATGCGTTTTAAACGCCATGGATTTTGTCTCGCTCTTTTGGAATAAGCGGTTGAACCAGCTGTGCTGCGGGGCATACATCGCCATGAGGTCGATATCGTGCAGCTCCGCGAACTCCTCCAGCGCATCGCTGACATCCCCCTTGGGCAGGGTATGGAAGTTGATCTGCAAAGCCGGCGCGTGATGGGCAAAAAAATTGCCGAGGCTGGAAAAGTCTATGGTGTGTTCTACGCTCTTTTCTTGATCCACATGCACACAGTGAATAATGGGGTTGAAGGCATCGAGTAGTTTGCCGTACTCCCAGATATGGTAGGGGTCGGCCTCGTTGAGGTCGGTCGCAAAAGCTGCCACATCTATTTCGGCGTAGGGCGCGTGTTCGGGTACTACCCAAACGTGGCAGGGCGCGCGCTCTATAACGGCGGAGGTCACGCTGCCCCACAGCCGCTCCAGGGCGTTGTGTTCGCCTTTCGTACCCATAACGATGAGGTCGGCCTCGTCCCGCCTCGCGATATCGGCAATGATGTTGCCGGGGGTGCCGACTTCCACTTCCGCATGCACAACAGGAACGTTGCTGAGCTGCCCGGCGGTCTGCA
>CAYNIT010000260.1:0-6373 GCA_964397205.1 uncultured Phaeodactylibacter sp. | reverse complement strand
CCTTACTTCTTACGGTGGGACACAGGAGTTGGGCATGGTCAGCCAGCTTTTCTACAGGGGAGATACAGCCATCTTTAAAGAACTATCCTATGACGAGGAGAAACAGCTATGCCGATTTGTCGTGGGAGTGGGGGACAGCTTGCAGAGGCTAGAGAAAAAAGTTGCCGGCCCTTTCGCTAAACATCCCAACCTACTCGACATTCAAGGCAGCTTTTCCGATGGCAACATCTTGCTTACGGATAAAGCCAACGCCTTTTTAAAAAGAGGGCAGCAAGCCGTTCAAGTCACTCAATTCGAGCAAAAGACGATCAATAACGGAGTTCTCATTGAGGGACGTATCTGGATTTCCACCAACGCTGGCTTGTTCGTTTACGACCTGGAGTCCCTCCACCTGCAGTACCACCTGTTGGATGGCATAAAGGTCAATTGCGTATTCCTGGACCGCGAGAACAACTACTGGGTGGGCACCACAAATCGGGGCATATATGTATTACCCAATCTACAATTTCAGCTGTACCGGGCTGATCAGGGCCTCTCCGGGCATAGCGACGTAAATAGCCTTTGGCTTTCCGATCTCTCTTCGCAAATCCTCGCTGGCACCTCCGACGGGCAGCTCGTCCGGATTGATTATCAGACCAGAGAGAGCAGCAAGTTCTCATTACCTGCCTCGGGCCGCATAATGTCCGTTGTGAAAGACCAGGCTGGTGGTATTTGGGTCGGCTGCGATGTAGGTTTGTACCACATACCACCCGATGAAATGGGGCAGAGCGATCTCCCCAGGCTCCTTTCCCAAAAAAGCATTAAGGAGCTGATGGTAGACCAGCGAAACCGATTATGGGCGGGCACCGCCAACTCTGTCGAATTACTGGAAAAGCTCGATCAAGGAAATGGCTCTGCTGCCAAAACCCTACTGCAGGAACGCACCTATGGCTTGTGCCAGGATGAACAAGGCTCGGTTTGGATGGGCACTACCGAGGGGATCTTTCTATACCGGAATGGGCATGTACGAAAGCTTGAACTGGCAGCCGGGCCAACAGCTTTCCGAGTAGCCGAGCTGCGTCGGGATAAGCGGGGGAATATATGGGCAGCTACCTCCGGAGATGGATTACTGAAAATCAAGCAGGGGCAGTTGGTGAAACAATTCAGCATAGCGGACGGCCTGCCCAGCAACAACTGCACGGCGCTTAGCTTTGCCGGCGATCGCGTTTTGATTGGAACCGACAATGGCCTCGTCATTTGGGATACAGAGCGCCATCGGATGGATATTTTGGATAAAGAAAAGGGCTTGCCTTCCAACGAGGTCAACTGCCTGGCCTCCAACGAGGATATGGCTTGGGTAGGCACGCCCAAGGGGATGCTACAGTTTCCGTGGACTGCCCTCAAACGCAATACTGTGCCACCTCCGGTGTACATAGCTGATTTCATAGTCAACGGCAACCCCACCGCCCGGGAAGAAAGCATCCGGCTGGACTACCAGGAAAACACCATCGATATCGCTTTTGTGGGCCTGGCTTTCAGTGCCAAAGGCAAGGAAACTTACCGCTACCGGCTGAAGGGCCTGGAGGAAAACTGGAATACGACGGTGCGCCGGACCGCCCGCTTTCATACGCTGGCACCTGGCCGCTATGTTTTTGAGGTACGGGCGGTCAATGAAGACGGTACTGCCTCTAAAGCGCCGGCAAAGCTTTCTTTTCGGGTAGCTGCCCCCTGGTGGCGTACCAACTGGTTCGCCATACTGGCTCTGGCCGCGCTGATGTCTGCCACCGCCGGCACTGTTTACTGGAGGCTCAGCGATCTGCGCAAGCGGGAAGCTGTAGAGCGCGATCTGCGGGAACGCATCCACTTTCTAAGCGTTGAAGCCCTGCGGGCGCAGATGAACCCCCATTTCATTTACAACGCGCTGAACGCTATCCAGGACTTTTTCCTGCAGAAGGATCAGCGCTCTGCTATCTTCTACCTTTCCAAATTTGCCCAACTCATCCGCCTGATCTTTGACTTTTCCAGACAAAGTGCCATCACGCTGGCCGAAGAGCTGCACTTTCTGGAACTGTACCTGGAACTGGAGCAATTGCGCTTCGAGGACCGGGTAGAAATTCACTTTCGGGTAGATCCTGCTCTCAGAGAAAAAGCTGAGGCTTTCGAATTACCGCCCCTCTTGGTGCAGCCCGTTATTGAAAACAGCTTTAAACACGGCCTGATGCACCGACTGGAAGGCGGACAACTCTGGATATCGTTCGAGGAAACAGAGCAGGGCCAGCTGCACATCACCGTACAGGATAACGGGGTAGGGCGGGCAAAAGCTGCGGAGTTGAACCATTGGCAAAACCACGGCAAGAGAAGCGGCGGGCTGCAAAACACCCGGGAACGGCTTAAAATTTTTCACAGTGTTGGAGAAGATAACCAATTATCCTATCTTAAGGTAACTGATTTAAAGGATACCCAGGGCAACCCAAACGGCACGAAAACAGAAATTACGATCAACTACAAAAGCTGCTAGCTTATGCACATGAATGCCGTCATCGTAGAGGACGAGAGAAAGAGCCGAGATACCCTAAAACACCTGCTGACCGAGTTTTGCCCGGAAGTTTTGGTACAAGCCGAAGCCCGCACTGTACAGGAAGCCCGGCAAATGCTCCGGGAAGAAGCCCCCGAGCTTGTCTTTTTGGATATTCACTTGCCGCAGGAGAACGGGTTTGCACTTTTTGACTACTTTGCTGCCCCTTCCTTCGATGTGGTGTTCACTACCGCCTACGATCAGTACGCCGTACAAGCTTTTCGACTCGCTGCCATCGACTATTTGCTGAAGCCAATCGATATCGGGCAACTGCAGGATGCGGTACAGCGGGTATGCCACCGGAGGCAAGCGGGCAAAGCCGCTCCGCACTACGATTTGGTACGAGAGACGCTTAAGGCAAAGCCAGACCGCATCGCACTGCCTACCGGAGAGGGATTCGCCGTTTTCGATACTTCAGAAATTTTGTACTGCGAGGCCAGCCGCAATTATAGCCTCTTTCACCTGAAGGATGGGGAAAAGGTGGTGGTTTCCAAACCCCTTAAGGCTTTTGAAGAGATGCTGGAGCGCCTCAACTTCTTCCGCATCAACCGTTCCTACATCATCAACCTTAATTTCCTGAGAGGCTACTCCAGAAAACACCGTGGAGAAGTGCTGCTTTCTAACGGGCTGTCTTTTTCTATTTCCCCCAGCCGAAAGGAAGCCTTTTTGCAGTCTTTGCCCGTCACCAATAAGGAGTCTTTCGGTTGAGAGCAATGCCAGTGAAACGCCTGGCCTGCAAGGTCATAAACAACAAATCCCCTACATTCCGTATTGTAATGGCATACCCAACGCAAAACGCATGTACGTAGATATCTCCATCAGTGAAGAGGATGTGCAACTGATTATGGGCCAGCGCTTCCGGCATGACTACCCTAAAGCGCTGCGCTCCGCTCACTGCCCGAATTGCCGGCGGATTGACGAGGCCAGCATTGAAGTGAACCAGCTATGGCTCAATCCGGCGGGAGACATCCTCGTGCAGGGCAACTGCAAAGACTGCGGGCACCGCATCGAGAAGTTTATCGAAACGGGCATCATCCCCCGGCAGTACGATCAGGCGATGGCTATACGGGAGTATAAAATTGAGGTGTCGAAGGACTATGAGGTTAGGAGGTAGGGAAGCTGCCGCCGCCTGCTAACACAGACGGCCGCAACCTCCGGTTCCCTCTACTTCAGGTAGGAATAATCCGAGCCATAGCGCAGCATCTGCTGCGTAAAATCATCCGGGTACTCCACTTTGATGTCCGTAATCTCGCCGCTCTCGTCCATTTCGGGTACCAGGCGGGGATTGATGAAACCGCCGTAGGGAGGGATATCCAGCTTTTCCACCCGCTCCAAAACTTCGGCATGCAGCTCGGGATCGACCTGAACGCCGTATGTTTCGATGAGGTTTTTACCGGCTTCATAATCACCCTGCGACTTGATGCGTTGCACTTCGCGCAACAGCTCCCCGAATAATGCCCGTACCCTATCGTAGTCTTTGATGTCGATAAAGGTTTTACCATCTCGCTTCAGTACCTCGATGGCACCATTTTCCGTACCCCGCTCGATGACCCAGCGGCTGATCATCTGCCGGTCGCGCATGTGGGCTTGTTCAATTTGATTGCCCGGCTCAATGCGCCGCAGCTGCAGCATATAACCATTCTTGAGGTAGCCGTCGTACTCCGCTTTGCCCACTTCTTTAGAGGGGACCAAGCCCAGTTCCTGCAGTTTGGGGTCCATGATGTAGTAAAGGGCCACCAAATCCGCGCGGGCTTCCTCCAGGGGGGAGGCGTAGTTCTTCAGCGTCTCTTTGGGTGTGGCGACACCCTCCTCCAGCTGCCCGGAAGCATGGCCAATTACCTCATGCAATGCGGTATGCATTTTCGCAGCCAGGTTACCACGCGCCTTGTCGCGGGCAATTTCCTCCTCGTCGTGGGCAAACTCTTCCAGCATACCGCCACCGCCGGCTTTGTCATAAGCCACGATGATATTGCCGAGGCTGACGGATTTGGAACCGTGCTTGGCGCGAATCCAGTTGGCATTAGGCAAATTGACGCCAATGGGCGTGGCTGGCGAGGCATCGCCCGCTTCTCCGGCTACCGTAACCACCCGGTAAGTAATGCCCACAACATCCTCCTTCTTGTGCTCTTCCATAATTGGCGAGTTGTCCTCGAAGTACTGGGCATTTTCTGACACCACGCTCATGCGCTCGCTGGCATCGAAATCAGTGATTTGCACAATATTCTCGTAGGAGCCCTTGTAACCAAGTGGGTCATTGTATACTTCAATAAAGGAGTTGATGTAATCGATATCTCCTTCCGTGGCTTGCACCCAGGCGACGTTGTACTTGTCCCAGGTTTCCAAATCACCGGTTTTGTAGTAGTCGATCAGCAGTTTCAGTGCATTGGCCTGCGCTTCGTTTTCAGCTACCTCTACGGCTTTTTCCAGCCAGAACACAATCTGTTCGATAGCCGGCCCGTACATGCCATCGAGATGCCAGACCGCTTCCTCCAGTTCGCCGGCTTCATTGCGCACAAGTTTGGAATTCAGCCCCATAGATACCCGTTCGTTCTTCAGCTGCTGCTTCTTCTCAGCGTAAAAAGCTTCCGCCTCTGCCTGCGTGATGTCCGGGTCGTAGAAGTTGACCGCAGAAGCCAGCACCAGGTCGTCCGCGCTTTGATTGATTTTCTTGGCATCGGATGCCGGGTCGAAGATGGCTTTCATAGCTTCCGGAGAGAGCTCAGCAGAGGTAGCAGCCAGCAGCTCCTTCAGATAATCTTCCGAAAACTCCGGCTTAAATTTGTCATTGGAGTAATGGTGGTGAATGCCGTTGGAAAACCAGACATTTTTAGCGTAGACGAGGAAGTTTTGCCAGTTTTCCGATTCGCGCTCTCCTTCATAATCAGCGGTAATCTTGTCGAGGGCGCGGCGGATTTCCAGGTTGTGGCGGTAGTTTTGGTCGTACATAATGTCCCGCCCCGCCAGGCCAGCCTGCGTGAGGTAATAGACGAGCTTTTTCTGCTGCAGGCTCAACTGGTTAAAGCCTGGCACCCGGTAGCGGATGATTTTCTTGTCAGCGAAGGTTTCGGTCAGGTACTGAAAGCTGCTGTCGTCAGCAGCGGTGTCGTTCTTTGGTTGATCGTTTTGGCTCTCTGACTGCGGTGATGGGCTGCAGGCAGCCATCAGGGCAGCAAAGCCAAAGAGCAGGAAAAAGTGTTTTAGCATGGTTGCGATTGTAATTGATGTAATGCCGTAAATTTAGTTATTTACTTGGATTTGGCATTGATTCCAGTGGTAAGCCGGTAGATTGAAATTGGAAGTGCCTGCCCATGGCGCGGAAAGCAGCGCACTCAGGCTGCGGCTTGAACATGCTAGGCGTAGACTGTGCCTGCGTCCCGTCCCTGCGCCCTTTTATAGCTGTGGTGACCACCGCGTCCTGCTAGGCGTAGGCTCTGCTTACGCCTACTGCACCACCCACTTCCCATTACCCAAAACCAAACCAGCCCGCATCACCCGGTAATAATACACCCCAGCCGGCAACTCCTCCACCTCTATCTCCTCCTCCCCATTTGGCGCGGCAGTACTGCGCCGCAGCAGCTGCCCAGCCGCACTGTACAGCTCCAGCACCACCGGCTCGCTGCCCGGGAGGCCAGCCGTGCGCAGCCATAGCGGCCCGCCTGACGGGTTTGGGAAGACCTCAGCGAGCATGGCACGGTCAGCATCCTCCGTGCTCGTCACCTGCGCCTCTACCACCTGGCAGAGCGTATCCGCCCCGCGCGGGTTGTCCACGGTGAGGCAGACGTTGTACGCGCCCTCGCTCTCGTACACATGCTCCGGGCG
>CAYNIT010000259.1:0-6382 GCA_964397205.1 uncultured Phaeodactylibacter sp. | reverse complement strand
AAGCGGCGCGGGCGGGACAGGAAAAAGTAATTCCCGTGCCCAAACAGATTGAAAATTTGCCGGGTCTTATCCACATATATGTACCCCTCCTTACGGATTTTACGGAAGCTCTGTATGCCGATCGGGTACTTCATGATTTCAAAGATACTAATTTGGCTGTACATCCCACAAATTTGTTAAGCGGGCGTACTTGCCTAGTAACTGCCTGTTTGTTATTATGCAAAAAACTATCGTCATGCGCTACCTTGCCTTTTTGTCATTCCTCCTTTTTTTCAACGCCTGCAGCAGTTCCCGGCAGGCCTCACGAGTCGTGCATCAGGATGTACAGCCCGGCCGCATTGCCGACAGCGAGCAGCTGATGTTCAGCGGAGTCCTGAAGGAGGAAAACGGGGAGCCGGTCATTTTTGCCAGTGTAGCAGCTTACGATCAGGGGGTGCTGCTGACGGGCACAGAATCGGGCCCGGACGGAAAGTACCAATTGAAACTGGAAGAGCTTCCGCAGGACTTGACCCTCGAAATGTCCTATGTGGGCCTTAAGAAAATGCGTTATCACATTGGCAGGCTGCAAGCAGGCCAGTACCAGCTGAATAGTACGATGCCCCTTAGTCCGGCACCTATCGGGCTAGGCTGTGGGCCATACTACAAAGTCCCTCTGATCGAGATGGACAACACCACCTCCGGCGCTACCTTTACCAGCGACCAACTGCAGCGCATGCCAGCTTTCCGCGGTGGCAGCAATTAGCCCTCCCGCCGTATTTTGCCATACGTAAACACATCCATCAGCCGCCCGTTTTTGCGGCCGGCATTGCGCGCCCGGCCTTCCAGCTCAAAGCCGGCCTTTTGCAAAACGCGGGCAGAAGCCGGGTTGTAGTCGTACACATTCGCGTACACGCGCTCCAGCTCATAGTCCTCAAATGCGTGCCGGGCCAACACCCTGACCACCTCCGTCATAATGCCCTTGCCCCAGTGCTGCTCCGACAGCCAGTAGCCGATCTCGGCGCTTACCGCAAAAACATCCGTCTTGAACAGCAGGCTGCACACCCCAACGACCGCTCCTTCTACCTCAATACCAAATACCGACTCTGCGGGCGCAGCATTGGCGTAATCAATAGAGTTTATTCAACCTAATTTTGTACGCGCGTACGCGTTGAGCTGCTCTCAGAGCCAGTTTTAATAAACTCTAATAAAGCTCAGCCCGTCTGCCCGGGTGTACGGCTTCGGGAAGCGGTCCTGCAGGTTGATCGCAATCTTGGGGTTGTTGCCGTGGCGCACCAGGCTGTCCGCATCCTCTACTCGCAGGCGGCGCAGGCGGAAGGGAAGGCCAGGCGTGGGCAGCGTCTCGGGGCGGTAGGTAGCTTGCTCCATGTTTTTTTGGTTTCAGGAAACCGGAAAAAAATTACAAACGGAAGAAAGGCGGTCCGTCTGCAGATGAAAAGTATAAGGCGGCTTCACTGCTTTTTTTTAGCTTTATCGCTCCTAATATAACACATAATGACCTTATCCACCCTGGACTGGAGCATCATCGCTGCCTTTTTCGCCATTTCCCTCGCCATCGGCCTCATCGTCTCGCGGCGGGCGGGGCAGAGCTATCAGGAGTTTTTCCTCTCCGGCCGCGGCATGCCCTGGTGGCTGCTCGGCGTCTCTATGGTCGCCACCACCTTCTCAGCGGACACGCCCAACCTGGTGACCGACATCGTGCGCAACAACGGCATAGCAGGCAACTGGGTGTGGTGGGCCTTCCTGCTCACCGGCATGCTCACCGTCTTCGTCTACGCCAAGCTGTGGCGGCGCTCCGGCATACTGACCGACCTGGAGTTTTACGAATTGCGCTACCACGGCAAAGCAGCGGCCTTCCTGCGGGGCTTCCGCGCTATATACCTCGGCTTTTTCTTCAATGTCGTCATCATGGCCACCGTCACCCTCGCTGCTATAAAGATCGGCGGGGTGATGCTGGGGCTGAGCCCGCTGGAGACGGTGCTCATCACCTCAGTGGTCACGGTGGTTTATACTTCCTTAGGCGGCCTGCGGGGTGTTATCCTCACCGACTTCTTCCAGTTTGCGCTGGCCATGGGCAGCATTATCTGGGCAGCCGTTATTATCGTCAACCTGCCGGAGGTCGGCGGGCTGGGCGAGCTCCTCACCCATAGAAACGTCAGCGGCAAACTGCGGCTGTTGCCTGATTTCAGAGACAGCAGCCAGTTGATCCCGCTTTTCATCTTGCCCTTAGCCGTGCAGTGGTGGAGCGTCTGGTACCCGGGAGCAGAGCCGGGCGGCGGCGGCTACATCGTGCAGCGCATGCTTTCAGCTAAGAACGAGACCAATGCCGTGGGGGCTACCTTGCTGTTCAACGTAGCCCATTACGCCCTGCGCCCCTGGCCGTGGATATTAATCGCGCTGGCTTCCCTGGTCGTTTTCCCCGATCTGGAATCGCTGAAGACGGCCTTCCCGAATGTCAGCGAAAGCGTGGTCAAGGACGACTTGGCTTTCCCTGCTATGCTCACCTATCTGCCAAGCGGTTTGCTGGGGCTGGTCATCGCCTCCCTGATCGCTGCCTTTATGTCCACCATTTCTACCCACCTCAACTGGGGGGCATCCTACCTGGTCCACGACTTTTACCGCCGGTTTATTGATAAAGAAGCGGAGGAGAAGACGCTGGTACGGCTCGGCCGCTGGTCTACCGTAGGTTTAATGGCCTTCACAGCGCTCTTTGCGCTGGTGCTGGAGAATGCTTTGCAGGCCTTCAACATCCTGCTGCAGATCGGCGCGGGCACCGGGCTGATCTTCATCCTGCGCTGGTTTTGGTGGCGCATCAATGCCTACAGCGAGATCGCCGCTATGGCCATTTCCTTCCTGATGGCCATCTATCTGGAGCTGATCCACCCCGGCGAGCTGGCGAGCCATACCAAGCTGCTGCTGGGCGTAAGCATCACCACCGTGGGCTGGCTGACGGTTACCTTGCTCACTCCGCCGGAACCACAATCGACCTTACTGAGTTTTTACAAAATCATCAAGCCGGCGGCGCGGGGCTGGCGGCCGGTGGTGCAGAGCGGCCTGGAAAATGCTGCGCTGAGGCGCGAGGAAGTGGAGCCCGGGCAATTGCCTCTGGAAATCGGTGCTATGCTGATTGCTTGCTTCACCGTTTACGGCGCGCTCTTCGCAACGGGGTTTTGGATATACGGCAATGCATCCGCAGCCCTGGTGGCTTCTGCGGTAGCGGCGGTGGGGGCCTTGCTGCTGTTTGGGCTTTGGAGGAGGCTGAATAGGGTAAGGGGGCGGTAGGAATCGCCCAAAAATCCAGCGCAGCTCCACAGGCCCCCTACCTACCCCCCGCCTCCAGCTCAATATAAGCCCTCAGATCCTCCATCTGCTGGTGCGACATCTTCTCCAGCGTATAATTCGGCATGTACGGCTTGCTGCCCGCAACGGGCGAAGTGCCGTAGCGCCCCACCTGGTAGACCGAATACTGCGTATAACGTGGGAAATGCTTCGCCAGATGCTGGAAAGTCAGCCGGGAGTGGTCGAGGCGGAAGAAGGAGTAGCGCTCATCCTCGTGGCAGTGCAGGCAGCTCAGCTCGTAGATCAGCTTGCCATTCTCCGCATCGGTTGTATCTACGGGGTAGCCAGCTTTGCGGTCCTCGGGAGGCTTGGCAAAGGTAGCCGGGGAGCCCTGCAGGTACTTTGATTTCAGCAACTCAATGGCAGCCGATTGGTCCCCCTCGCCAGCCAGCGCCGCTTCGATTTGCTGGTACTCCGTCTCGCTGAGCAGCAGGTCGCCCAGCTTTAAGTCGATGGTCCAGAGATACGCCAGCACCGACTCCAGCTCCCAATCAGTCAGTTCTCTGCCCTGGGAGCATTCCGTGGCGCAGAGCTGAATGGATTCTCGCAGATCGTGGCGAGCTTTTTCCACCAGTTTGCCGTATTTCTTCTCGTAATCGCCATTGTAAAAACTGCTGCGGTTGACCGCTCCGTACAAAGCGGTGCCCTGCAGGAAGGGCAAATCGTTATCGCGTACGTATTCCAAGCGGGCTTGCGGGTCCGCCACGCTCAGGTCTGGGTCTTCGCGCTGAATGTTATGGCAAGCCGTGCAAACGTAGTGTTTGCTTTGCTTATTGGTGGTGCCGCCCCCGGGCTTGCGCGCAAAGCCGGTCAGCACAATCCCCTTGCCGGCTTCTACGGATACCCCTTCCAACGTAGTGTCCGGCTGATGGGGCAAAGGGCCGTCGCCCAGCTGCAACAGCACTTCGGCTACGGATGCCGTTTCGTTCAGTTCGACGCGCTCGGGCAAAGCAGCGCGCCAGGCGATAAGCAGGGCGGCGAAAAAGAGCAATACAAAAATGGTGCGCAGGGAAAAAGGCATGGCGTACGGTTTTACAAATTAAACAATCGGGAAATGGTAAAGCCGAAGCGGAATTCCCCGTCTAGCCAGTTGGAAGTGGTGTAGGGGATATAGTCGGTCTCCATGATGCCCGTGGCATTGGTCAGGTTGAGCTGGAAAATGTGCCCGCCCGCATCGATCTCCAGGCCGATGCCCAGAATAGGGTAAAAGCCATTGTCCGTGCTGCGCAGTTCCGAGAAGGGCTGGGTATAGTCCAAAATCAAACCAAACACCCGCGTCAGTTGCACCCGCGCTGCCAGCCCCAGGGAGAAAATGCCGTTTTCATCTTCAAATGGCACCACATTGCGGTGGGTATAGCCGGGAGTCAGCTGCAGCGCCAGACGGTCCGACAGCCGGGAAGCCACCATCAACTGCCCGTGGTAGGCGAAGCGGTGCGAAAAACGGCTGAAGTTGCGGATGATATCCGGATTGTCTTCGATTTTCTCGGCAGCAGACATGGAGGTGACGCCCAGGAGGGTCAGCGTGACCGGCGAGCCGCCTTCCCGGCCCTGCCGGAGCGCCTGGTACTTCACTGTCCCGTTGAGCACCTGCCGCAGCCCCGCCTGGCCCGAGGGCAACGAGCCAGCTCCTTTGCTGCGGTGAAACCCTATCGTCAGCCGGTCGGTAGCGCCGTACTCCGCCCCAATGGCCACATCCGTGGCGTTTTCCAAGCCGTAGAAAGTCGCCCAGCCGCCGTTGTCCCCCAGCAAATCGCCAAAGCGGTGGGCAATGCGGACATCGAGCCGCCGTTTCCCCAGCACCTCCACCGATTGCGTATTGACGATGCGGGAGTCTTTGAAGGTTTGAGTGACGTAATCCTGCGCATGGCAGCGGGAAGGGGCCAGAAAGCCAAGCAGGCAAAGGGCCAGCAGTAATTTTCGGATCATAGCAGTAGGCGTTTAAAACGTAAAGTAGGAAGATTAATTTTCGGGATGGCCATTGTCCAACCAGCATTGAATAAGCTCTAGCTGCTCGGCCGTCAAATCCCGCGGCCGGCCCTCAGGCGCATAATCCGGTGGCATTCCGACATTCGGGTCGTCCTTTTGGGATATCACCCGCTCCCGGAAACTGCCGCTTTCGATATTGGGCAGCAGCCCGTCGTAGGAGTCGTAAAGCCCCGGCGCGCTGCCATCGGCATGGCAACCGGCGTAATTGCAGGAATTTTCAATGATCGGCTTTATGGCACCATCGTAAGTGGGAATGGTATCCCCACAGGTGCCTGCTGCCTCAGGCTCTGGCAGCCGGTCGCTGGTACAAGCTAGTGGCAATAGGCTGAAAACCACCAGCATTAGCCCCAGGCCAGGGAGTAGGCATTGTCTTGTCATTTTGCTCTTTTTGTGAATGGCTTCAAAATTCTTGGCATAGGCTCATTCCGATCGATTTATTGCTGGCCCATCGCCTTGTGAACGCAACCGCTGGGCTTTCCACCTTCCTCCTACGGCTCGGCGGCCGCAGGGGTTGCTTAGCTGGCAAATAATCTATTCCTTTGAACCAAAATTTGGCCTTAAGTGTACTAAGACTAAATTAACCAACCACATTCTAAAACAACAACTCTAAATTAAGTTTATATGTATCCCGCAGAACTTACCGCACCAATGGCAAAAGACCTGACGGAGCACGGATTTGAAGGGTTGCAGACCCCAGAACAAGTCAGCGAAACACTCGAACAGTCGGAGGGCACCGTCATGGTAGTGGTCAATTCCGTATGCGGCTGCGCTGCTGCCAACGCCCGCCCGGGCGCCAAGCTGGCCGCTCAGCACGAAAAAACCCCGGATAAAATGGTCACCGTCTTCGCTGGCGTGGACAAAGAAGCGACCGACAAAGCCCGGGAATACATGGCCCCTTATCCGCCTTCGTCTCCTTCCATCGCCCTCTTCAAAGATGGCAAACTGGTCCACTTCCTGGAACGCCACCACATCGAAGGCCGCTCCGCCGAGATCATCGCGGAGAACTTGAAGCTGGCGTTTGACCGCTATTGCTAAGTAACGTCAGTACTAAACCAACTTT
>CAYNIT010000258.1:0-6432 GCA_964397205.1 uncultured Phaeodactylibacter sp. | reverse complement strand
TTGTACAATATTAACTCAAAAAAGCCCTGAAGTTACGCTTGCTTGAGCAGAATAGCGACAATGTTAAGGTAGGCGACAAAAATTGGGAAAGTGAAGCTTGAGTTAAGGTATAAACAAGGAGATAGGACTGAGCTGGCAAAGCGTATATTTGCGCATTCAAAACCAAGACTTATGCGCCGTTTACCACTGTATTTTTTGCCGTTTGTATTGCTTTTTTCGGGTTGTTACTCCTTTAAGGGAATCAGCATCGACTACTCTCAGGTGAGTACTTATTTCGTGGAGCGTTTCGACAACAATGCGCTGAACGCGCAGCCGGCCATCGCCATACGGTTGACGGAGGACCTCAAGGAAAAAATCCGGACAGAATCCCGACTATTGCTTTCTGAAATCGATCCGGATATTGTATTTGAGGGCACCGTGGTGCGCTATGAGGTTACTTCTGAGGCACCACAGCCTGGAGAAGTTACGGCCATCAATCGCCTTACAATCGTCACTGCGATACGCTACATCAATAACGTTGATGAAAGCAAAAGCTGGGAGAAGAAACGCAACTTTGACTTTTTCTTCGATTTCCCAACCAATCAGTCGCTGGCAGATGTAGAGGATGAAGCCATCAGGGCGATCAGCGATCAGATGATGGAAGACATCTTCAATGCGGCATTCACGGACTGGTAGGGTGTTTTACTCTTCCCGCTCCCCCCAACGGTAGCTTTGCAGATCCAGCCCCGCGAGGTCCAGCACCCGGTCGGTTACGGTAGCCACCAGGCCTTCAAAGTCTTCAGGGCGGCTGTAGAAGGAGGGGCTGGCGGGGCATATGATGCCTCCGGCTTCAGTGACTGTTTTCATATTATTGAGGTGAATGAGGCTGTAGGGGGTTTCCCGCGGCACCAGGATCAGCCGGCGCCGTTCTTTCAGCGCTACGTCGGCGGCCCGGGTGGCCAGGTCGTTGGAGGTGCCGGCAGCGATGCGCCCGAGCACGCCCATGGAGCAGGGGCAAATGATGACCGCGCCGTACTGCGCTGAGCCGGAAGCGAAAGGTGCCATGAAGTCTCGCTTGTCGTAGAAATCAAAGGGATAGTTTTCGAAGCTGCGGTCCCCCAGTTCATACTCCCAGTTGAATTTGGCATTGTCACTCATTACTACCCCTACTGCTTGTAGTTGGCTGGAAAGCGTCGTCAAGCGGTCCAGCAAAACTTTGGCGTAAATACTGCCGCTCGATCCGCCGATGCCAATCGCTATTTTGTGTTTCATGTGCTGTAGTCCTGCTTCCGTTTAGATTACACAACCGTGTTTTTGATGGAGAGTTGCGAAAAAGGCGAGTAAAGCGATTATCCCTTTGCCGCGAGCATTTGCGTATATTTGCCCCCATGAACGAAAAGATACTCATTCTCGACTTTGGCTCCCAGTACACGCAGTTGATTGCGCGGCGCATCCGCGAACTCTACGTTTACAGCGAGATAGTTCCTTTCAATAAGGTGCCGGAGACCCTGGACGACAGCATCAAAGGCGTTATTCTGTCGGGCAGCCCGTTTTCCGTAAAGGACGATAATGCCCTGCAGGCGGACTTGTCGAAAATCATTGGCAAACGGCCGGTCTTGGGCATTTGCTACGGGGCGCAGTACATCGCCCAGCAGTACGGCGGCAAGGTGGAGCGCTCGCAGAAGCGGGAGTACGGCAAAGCCAATCTTACTCGTCTGTACGAAGAAGAGGATGCCTTCCTGCGCGGCATTCCTGAAGGCTCTCAGGTTTGGATGTCCCACGGGGATACTATTATAGAGGTGCCCGAGCAGTTCGAGCTGCTGGCGGGCACGACCAATATTGATGTCGGCGCTTTCCGCTCCCGGCCCGGTACTTTTGAGCAGCCGGTTTACTGCATTCAGTTCCACCCGGAGGTGTCGCATAGCCTGGATGGCATGAAATTTCTGCGCAATTTTGTGAAAGACATCGCCAGCTGCCATAGCGAATGGACCCCGGCGGCTTTTGTGGAAGCAACCGTGGCTGAGCTTCGGCAGCAAATCGGCGAGGAGCACGTTCTGATGGGGCTTTCCGGCGGGGTTGACTCTACGGTAGCTGCTTCGCTTTTGCAAGAGGCGATCGGCGACAACTTGGTTTGCATCTTTGTAGACAATGGTTTGTTGCGCAAGGATGAATTTGAAGAGGTGCTGCACTCCTACCAAGATATGGGGCTACGGGTCGTTGGCGTGGATGCCAAAGCCGATTTCTACCGATCACTCAAGGGGGTGGCTGACCCCGAGCAGAAGCGCAAAGTCATTGGCCGGGTTTTTATAGAGACCTTCGAGCGGGAAGCCCTGAAGCTAGAGGAAGAGGACCGGCTTATTCACTGGCTGGGGCAGGGCACCATCTACCCGGACGTTATCGAGTCGGTCTCGGTGCACGGCCCATCGGTGACCATCAAATCCCACCACAATGTGGGCGGCTTGCCAGAGAAGCTGAAGCTGAAAATTGTGGAGCCGCTGCGTATGCTGTTCAAAGACGAGGTGCGCCTGGTGGGCAAGGAATTGGGGGTGCCGCAGAATATCCTGGGGCGGCACCCGTTTCCCGGGCCGGGTTTGGGAATCCGTATACTGGGAGATGTCACACCGCAGAAAGTAGAGATGCTGCAGGAGGCGGATGCCATTTATATCAACAATCTTCGTAAATTCGGCTTGTACAACAAAGTTTGGCAGGCCGGGACCATACTGTTGCCCATTCAATCCGTAGGCGTAATGGGCGATGAGCGGACCTATGAGAAAACGGTGGCGCTGCGTGCAGTAGATTCCCGGGATGGCATGACCGCAGAATGGAGCCGTCTGCCTCATGACTTTCTGGCGACGGTCTCCAGCGAGATCATCAATCACGTTAAAGGAATAAACCGAGTTGTCTATGATATCAGCACAAAGCCGCCTTCTACGATCGAATGGGAGTAAGCTGCTTGTCTTTGCCCTCCTCAGCCTGGCCGTGACTTCCTGCGCGCTTTTTCGAAAAGCGCAAACGGAAGAAGAAACCGCCCAAAAGGAGGAGGAAGAAGAGGAACTTGACCCTTTGCCGGGCAAACGGGTGTACGACCCGGAGACGCAAACCATGGTCACGGTGGAGGAAACTCCAGTGGAGAGCATGGATACCATCAAATGGGAGGAAATCCCTATAGATAGTATTCCGCCTATTGAATCGGGTACCGAAATGAGAAAAGAGGAGGAAGAGGCCGGCAACCCTTCCGAGTTGGTAGAGCGCGGAGACTACGGCACAGAATTTTATACCTCCTATAATGTGGTGGTGATGCTGCCCTTCCTGAGCCAGCGCTTTAATCCGAACAGCAGCGAGATTTACAACAATTCTCTATGGGCGCTCAACTACTACGGCGGTTTGGAGATGGCTCTGGATGAACTGGGCGGCGAGGGCGTCAAGCTTAATGTCACCGTAATGGATAGCAAAGCTTCCACTCGTGAAGTCAGCCGCCTGAAAAATACCCGGCCTGAACTTTTTAAAGCTCATATGATCATTGGCAACTACCGCCGCGAGAATGTGCAAATCCTGGCCAACTTCGCGCGCCAGAACGACATAACCTATGTTTCTCCCCACAGTGCTTCGTCCCGGATAGCCAACAGCAACCCCAATTACGTGCAGGTAAGCCCTACCTTGAAAACGCATTGCGAACTCATTACTCAGCATGCTCTGGAGCAGTTTGACCGAAAGCAGCTGGTGCTTGTGGCCCGGGATAAACCCGCTGAGACCGCTCGATTCAATTATTTTCAGGAGGTCAATCACCGGATCGAGAATAATTTCGAGGACTCCGTGCGCTTGCAGGAATACGTCGTAGAAGAACAATCGGCAGACTTCAGGAATATTGACCTGAATCCTTATATAACAGAGGGGGACACGACCGTTTTCATCGTACCGTCCTGGTCGAATGAAACCTTTGTCTATGCCCTGCTCAGCCAGGCTAAGCTGGTGCAGAGCAATACTCCCGACAGCTACGTTGCCTTCTACGGTATGCCGCAGTGGCAGCAGTACGAGCGCATCGACCTCAATCTTTACGAACGGTTGAATGTGCACATCAGCAGCGACACCTACCTGGATCCCTACGATACCGAGGTTCAGCTCTTCCGCCGCCGCTTCTTCAACCGTTACGGGAGCCCGCCCCGAGATGAAGCCTACCTGGGCTACGATGTAATGCGTTACTTCGGGCGGATGATCAACAAGCATGGCACCAAATTTCAGTACTTGCTGCAGCAGGAGCCAGCCTCGGCTCTGCATACGAGATTTGAATTCGAGCGGGTGGTGAAGCCTCGTGATGGGCAGACGGAGAATTTGCCCATTGAGCGGTTTGAAAATAAATTTGTCAATATCCTGAAATTTGAAGATTACCAGTTTCAGGTAGTAAACTAGCGACTTTAAACATAGTGAGGCCGGAACGAATGGAGCGGCTGAAGTCGGTGGCATTTCGCCGGCAGCCGGATCTGACTGTCATATTAGAAAATGTGCACGATCCGCACAATATCGGTGCTGTACTGCGGTCTTGCGACTCCGTAGGCATACGGGAAGTTTATGTGCTCTACACCGAGCCGCAATTGGATGAAGGCCGTCTGGAGATCGGGCGCAATGCCAGCTCGGGCGCCCGAAAGTGGATCGACATACACTTGTATGAGAATGTAGAAGCTTGTTTTGAGCGGGTGCGGCAACGCTACGAGCACATCTGGGCTACCCATCTGGGCGAACAGGCAGTTGATCTGTACGATATGGACCTCACGCAATCGGCAGCTCTGCTGTTTGGCAATGAGCACGAAGGGGTTTCTCCGCTTTCCCTGCAGTACACTACGGGTAATTTCCAGATACCACAAATGGGTATGGTGCAAAGCTTGAATATTTCGGTGGCCTGCGCGGTAACCCTCTACGAAGCCCTTCGTCAGCGGCGGGCGGCTGGGCGGTACGATGCCCATAATCCTACGACGGCGGAGGAGCGGGAGGCGCTTATCGCTGATTACTTCGCCCGGCACGAGCGGAAGAATTACAATAAGGTGGTGCGCAAGAAGCGGTGAATAGGTCTTCTAAAAAGCTTTCGCATCCCGCCCGATCAGATAATTAGCCACCCAGGCGTACGCAAAGATGCCGATCGCAAAAGCAATGATGAGCCAGCTGCCCAAGCTGGGGAGCAGTGCCCCAGTGATACCTACGGCACCCAGAGCGAGGCTGTAAATGGCCAGGGAACGCCGCGCCTTAGTCCCTGCACTTACGGTAAAGGTGCCTCCGGCTGGTATCAGCAACAGCACCAGTACGATGCCCAAGAACAGCAGCTGCCCGGCACCGCTGATGAGGTACCCCAGAAGGGAAAGCAATCCTAGCCCTAGCAGCCCCCCGGCGACGTTGGAGCCCCGCTGCTCGTCTTCCGTCAGGGCGTATTTGCCAATGGGGTGCAGCCGCAGGAAGAGGTTGGAGATGGGCACTGCAATCCAGGAGGAAAGAGCGAATAGTATATATAAGCCAATCAGCGGGTAGAGCAAAGGTGCCAGGCTGGGTACGTTTTCGGCAAGAGCGATCAGCAGCCGGTAAAGGATGTACGCGCCGATTATAAAGGCCCAGCGGTTGCGCTCGTTCATTTTAGCCATCCACAGGAAGTACTTCAGGATGCCCCGGTAAAAAAAATTGGTGCCCTTGATGGATTCTTTCAAGCCCGATCTGGCAAAATCGTTGGTAGGGTCAAGCCGGAGGGCTTCCCGGAAGTGCAACTGGGCTTCCCGGTATTGCCCCTGCTCTACGGCAACCCAGCCGCGGTTGGCGTGGGAGTAAGTGTTGTCGGGGGCTTTGTGGAGGGCGTAGTCTGCCGTATCGGCTGCTTCGGACTTTCGGTTGAGCTTGATCAGAGTCTGAGAGCGCAGGTTGACCAGCTTGACGTTTTCAGGCTCTAGTTCTAGCCCTTGCTCGGCGGTTTCCAGGGCTTCTTTCCATTTCTCCTCGTAGAAAGCGACATGGGCAAGCAGCAGGAAAAAGTCGGGGTCGGCAGGGTTTTGTTGCAGGGCTTCGCGGATGGTGTTCCGGGCCTGCCGGATGCGTTGATTGTAGAAATAGGCCCTGGCCAAGGTATACTGCAAAAAGGGGTGATTAGGGGAGAGGCTCATCGCGCGCTCGCTCAATTCCAGGGCTTTGGAAAAGTCTTTGCCGCTGAGGTAGCATTCTGCCAGCCAAGCCATGGTATAGCCATCGTCAGGGGTTTGCCCCAGGGCTTGCTTCAGCTCTTCTTCTGCTTCCTTCAGGCGGTTTTGCGCCAAAAGCAGCTTACCGCGCTCCAGATGTACATTCATGACTTTTTGATGTTGAGATAGTCCAGTATTTCATCGTAGATGCCGGCTTCATTGGCAAACAGGGCATAGTTCTTGGCGGTGCTGAACCATTCCTTGGTAGTGGCTTTGTGCTGTTTAATGGCTTTTTCCAGGTCAT
>CAYNIT010000257.1:0-6436 GCA_964397205.1 uncultured Phaeodactylibacter sp. | reverse complement strand
CCCTTACCATTTATAACGCTGCCCTTTCCAAACCCTCCGTTAAGGGAAGCATAAAATTTGGAAATCCGGCTTATTCTTCCTCCTCCTGCGGTTGTTGTTGCCACAATTGGCTAGCGATTTGGCGGGCTTCCAGCTCCGGCTGCCGCCACCAATTTGGCGACCAAGTGCTTAGGATGGAATAGCCCGAAGATTGCAGACGCTCCCGGCATTGGTATTCCCAGGCGAAGCTTGGAGCCGGGCACAGGCCAAAAAAGCCATCCGCTAGCAACGCCTGTTGGCCTACCCAGGCGCTTGCTTCCGCTCCGCCGGCCTCTGGGTCAAAGGCCATCCCCGGCTCGCCCAGGTAAGGGTGCAGATACCGCTGTATTTCGCGCCAGTAAGCCGAAGGCTGGCGGTAAGGGCTGTTTTCCGCAAATAAGCGGCGGCCCGTTGCCGCCAATTGGGCTATGGCTGCTTCGTCGCACTGGGCGCAGGCCCGTACAAACGCCAGATAAGCCGGCAACAGCCGGTCGGCGGGACAAGCTTCAGCCTGCGCGGCTTCGTCCAGCCAGGCTTCGGGCAGCGAATTGATCACCATAACCCGCTCGCGTGCCCGGCTCATCAGCTGCAGCAGCTGCTCTTGCTGTGCCGGAGACTCCAGCCGGTGGTAATGGCCAGGCATCCCTCCCGACAGATCAATGGGGCCGAAAGTGGAAGAAATGATCAGGATGTCGAACTGCTGCCCACCGATTTCTTCGAGCTGCAGGATGCTCAGGCCATTGCGCTCCAGCTGCTGTATCACCTCCACCCCGGCGGAGCGGCGCTGCTTGATGCCCAGCAGCAAAGCCGACAGCTTGTTCCGCTGGCCTTTGGTCATGCAAACAATACCTACGGAAGGGAAAGTCCGCTGCGGCCGGCGCTCAATCTGGTTGAGCAAGCTGACAATACGCAGGACCTCCGCTTCATTGGCTTCGCTAGCTTCGTCGTAACGGCCGTCGGCCTGCTCGAAGTAAAAAGCCTGCGGCGGGAAGGAGGGCTTTGTGCCGTAAGCGGCCTGCTGCCAGTTGCCCGGCCGTTCTTCGTAAAAGCGGCGCAGCACGAAGCTCGGGCTGCTGTAAGCGGCAATTTCCGGCGGCGGCCCGGAGCGTTCTGGCGATAGCCCTCTGGGGCTTAGAAAAAGGACCCGTTTGCCCATACACAACAGTTGCTCCAGCACTTTGCCGTCCAGAGCAGCTGCTTCCTCTACGATCAGCAAGTCAAACTTTTGCCGCTGCCCCTGAAAACCTTCCACCGCCAGGTCGGGATGCATAAGCAGAGCCGGGCTGACCGCCTGCACCGCCGCCGGGGCATCGCGCAGCAAATCCAGTGCGCTCAGTGGCGGCTCTTTTTTGAGCAGGCTCTGGTAACTGCTGCGGCCTCGCCGCCGCCACTCCCGGAAGGCACGCTGCCGGCCCTCCTCCCAGTAGTAAAGGCTCCGGCTTTTCTGCAGCGGCAGCAGTTGTTCGCGGGTGCGCCACAGCTCTTCCAGGGCTTCTTCCTGCGGAGGCAGCACGGCCTCGTAATGCTGGTTGAGCAGGTTGTCCAAAAACCAAGTCTTGTAGGCGGCTTGCCAGTCCTCCGGCCGCAGCTTGAGCAGGGCCTTGACCAAACGGCGAGCTTTCTCGCTCAGCTGCAGCCAATTGCGCTGCCAATCGTAAAAGTTGTCAAAATCCGGCAGAGCGCGCCGGGTGGTTTCCAACTGCTCCATCACCTCTTCCAGGTAGCGCTGCCGCTTCGGTATGGTCAGCGTCTTGTTATGAAAGGGCAAATGGTAAAGCCCCGTCTCATTGATGTCCGCCAGCCACCGATCCAGGCTTTCTTCCAGTTCAACGACTTGCTGCTCGAAGCCCAGACGAGGGTTGACAGATTTCTGGCTCAGGCGTTTGACCTCTTCCTGTACGGTTTCCCGAAGGGACAAGCGCCAATACTGCAGGCGTTCTTCAAATGCCGAGAGTACGCGCTCCAGCTCTCTCATATCTACTTTAGAGGTGAAGCTTGGAAAGGCGAACTCAAAGTAGGAGGTGCGCTCGAAAGCAGCCTGCAATTGCTCGTAGGTTTCCAGACTGTGAGCCCGGGCTTCCCGGGCGGCTTTGGCACGATCGGAGAAAACGCCTTTGACTTTCAGCCCAAAGGAGCGGCCCTGCCGGTAATCTTTGCCGTAGGCAGCAGATTGCTCGGCGATGTCATCGGCCAAGGCTGTCAGCTCCCGAGCGAAACGCTGGTAGTACTGTTCAAAATGGGCCAGCAGCTGATCGGAATAAGCGTTCAGGCGATTGATGTACCAGTGCTGCAGGCGCGATGCCTTGTCAAGCAGCGCCTGCGTTTTCTCCGCTACGTACTTTTGGGCTTCCTCCTTCTCCATGCCCAGAAAAATAGCGGGGCTGAGGGCAGAAAGCGGGCTGTGGAGGGTATGCGTTTGCTGGAAAAGCTGATAGCAATGCGCTACTGCCGGCTGCAGTTGGCGGTATTCCTCGGCATCGAAATCATAATCCGAGGCATTCAGCTGCGTCGCCAGCAGTTCTTTGCCTTCCAGGCGGGCGGAAGCCAAATACTCCCCCACCGTTTCCATCCAGCTTTGCTCCTTCAGGACCTCCTTGCGGGAGGCCAGGTAAGGTTTTCGGAGCTTGTCCTCCAAGCGAGCGAGCTTAGCCGTCAATTTGCGATACTGCTCTTCATCGGGCTTAGCTGAGGGTTTGCTGGTGTTGTTGACTGCGGCGCGCATAAGGTCGAGGAACAGCCGTTTGTCAGCAGCGGTATCTCGCAGCGTAAAGGAAAGCCGGCTGAGCCCTTGCTTGGCCAAGCCTTGCTCGTAGGCTCGCAACTCGCCGACCTGAGGCGCTACCACCAGGCAACGCTGCCCTTCGCCCAGCGCGTGCAACAGCAAGTGTAACCCGAGCTCCGTTTTGCCAGTTGCCGCTGCGCCTTCCAGCCACAACAGGCCTTGCTGCTGCAGCAATGCCGCGGCAGTCGCCTGATACGGCCCTGGCACCATTGGGCTGTAAACCGGAGGCATCCTGCGGCTCTCGTAGCTCCAGTCTCCCGCTGGGTCAGCCGACATTAGCGTATTTTGATTAGGGAAAATGCCGAGCAAGCCAGCGTAGGCAAGCTTGCCCGCGCTTTCTGTATCAGCAGGCTGCAGTGGAGGCGCCAAGGTTTCAAAAGTACCAGGCTCAGGCAATTCCAGGGCATCGGCGAGCTGGCCCATCAGTTTTTCCAAAGCTGCCAGGCGTGGGTGAGCCCTGCGCAAAAAGGGCTCAAACAGCGGCCGGAGGTCCTGGCCAAAGCGCTCTTGCCAGTAAGCCAGCAGGAAAGGATTGAGCTGCAGCCGGTGTTCGGGCAAGCGCAGCAGTTTCCAGCCATCGTTTTGCTTCAAGCCTGGCTCTAGTTTCAGCTCCCACAGGAAAAGCGGCGCGGCAATCGGCTGGGCTTCTTCATTGATGCCTAAATACAGCGGAAACCCCAATGCGAAGGGGTTGCTGCCCAGGCTGCGCTCCCAAGAGCGGATGTCAAAAAAGGCGTTCTGCAGACGCTCTTCTTCCTGGCCTGCCTTAACGAAGGCTTCCGCAGGCGGGTCGGAAAATAGGGCTTTAATAAAGTCTTGGCTACCCTGCTGTACTTCGACATCCGTCAGGCTAACTGTGCCGGCGTAGGCCGGCAAGGCGTGCAAAAAGGGCAACCACTGTTGATGCCCAATGGCTTTCAACTCTCGCAGACTCCTCATCGAAATTGGAATTTTGTCAAATATACAGCATTAAGCCACGGTTAAATAATAATCTTCCGATTCTGTCTGTCTATGGTTGGCCCTTGGCCGCTATTGGGTAGCGATAGCTGCCTCAGCGTATTCGAGTGAAGAATGTCATCGGTGCAGGGAGACTTTTGTCAACCTGCCCTGCTTAGCTGTGCTCAAAGTTTGCAATTAAACTCCTAATGGCCTATATTACCTCCATAACCCTCTGAAAGTCAGAGTGTTTAAACTTTTTCAGCTAAGAGGGTCAAAAGATTAAACAAAGTGGAAAGCAAGCATGATGATTCCAAGTATAGCAGTTATATTAACTGATGCGGCTAAAAAGATTTTGTGGGTCAACGATGACTTTACGGAGATTACGGGCTATTCTCTGCCCGAGGTGGTAGGCCAAAACCCTGGCAAGGTGCTGCAGGGCCCGTCCACCGAATCGGAGGCCATCAAGAAAATCCGCCACGGCCTGAAGAACAACGTACCCTTTTGGGGAGAGATCACCAACTACCGCAAAAATGGAGAGGAATACCTCTGCCGCCTGGTTATCCACCCGATTTTTAACGACTCCCAAGAGCTGGTCAATTACATCGCCTTCGTGGTAGACGGCAACGCTGTAAATGAAGAAATATCATTGCCGCTGTTGCAGCTGGGCGAAAAGTACAGCTCCAGCAGCCTGAAGGGGACCGAAGAAATCAAGCTGTTTTTCCGCCTGAAAGATAAGGTATACAAGGAAAGGCTTTTCCTTGACCCCAACCTCACGCTGAAGGTAGTAGCCGACCGTCTCAACACCAACATCAAGTACCTTTCCCAGGTGGTGAATCACCATATGGGCATTAACTTTCAGACTTTCATCAACCAACTGCGCATTGATGAAGTCAAGCGGAAAATGAAAGAGGAAAAGTACCGAAACCTTACCCTCTTCGGTATCGCCCTGCAGTGCGGCTTCAAAAACAAATCTACTTTCTACAAAGTGTTCAAAGACATTGTAGGCAGAACCCCTAAGGAATTCTTGCGCACCAAAGAGCAGTAAATTTCATTCTTCGCTCGAAAAATCCGTCCGCATTCGCGAATGCGGACCCTTACACGCTTTTCAAACTTGCAAATGCCACCGTTAATCAGCATCTTACACACAGGTTAAGCGGTACAGATGGGATGAACCCATCCAATCGCCTGCCAGAAATGCAAACTACGAATTATGAGCGGTATCAGAGGCCTGCTCGGTTTTCACTTTTGGGTTGACAACTCAAACCGTGCTCCCATCGAAGCGATGCTAGAGGGCCACAGCCGTATTTCCGAGGAACGCCACGCAATCATGCGGGACCTGGAGGAAGAAAAATTGGATCAAAAGAAAAATAAAAAGAGGTTATTTGGCGGTTTCCTTCTAAAACGTTAAAATTGTCAAATCCAAGCCTTTTAAGGAATGGAGAATTATCGTCATTTCAGGAGCCAAAGCCGTTGAAGGGCTTTGGCTTTTTTGATCCGCTGGCCCAAAATTTGTGAATTTTGACTTGCCAGGCTACAGCAGGCAATGAGCGAACAATAAAAAATCCCGAATTTCAACGTCTGCTAAAATTCGGGATGAATCAAGTTGTTAGGATACCTGCCGATCTGCCTCGAGAGGCGGAGCGGTATGAGGCAACATTTTAGCCTTTGTAAAAAAAACAGGCTTTTCTGCCGCCGGGCGCTGCTGGTATTCTATTGCATGTTCATGGGATCTACCTTTAAGCAATGCTAAAGCGGGATGATCTTATCGGCTTAAAGATAGGCTTTTCCAGCAACGCTCTTTCTATGGATGCAGAGCATTTCCCGCCAGGAAAGCCCCGCCGTTGATACTATGCAAATAAAGCAAATCCCGTTGGCTCTCCTGGCTTCGTCTACCGTACGGACAAAATTGACTAGACAAAGGCGGAGGCTTCTTAGGAAGCGGCCAGCCTATTGCCCCTTCGTTCATCGGTGAGCAAGGTTCTAATGTCAATCCTCCTCGGCTGCTTCGTAACGGTTGTTTCCCAGGTTTACATCAGCGGTGCCGCGGTCAGGGTCAATGATGACCTGCTCGATGGCATCAACTGGCGCATCCACTTCAAATTCATAGGTGGGGTGCGTCCAAGGCCAATCGGGCAGCAGTTGCATTTCTCCCTTGGGCTTGTGCCCGCGCATGATGCGCAGAGGGATGTAGTAGCGCTGTTGTTCTCCGCTCTGCAGCTGCACTTTTACTTCCAGGGGCATGGGCATCGGGCCAATTTTTTCCAAGCTGATGCGGGACTTGCCCTCTGCCTCGCTTACTGCTTCTACCCCGTAGTCGATGGTATGGGTATGATTGATCCAGTATTCCCGGTACCAGTCCAGCTCCAGGCTAGAGTGCTTTTCCATGACCCGGATGAAGTCATTGGCGTTGGGGTGCTTAAACTTCCAAGTGTCGTAGTACCGGAGCATCCCTTCATCAAAGGCTTCCGCTCCGATGATGTACTTCAGCTGCTCCAGGAAAACGGCGCCTTTGACGTATGAAGCTACGCTGTAGCCGGCATTGGTCTGGAAGTGGTCAGCGTGGGTGATAAGAGGCTCCTCTCTGCCCGTTTTGGAAAAATTGACGTAGCCCATGTAGGAGCTGAGGTGCGGATTATCCATCGGCTGCCCGGGCAGCAAGCCTTCCTCTCGCAAGTGATTCATCACATTATTGGAAGC
>CAYNIT010000256.1:0-6467 GCA_964397205.1 uncultured Phaeodactylibacter sp. | reverse complement strand
GCTGGCAAAATGCCGGCGCTGAAGGCGGAGCGAAGCGGAGCCCTTTAGGGTGGAAAATGTAAAATGCAAAATGCAAAACGGCAAAATGTAAAATGCTCCCTCCGCCCGGTCGGGCACCTCCCCAAGGAAAGAGACGAGCAGGGGCGGGTAGGAAATGCAAATCCGCAAAATACCTGCCCTTTTACCTCAATAGGGCAAACAAGAACTGCACATAGACTATCTTGGTAATCAGCGAGACCGGCAGCATCAGTGTGAATCCGATATTGGGGAGTTTGTTGCCTGCCTTTTCCAGCGCGAAATCCAGGATAGCCGGCTGATTGGCTACCATGCCCGTGAGGAAGCTGAAGGGGATATTCAGCAACTTATACCCGATGAACAAGGTAGCGATGGCTGTCAGGAAACTGATGATGGTGCCGGCCAGGAAGATGATGCCGCCGCCACCCTGCGCCACCGTATCCACGAAAGTATGTCCGGAGTTCACGCCTACGCCCGCCAGCAGCAGGATGAGCCCGATCTGCCGCAGGGTGAGGTTGGCGCTGTAGGGCAGGGTCCAGACTATAGGGCCCGTCCGGCGCAATGTGCCGAGTATGAGCGCGACGATCATGGGGCCGCCTGCGAAGCCCAGTTTGAACTCTACGCCTCCGGGCATCTGAAAGGTAATCATGCCCAGCAGCAACCCCAATCCCATACCCAAACCGAAGGACAGCAAGTTGATGCGGCTGAGCGCATCGTAAGAATCACCGAACAGACTGGAGATGCGGGGGATGTCCTGCCGGCGAGCCACGAATCGGACCCGGTCGCCCAACTCGAGCACAGTTTCCGAATTGGCCAGCAAGTCGATGTCGCCCCGCCGCACTCGGGTGATGATGGCGGCAAAGCGCTCGTTGAGGTTGAGGGTAGACAGGCGCTCGCCGGCGATATCAGGGTTGGAGACGAAAAACCGGCGGGTATCGTACTCGGAGCGGTCGTAGGAGAGCCGAAAGGAGGCTTCCTTGCCCATCCGCTCGGTCAGCCGGTCTAGTTCTTCCTCATCTGCTACGAGGGCGACTTGATCCCCGATCTGCAGGGTAGTATCGTAATTGGTGAGCATGGTGTCTTCTCCGCGCTGCAGCCGGCCGAAGACCACTTGTGCATGGAGCTCCCGCTTGAGGTCGCGCAGCGGAACGCCGGTAACTTCGTGATGGGTCACCTCCACCGTCCGGCTTGTAACGGTCTGCCGGGTGGGGTAGAGGCTTTTGAGTTCTAGCTCTTCCTCGCGGTAGTCGATGCGCAAGGCGCGCTTCATCAGCGTAATGGCAATCATAACCCCGACAACCCCCATAGGGTAGGAGAGGGAGTAGCCGATTACTGCCCGCTCGCTCATGGCTTTAGCAGCGCTGCTATCTGGCTCCACATTGCTGATGGCATCGAGCAAGCCGGCGAGGGCCGGGGTGTTGGTAGTGCTGCCCGCAAATAAGCCGGAGGTGGTGCTGGCGTCAAATACGAACAAATAGTGCAGCCCCACGGCAATGCTCGCTGAAAAGGTCAGCATGATGATGACGAAGACAATATCCCGTGATCCCCGCTGCCGGAAGGTGGCAAAGAAGCTAGGCCCGCTGCTCAAGCCGATGGTGTATACGAAGATGGCCAGCCCCAGGAATATGATGATGTCAGGGATGTGCAGGTCCGGGCTCAATCCGCCGATGACCAGGCCGACAAACAGCACCGCTGCTACCCCGAGATTGCTGCCCCGTATGCGGATGCTGCCGATCCCGTAGCCGATGCCTGCCACGATGAATAGTAGTAAGAGTGGGTTGTCGATGAATGCTTCTACCATGGTTGTTTCGTTCTTGTGGGGCGGACGTTTTGATTATAGTAAGGAAAGGTTTGGAGGGGGAGGAATGTTGTGGGAGAGTGGGAGAGTAGGGGAGTGGGAGACGAGGGGAGGAAGCAGCTGTGATTTACGGGCTGGGAGGTTTGGCGCATTGATTCGGAGAGTGATGAAGGGGCTGGATAATTGGAGCGTATTCAAAAATGTGTGTCGAACGCAGCCGCGCAAAGATCGCAGCGGTTGACTATCAGCGGGTTAGCTACATTAGTGATTCAGTAGACACCGTTCAATGTGAACTCCCGATAATTGAGCTTCAACCGTACAGGGATTATGCTATATTTGATATCAGCATTCTATCACCTCGTGAACCAGCTGCTATGGCAAAAAAAATACTCCTTGTATCAGCTTCAGTTTTCCTGATCTGGCAGTCTTACGTTCTGTTGGTCAACATCGGCTACATGGAAGGAAGCTCGTGGTTTTGGAGCTTGTTTGTAGCGTGGGTGCTCAATATGTTTGTGACGGGAATCTTTGCCTTTGCTGGTTTTGCGCTTCCTACGGAAAAGCTGCTTCCGGCTGCCTATTATGAAGTACGCAACCCTCACCGGCTTCGGGCAATTTACGGGGCGCTTGGGGTAGGGGCTTTCCGCAAATTTTTGCTGGCGACCTTATGGCGGGGGCGGGCGCGCAGGAAAAACTACTACGAAGGGACTAAAAGCGGAATCGCACATATGGCCAGGCAGTCCATGAAAGCAGAATTTGGCCATTTGATACCCTTTTTAATACTGTGTGTATTGAGTGTATATCTGGCACAGCTTGTATCCATGCGGCTGGGTGTACTGGCTCTGCTGATTAATTTGCTTGGCAATCTATATCCGGTTTTATTGCAACGCCATCACCGGATGAGGATTCAGGCCTTGGCCCGCCGGTATAAGTGAGGAACCCGGCAGCAGTCTTCCGAGCCCTTACACCGGATCAATACCGTTGCGCGGGAGGTTGGAAAAGTGTATTTTGAGGGTTGAATGCCAAAACCCATTCCTATGCCTGATACCATTCCCTGGAGCGATGCCTTCCTTGATCAGATGCGGCTGCATACGGACCCCATAGCGGATGAGATCGTGAGCCGCATTAAAGACCGTTACGGGCCGCAGGAGGCGAAGCGGCTGTTTGAGCTGCTGATCCGAAATATTGAGCTGCCGTTGGAGGAGCTGCCGCCGGAGGTGGAGGAATACCTGAGCGAAACGGAGCGGCTGCCCGACTGGGTGGATCCTGCAAAGGTGGAGCTGGCGCACGCGCTGTTCCGCGACCACGGGCCGAAGTTTCTGGTATTTTTGTATTACAAATCGCTGCCGCTGCTGTACTGCTGCAAGAATGGCGCGCAGGTGCTTGCGCAAACGAGCCGGCTGTCGCACAATACAGAAGATATTACCATTTTCACCCGCCGGATTGCAGAAACGGGGCAGTTTTTGATAGAAGTGATGACCGAAGGTGGCCTGCAGCCCGGTGGGCGCGGCATAGAGGCCATACAGAAAGTCCGGCTGATTCACGCTGCGATCCGCAATTTCATCCCGGCGGAGCGCTGGGATACGATTCAGCTGGGTTTGCCGATCAATCAGGAAGATATGGCGGTGACGCTGATGACGTTTTCGGTGGCGGTGACGGATGCGCTGCAGCAGTTTGGCGTGCCGGAATCGGAGGAGCGCCTGGAGGCCTATGTGCACTGTTGGGCAGGAATTGGGGCGTTATTGGGGATAGACCACCGGCTATTGCCGGAAAATTTGTCACAGGCGCGCGAATTGCTGGCTACGATTTTGCGTCGGCAGTCGGGTCCATCTGAATCCGGCCGGCTGCTGGCAGATGCCCTGGTGCAGTTTGCAGAGCGCACACTGCCGAATGAGCGGCTGGATGATGCGCCGCGTACGCTTATCCGCTACCTTATTGGGCCGGAACGGGCACAGATGCTGGGCATAACCGCGCCGGCCGGCTGCCTGCCTGCCGCTGCTCCCTTTTTTCTGAAAGCCTATTTCCGAAAGGGGGAAGCGCTGGAAGACCGGCTGGAGGTACCGCTGGCTGCTTTTATCGATGCTTTTTCGCTGCGGCTGGCCCGGTCTATGGTGGGATATTTTGATACTTATAAAAACCGGCAATTTGACATCCCGGCAAATATGCAACGGGCGTGGTTTGAAAAATAGAGGCGTGTATTTGGAGGTTTGGGCCTGTGTTCATTATTTTTAAGGCAAACCCTATCGCAATGAAGAATTATTACGCGCTTTTCATTAGCCTGTTCTGTATTTCTACTGCTTATTCTCAGGACTTTTTCAATACGGATAACCGTTGGCAGGTGATAGAACGCACGAACCCGAGCCCGGAGCGTTTTGGCTTGCTGTACGTTCAACGGCTCGCTGGCTCCGTGATGGTGGACGGAGATGAATTCCGGATGCTGCAGCAGACAACGGATACCACGCAGGCCATTTTTGAAGATACCCGCTACGCCCTGCGAAAAGCGCCGGATGGAAAAATCTACCGGCATGATTTTCAGGAGCATTCCACGATACTGCTGTACGGCTTTCCATTGCCGACCACCGGGCAGGTCTGGCTGCAGGGGGTAAAGGCGGCTTCGTTCTACACTTTGTATTTGTACACGCTACAAGGGCAGGAGCTGTACCGCCGTCAGATGATGACAGGGGAAGGCTTGGCCCTGCCGGGAAGCATGAGCAGCGGTGTGTATCAGATATACAATGCGGATGGCCGGGTGCTGAAGGCGGGAAAATTAGTGCGGCAATGATACAGTCAATTCCAAATCACTGGTTATTTTTCGTTATAGTTTGCATGGTGCAGCTACCCGCTCTTGCACAATCACCTTCGGATTCCATGCTCAGTATACTGAAGACTATCGACCGGGATTCCATGGAGCAGGGCGCTTTCCCGGAAGAGCAGATGAAGCTGATCCGGGAAATGAAGCTGGACGCAGCCAATAAGTACCTGGGCAAGCCTTTTCCGGATTTTCAACTGCCGCTGCTGCGGGGCGATACGATCCGTAAACAGGACTTGCTGGGAAGAAAAGTGTTGTTGAATTTCTGGTTTGCGGATTGTCAGCCCTGTATTGATGAGATGCCGCTGCTGAATGAGCTGAAAGCGGAATTTGCGGAGGAGGAAGTGATATTTCTGGCGGTAACCTTTGAGCCTGAGGAGCGCGTACACCGGTTTTTGCAGCATAATACATTCGATTTTAAGCATGCGTTCGACGGCCGGGGCTAGCTAAAGAAGCAGGCGTCAGGTTTTATCCAAGCACCATGATATTAGATGAAAATGGAGTGGTTCAGCTGGCAGAAAGCGGCGCGGCGCATGTAGCAGACCCGGAAGCTGCTGCGGCCTGGAAGCGGCGGATAGTGGGGCTTTTGCGGGGGGAGTGAGGAAAAAGGGAGCAGCTGTCCTTTGCAACTCCGGACTTATGGCCCTTTGGTTGTACGTCAATTACCATAAATTGAAGAAGAGAATTCAGAAATAACAAATTCAACTTCTGACCCCTGATGATACATGTCAGGCTTACAGTCCAGGCCGTCAGCGTCTGGGATCCGAGCCCCTGACGCTGCGGTCGGGGCCTATGGGCTTGCCAGCCGAAAAAATGGCGGCGTCATACCTGCCCACCTTGCCGGTAAGGCAGGCGGGTTTTCACAAATCTCATGTTGTCAGACTATAATAGGCTTGCTCTGGGCTGTTGTTTGGATTAACCATATGTTAAATCTTGATATATCCATTGGTTTTTGGATTTTATTTTTTAACATTGTATAGCTTTGAATAGCCTGGGGCTATATCAGCGTCGCAAGGGGCTCTCATGTAGCTGCATACTTTCGACAATCGATAAAAATTAAAAGGCGGTAATCGCCCATCGGCGATGCGCTGCCAACGGGATATTGCCGATTCAGTCCATCCCATCTTTCTCCCCTGCCCGATGGCCTGCATGATGTACGTATTCAAACACTATTTCATAACAGAAAATTATCTCGAAATGACTAAGGTATTTTTACGCTCTAAAGCACCGGTGCAGGGCATCGGGCTTGCTCAATGGTTTTTCGCGCTAGTTACGGTAGTTGCGCTCCTTGCTCCAAGAGCTTCCTGGGCACAGGAAACACAAGTAGACCTGGTGCTGACCGTCAATGGTTCGGGCAGTATTAGCCCGGCTGATTTTGACCTGCAGCAAGAGGGCATCCGGCAAGCTCTTTTGGACGATGTACTCTTTCCCAGAAACGGCACAATTGGTTTCGCAGTCGTTCAGTATGCCGCTGGGCAGACTGTGGTACAGGTCCCCTATACCATCATTGATGACGAAAACGACATTGCCAATATTATCGCGCAAATAGAAGATATTGTACAAATACAGGGCTCCACCAATCCCGGAGACGGCATCAATGCTGCTATGGATATTATAACGGCCGAAGGCAGCCCCAATAGCGAAAAAGTAATCTGTCTGTCCACCGACGGCCTTCCCAACTCAGGCGCGAGCGTACCGGATGCCCTGGCGGATGCGGAAGCCGAAGGTCTGGACCGTTTTACAGTCATTGCCATCGAAGACCCTGGCAACTTCGGCGAAGCTGACTTTCGGAGCTTTTACGGGCCGCTTATTATCGGTAATGGTGCCGTGACTGTAGCCCGAAACTCC
>CAYNIT010000255.1:2404-6484 GCA_964397205.1 uncultured Phaeodactylibacter sp. | reverse complement strand
GGGTGGGCTTTTGATGTAATGATACCATTGTTCTTTCCATCCCTCCCGATTGGGGCGGCCGCGTTTCACGCCAGAAAACGGGTGTTCCACCCACGATATGCCCTGCTTTTTAAACCATTCCGCCAGCTGCAGGTCACGATCGTAGGTCAGCTTCAGGCCAACTTCTTGGTGTGAGAATACGGCTTCTAAACCGATGCGATCGTGCAAGGCTGTGAAGAAGGGCAGCGCTTCCCGATGAGCGATGAGCAGGGGCGCAGGCAAGCGGCTCTGCAGGTCCTGAAGCGATTGCCAGACGAAGCGCCAGTGCCGCTCGCTGTAGGCAGGGTGTGCCAGCAGGCTGGGCTCGAATAAGTACACTACGAGCAAAGGCTTGCCCGCCGCAACCGCCTCCTTTAAAGAGGGGTTGTCGTGCAGGCGGAGGTCCCGTTTAAGCCAGAGTACGTTGGCAGGCATGCTTTGCTGAAACTGATTCAACTATACAATGCCGTTGCTGCTCCATGGTTGCGCACTAAAGGCAGAGGCCGGGGAAATGACATTTTGCTGACGCTTGAGCTGATGCTTGTCAATGGATTGAAAACCAATGCCTTACCCGAGTTTGATTGCGTCTCGTAAATGGGCGGAACGCTAGCGCGGCTAAAAAACATTTGCTAAGCGGAACCATTGCCTACTGCTTAGCTGTTTGGCAGTTTGTTAATTTAGCTTTAATTATGTTTTAATTTTTACAAGCCTAATGTCACTTGGCGGAGGGTTTTTGTATTTTTAGCAAAAAGAACGCTATGTCTATGAAATGGCGAAGGTTGGACGGCCGGCGCATCGACCTGCCGATTAAAGACGCAGTCGAAAAAACCATACTGCGGGAAAAAGAGGCAGGCCACCGCCTCAAAGTTTGTATCGGCTCTGACTCTCAGGTGAGGGGAGGCATCATCGAGTTTGCTACCGTCATCGTTTTCCTGCGGGAAAAAAAGGGAGGGTTTATGTACATTTCCAACTCCAAGGAAAAGGCACCTATGGGCTTGCGCGAGCGCATGATCCTGGAAGTGGCTAAGTCTGTGGAAATTGCTTACTCCCTTTGTGACTTGCTGGATAAGCACAAGGTTGAGCTTGAAGTGCATGCTGACATCAATACGGATCCGCACTTCCAGTCTAATACGGCGCTCAAAGAGGCCATGGGCTACATCTTGGGCATGGGCTTTGTTTTTAAAGCCAAACCCAATGCTTTTGCCAGTTCCTCCTGCGCTGATAAAGTAGTATAAAAAGAAGGCAGTGTCCAAGGCGCTGCCTTCTTTTTTGCCATGAATCATTGGCGGCCTGCACTCAGCTGCAGCAGGAACGCGAGTGGGTCTTGTCGCTCCTCTTGCTCCCACAGCTCGGGTGCCTGGGCTTTTCCGAATGGCAAAACTTTGGGGCGGAGCCTGCCATTGCCTTCTACCACACAGCTGATCTCAGGGTCCGCCTCCCTCAGCTTTTCCTCTAGCTCGTCGAGTTCATCGTAGGCCTCATAGTGCAAACAGGCAATTCTCGAGTGCAGGGAAGCATCCTTGACCAGTATAATGCAACCGTTGGCCTGGAATTCTGCTTTATTGAGCAGGTACAGCGCGTAATTGTAGTCAAAATGGTTCTTGTAGTTGCCGTTCAGTATGACTTCCCGGTACTCGTGCAGCGCTTCCAGAAGCGGTTCAAAATCGTACCCTTGCGGCACAAAAAGTTTCGCTACGCTGCGGTCCCCCAGGCCGTAGTACCTGAAAACATCTTCGCCCAACGCCAACAGCTCTTCCCTCGTCTCTTCCCCGGTCAATAGCGCCATACCGCGGCGGGCGGGCCGCAACAAATGGGGATACCGGCCGAAGTAAGCTTGGTAATAGCGCTGAGCCCTTCCCCGGCTCGCCGCAATGATGGCGTCGAAGCCCGAAAGGCGTTCTCTGAATTGGGTGTAGGCGGCGCTGCGCTCGTCGATCTTGCCCAGGGCCTGCATGAGGTAAGGGAACAGATACTGATCCTTCTCGGGCAGTTTGAACTGTACCTGATGGCCGGCCAGGAAGGCACTCAGCCAGTCGTGGAAACCAGAAAGGGGAACATGGCCCGCCGGGGCGATGCCGACCGTCCGGCTTGCCAGCTGTTCGGGCATTGGGTACCTGTTAAGCCAGGCGCGCAGCTTCTCTTTTTTTAAAAACTGCTGGGCAATCACGCCAATCGCTTTCTCCTGGTTTTCGATGGAGAACCAAGGGTTGTTGAATTGGGTGCGGTGCATCACCGCTTGCCGGTATTCGTCGCGTTTTGTGAGTTGTTCCCCTAATTGAGCCAGGGCTTCGATTCTTTCTTCTAATGTCATTTTCTAGGGCTTTGAGCTCAGATTTGACTCTATCTAATCCCATCCGCTGCAGTTGCACCTATAGCGGATGCGGTTTTGCCGGGACGGAGCAGCAGCGAAAGGGCAACGCTCCTTGCCGATGGCCCAATGCTCTACCCAGGCGATGGTATGTGCTAAGGATTGATCCATCACTTTCCTACTTCTCCGGTGCCTGCGCTGCGACCGGCCAGATACCGCCGCCAGCGCTCCAGGGCCTGTTGGATGTCCTCTGGCAATTCGCTGTCAAAATCCATTCGCTGTCCGGTGCGCGGATGCACAAACCCAAGGGAGCGGGCGTGCAGCGCCTGCCGAGGCAATACCTTAAAGGTGTTCTCTACGAAAGCTTTGTACTTGCTGAATACGGTTCCCTTCACGATCCGGTCGCCGCCGTAGGTATGGTCGTTGAACAGCGGGTGGCCGATATGCTGCATATGCACTCGGATTTGGTGGGTCCGGCCGGTCTCCAGCTGGCATTCCACCAAGCTAACGTAGTACATCGACTCCAGTACCTTGTAGTGCGTTACCGCCCATTTGCCATGCTCTCCTTCTGGGTAGACCGTCCTTTTCTGGCGGTGGACCGGGTGGCGGGCGATGTGCCCTTCGATGGTGCCGACGGCTTCCGTGGGGTCCCCCCAGACGATTGCGCTGTAGCGCCGCTCAATACTGTGGTCAAAGAATTGTTTGGCTAAGTGCGTCATAGCGTAGTCGGTCTTAGCTACTAACAACAGGCCAGAGGTGTTTTTGTCGATGCGGTGGACCAGGCCGACCTGATCTCGTTCATTGCCTTTCATTACCGGCAGCCGGTCGCGGTCGAAGTGGTAAGCCAAAGCATTGACTAGCGTGTGGTCGGGATGGCCGATGCCCGGGTGCACCACCATGCCTGCAGGCTTATGGACGACCACGAGGTCGTCATCTTCGTAGCGGATGTCCAGCGGAATATTCTGCGGCACCACTGCGTTATCCTCTTCCAGCCGCTTGGGCACCAGTACAGAAATTTCCTGTCCAGGTTTTACTTTGTGGTTGGGTTTAACGGTTTTGCCATCTACGGTGATGGAGCCGGATCGGATAGCATTTTGCACCCAATTGCGCGATACACTCTCCAGCCGGTCCATCAAAAACTTGTCGATCCGGAGCGGAGACTGCCCGGGATCGACAAGTATGGTTCTTTGATCGTAAAATTCGTCTGAGTAGTTATCTTGCATGGCGCTTTTGCTTAGCCGGTAAAGGTACGAGAATAATCAAAAAATTTTCTGATACATAAAGAATGCTACCCTATGGACAGTATAATACAGTTAGGCTCGCTATGTGTTCAAGCGCCCGAGGATCCCCGCAGCACGCGGCCGCATCAGCTGCCGCTTTACGCTACTTCTTCCTTTGCTTTCGCTGATCTGGAAGAGGGGATGGGCGTATTCAGCGGTGATCGGGAGGGATACCTGTACAGCCGATTCGGCAACCCAACCATCGACGCGGTAGCCTCTAAGCTGGCGCAGTTGGAATTGCACGGCAGCGGGGAAACCGGGCAGGCCTACCTATGCAGTTCCGGCATGGGAGCCATCAGCACGCTTTGCCTGGCTTTGTTGAAGCCAGGTGATAAAATTCTTACCCAAAACAACCTCTACGGCGGCACCACCGAGCTGTTTATGAAAGTGCTGAAGCCCTTGGGGTACGAGATCGTCCTGGCCCCTCTGGAAGCACCCGAGCATGTCGAACAGCTGCTGAAAAACGACCCGGCC
>CAYNIT010000255.1:0-2304 GCA_964397205.1 uncultured Phaeodactylibacter sp. | reverse complement strand
ACAGCTGCTGAAAAACGACCCGGCCATCCGCATGCTCTACTTCGAAACTCCGGCCAATCCTACACTGGCCTGCCTGGACATCTCGGCACTCAGCGAGTTGGCGCACCGCCACGGGGCGTTTAGCGTAGCCGACAATACCTTTGCAACGCCCTGCCTACAGCAACCGTTGCAATTAGGGGCTGATTTTATCGTCCACTCCACCACCAAGTACCTGAACGGCCATGGCAATTCTACCTCCGGCGCCATCGTGGGCAAAGACCCGGATCAGATGAATGAAAAGGTTTTCCCAGCCCTTAAGCTGCTGGGCACCAACTGCAACCCTTGGGATGCCTGGCTGTTGGGCAATGGCATGAAAACTTTAGATCTGCGTATGATCCGGCATTGTTCCAATGCCCTGGCACTAGCAGCGTGGCTGGAGCAGCAGCCTGCTGTGGCGGCAGTTCATTATCCGGGTTTGGAAAGCCACCCTCAGCACGGCTTGGCCAGGCGGCAGATGAGGGCCGGCGGCGGGGTGCTAAGTTTTGAACTAAAGGGAGGTTTGGAAGCCGGGCAGCAGCTGGTGGATGCCTTGCAGCTCTGCACGCTCGCGCCTACTATGGGAGATGTGGATACCTTGGTGATGCACCCGGCCTCCATGTCTCATCTCAGGGTGCCTAAAGCGCAGCGCCTAGCGGCTGGCATAACGGATGGTTTGATACGCTTATCGGTTGGTATTGAAGCGGAAGCGGACCTGCTCGCAGATTTAGAACAAGCCCTTAACGGAATTTCCGCTTGAAACGCTCGAGTTCGCGGCGCTCCTTTTTGGTGGGGCGCCCGGCTCCCTTCTCTCGCTTTTCGGTTCCTTTCTTCCCGACGAACCAGCTGTTGTACTTATTGAGTTCTTCTTCGGGGGTCAGGTCTTCGTAGCATTGCTCGGCTATGGGAGCTCCTACTCGTTTTTTGATCAGGTCGACCACTTTAAAAATAAAATTGAAGCCATTTTTGCGGACCTCCACCGTTTCGCCGCGCTCCAGCTGGTAAGCGGGTTTCACCGGAATGCCGTCGATTTTTACCTTGCCCGTTTTGCAGGCATCCGTAGCCATAGTGCGGGATTTGAAAATGCGCACACTCCAAAGCCATTTGTCCAGGCGTACTTTCTCGATTTGTCCCATGCGGAAGGCTTTCTTTGAAAAAATCAACACATGTACGGCTGATTAGTTCCGGGCACCTGATTGGTGCAGTTGCCGGTAAGCGGCGCCGAAGTGTTCAATCAAGTCGCTGGCGATCATAGCTTCCTCGCTGTTGTCCTGGGCGGCAAGGTCGCCGGCCAAGCCGTGCAGATAGACGCCGAGCACTGCGGCAGCTTCCGGCTCGTACCCTTGGGCGAGCAGGCTGGTGAGCAAGCCTGCCAGCACATCTCCGCTACCGCCGGTGGCCATGCCAGGGTTGCCGCTGTTGTTAAAGTAGCATTTGCCCTCGGGAGTAGCTGTGCAAGTATGTGCTCCTTTGAGTACGATGTAAACTCCTAGTTCCATAGCTTTGTCGCGCTGCCGGGCGTTGCGCTCGAATGCATTGGCGGAGGGGCCGAAGAGGCGTTCGAACTCTTTGGGGTGGGGGGTGAGGATGCTGTTGGGTGGAATGGCGGCTTGCCATTCCTTATGCTGCCCGAGGATGTTCAGGGCGTCCGCGTCGATTACAAGAGGGACAGGTGCTTGCTGCAGCAAGCCGCGTACGGCCGTTTGCGTGTTTTCGTTCTGGCCAAGGCCGCAGCCCATCCCTATGGCATTGTAAGGGGCCAGGTCGGGGATTTCGGTCAGGTGGTATTTGTGCTGGTCTACGCTGGCCATGGCTTCTGGCAGGCTGATTTGCAGGATTTCGTATCCACGCTGCGGTACGTGCATACTGAGTAGGCCAAGCCCGGCGCGTAGGGCTGCTTTGCCCGCCAAGATAGCCGCTCCCATTTTGCCATACCCCCCCATGAACAGAAGGGCATGGCCGTAGGTGCCTTTATGGGAATACTTGCCCCGCGGGCGCAGCAAAGCTTTTGCCGTAGCCTCGTCTACCAGCTCATAGGCCGTCTCCGTTTGCTGGATAGCTTCTGGATGCAAGCCAATGGACCGTACGGCCCATTGGCCGACGCGGCGGTCATTTTCCGGAAACAAAAAGCCGAGCTTGGGAAACTCAAAGCTAAAAGTATATCCTGCTTCAAAGCTGATGCCATCGGTAGGCTTATCGGCAAACATCCCGGATGGGATGTCGATGGCCACCCGCAAGCAGGGCTGGGCATTCAGGTGCCGGAGCAGCTCCGCCCAGTAGCCCTCTACA
>CAYNIT010000254.1:0-6509 GCA_964397205.1 uncultured Phaeodactylibacter sp. | reverse complement strand
GCGTGCAAAAAAACGAGTCTAAATCGGTAAGTTATTGTTGCGCGACCCCTTAGTATGCTGTACTGTTCAATTTGCCGGGCGGAAAGCAAAGGGATCAGAACGGAACCGGGAGTTGAGAAGAGGAGAGGTTCATACTGCCAGCAAGCCTGGTATTTTGCCCCTTTGAACAAACCCGCAAAAAACTTTGCGCCTTTCCCCAAATTCTGTACCTTTGCACGTCTGAATAAAAGACCCGTTCAATATTTCAAATCGAAATAAGATGGATGCTATAAAGTTTGTACACGAGCAGTTGGGCAGCGAAAAGGATTTCCCAGCTTTCCGCCCGGGAGATAATATTGTTGTCAGCTATAGGATTATCGAGGGGGACAAGGAGCGCCTGCAGGACTTCCGCGGCGACGTGATCCAAATCAAGGGGCACGGGGCTACCCGGACTTTCACCGTCCGCAAAACCTCCAGCGGGATCGGCGTAGAGCGTATTTTCCCCATCTCCTCTCCGAACATCAGCGAGATCAAGGTGCTGAAGCGCGGCAAGGTGCGCCGGGCTAAACTTTACTACCTGCGCAAGCTCGTAGGCAAAAAAGCGCGCATCAAAGAGCGCAACATGGCGATGAAGTAAGCCTTCGCTTACCTACAGCCGCAAATCCGGGCATTGGCCATGGCCAATGCCCGGATTTTTTTGTCGAGCGAATGACGGTTTTCCTCCATTAGTTTTCCTCCATTGGGGCATGATGGCTTTTTTAGAGAAAAAACAGTTATGAGAATACCGTTTATCGCTTTCCTACTCAGCCTTCTGGCGGTTGGGCAAATCAACGCCCAGCTTTCCCCGGACCAATTCAAGGATTTCGAACAATTCGCTGAACAGGCGCGCCAAGACTGGAACGTCCCGGGTTTCGCCGTAGCTGTGGTAAAAGCCGATTCACTGGTATACGCAGAGGGGTTCGGCCAGCGCGACCTGGAAAACGACAAGCCCGTTACGCCGCGTACGCTATTTGCCATTGGTTCTTCCTCCAAAGCCTTTACCGCCATGAGCGTGCTGCAACAGGCAGAAGAAGGCCGGCTCGAGCTAGATGCCCCGGTTATCCGCTACCTGCCTGACTTCCGCATGCAGGACGACTACGTCACCATGCACCTTACGGTCCGGGATTTACTCTGCCACCGCTCGGGCTTGCCCAGGCATGATATTGCCTGGTACGGCTCAAAGGCCAGCCGCAAAGAGCTTCTGGAGCGGCTGCGGTACCTGGAGCCAAGCGCTGGTTTTCGGGAATCCTTCCAATACCAGAACTTGATGTTTATGACCGCCGGCTACCTGGTTGGGCAGGTTACAGACAGTGATTGGGAAACGCAGGTCCGCCAGCGCATTTTTGAGCCGCTGGGTATGAAGCGCAGTAACTTTCAGGTAGAGCAGATGGCAGCAGACGAGGATTCCGCCCTGCCCTACCACGAGCCTGAGGAAGACAAGGTAGAGCGTATGGATTTCCGCAATATCACTGCGGTAGGCCCGGCGGGCTCCATCAACTCCAGTGCTGAGGAAATGAGCCGTTGGCTGGTGGCCTTACTCAACGGTGGTGCATACAAGGACGATATTATTGCCGATGCAGGAAGCGTGCAGCAAGCCCTGAGTTCCAATATGGTCGTACCCGATGCTTGGCGCCAGGCCCTGATGCTCGACAATGACGGCGCTCCTGTAGCCTATGGCCTAGGCTGGTTTTTGACCCACCACAAAGGGCACCGTATTGCGGCCCACGGCGGCAATATCGACGGCTTCTCCGCTGAGGTTGCTATGCTGCCCGACGACAGCCTGGGCTTGGTGATCCTCAGCAACAAAAACGGCAGCCCCCTGCCGGGCATCCTCCGCAACTACCTGTTCGACCTGGCGCTGGACGAAACTCCTACCGATTGGAACGGCAAACTAAAAGCGATGGTGGAACAGCGCAAAGCTGCGCAAAAAGAAGAAGCGGAGGATATTGTGCGGCAGGAAGGCACCCAGCCCTCCCACCCATTGAAGGATTACGCGGGCACCTACGCCTATCCGGGCTACGACCCCGTCACGGTTACCTTTAAAAACGACAGCTTGTTCCTGCAATTCGCGGCATCCAAGGAGTTGCTGCCGTTGCAGCACTACCACTACGACGTATTCTACAATGACCATCCGGTTTTTGACAAAGTGAAGGTGCAGTTTGAAAATGATCTTGAAGGCTCAGTTGCCTCGCTGAGCACAAAAGCGGAGCCTGCACTCGACCCAATCACCTTCGAGCGGCAACCTGAATCAAAAGAATTTTCGGAGGAGGAACTACGTGCCTTTGCCGGAACTTACCTCATTATGGGCGTGCAGCGCATCAGCCTGAAGGTGGAAAAGGGGCAGCTGAAATTGACGGTGCCCGGCCAGCCTACTTATACCCTACAACACCGTGAAGGGATGAAGTTTGACCTGGAAGGCATGAATGGTTACACAGCTGTCTTCCAGGAAGACGAGGAAGGCAAGGTGGCAAAGCTGACCTTAATCCAGCCCAATGGGCAGTTCAGCGGAGAGAAAGTAGAAGAGTAAGATTGCCGCTACTTCAGGCCTTTTCCTCGTTTTCACCTTCATCCTGAATACGCTCCCGCCACTCTTCGTTCTCGGCGCCGAGCAAGGTCTCCACCCGCTGTACAAAAGCCGGGAAAGGCTGTTCTTTCTTCCAGTAGGGCCCTGTCTTGGTAAGGTAGAACAGCCTTTCCCGTTTCAATGCTTCGGCGGTGGCGCGGTAGGCTGTCCAGTTATCCTGATACTTATGCAAACTGATCAATCCTTCACAAATAGCAATGATCACGCCGCCAATGCCCACGGCGTAGGACAACTCGGGCAGCTTGCCAATCCAGCCAGAGAGCAATGGGATGAGGACGGACACTACCAGCACAATAGTGCGCAGCCGCTTGTATCTTTTCTGGTTCCAGACGCTCTTGCGGTCCAGCCAGTCAAATTGATCGTCTACGCGTTCTTTGAGATATTGGTCTTCTTTCATAAGTCGCTTTGTTGTTTGTTTGGAAAGTGGGAAGCAGTCTATCCAGGAATATCCCCCCGGCGCTGCATCATCTGCTGTTTGATAGCGAGGAAAAAGATGCTCCAAGGGCGCAGCACCCGGTCTGTAAAGTCCTTGTACTGCAAGTCCTCCAGAATGGGGTGCATCAAATCACTGATATCCTGCAGTACAACGGGGAATATTTCTTTATCACGCCCCATAGCGTAAGCCCATTCGAAGATGACGAATTCTGACTTTAGAGAATCCTGAGAAAGAATTAAGATCAAGCAATCAGAATGGTCTATGGCATCTTTGATTTGCAATTTCCAGTTGTCTCCCACGAGGATATTGCCCATGTCGAGCCAGGTTTGAATGCCGTGCTTATTCAGCTGCATACTCATCAGGTCAGCAAAGTCGCCATCTTGCCGGCTGTAGGAGATAAAGGCAGTAATCGGTAAGTCGTCCTTGAGTTCTTCGAGCGCGTGAAAAGCTGCCCGTTCCAGTAAGCGGCGTAAGTATACCCGCAAATCGTACAGTATGTTTGTTTGTTGTTCAGGGGAAAATACAGACAATGCCTGGCGCTGCCGCGGGAAAACCTCCCAGTTTTCTACCCAACCGACAGTGCCGTGCCAGGGGCAAGGTTTGACGATGACAGGGATGACAAAAGGTTGCCGGGAATTTGGGGTTATCGGTTGATCCCCTGCAAACAAATCACCAAATTTGGCTTCGTAATAGGGCAGTTCTTCTTCCAGGAAATCATCTGTAAATAACAGAAAAATAATGTCGTAAGACCATAGGTCAAGGTTGCGAAAAAAGCTGTTCACGGTCTGGCCTGCCGGTATGGTGGGAACAGCATCGATACTCAGCCGGTAATCCTCCTTGTCGGTGAGAATATTATCAAAGATCAGCTGGGCTTCCGCTCGATCTTTGAAAGAACTCAGAATCAGGATTTGAATTTGCCGGTTCATCCCTGTTAGCTATTGATGATATTCCGGATTTCCCGGACAACTGCGAGATAAGCCGAATCCCGGTTGCTCCACTCGCTTATGGGCAGAAGCCGCTGTTTTTCATTGTAGGGCACGGCTTGATACTGTGCAAAATCCTCATTGGTCCAATCACAGGGCCGTACAATGACCGGCACAATGAGCGCTCCCCGGTCTTTTCGTGTTTCCTCCGCCATCGGGCGCTCTTTCTTAAAGATGAATTCCGAATTCAGGAAGTCGGCACTAACCATGTAGAGAATAAGGTCAGCATTGCGCAGGTTATCTTCTATTGTATTGCCCCAGGCTTGCCCGGCTTTGATTTCAGAGTCCGTCCAACTGTCGATATGCCCGGAGCGGATAAGAGAAGACAAATGCTTTTCGAGTTGGTCCACATACGTGCGGTCTTCCCGGGCGTACGAAATGAATAATTTACGGATATCCGGTGCGATAGGAGCCGGATCTGCATCGCCATTGCCCCGGTTCTTCAGCGCGGGATGCCCGTCCAGCTCCTCCAGCAGGGAAGTCAGGGCGTAAGTGATTTGGTTGCGGGTCAAATTGGCATCAGTTGGGGTGAGCAGCCCCATCATTTCGTTGCGTTTCAGGCCATTGTAGCGGGACAGCTGCATGATGATGCTGTGGTGCAGGTCGTCATCGTGTTTTGCCGCCCACTGCTCGAAGGTTTCCAGGGCTTTGTCGAGCTTGCCTTTTTTGATATTGGCAAGGATTTCTTCTTTGATGTTCATACTTGGGCATTGTCAGTGTAGAAGCACAAAATATTAAATTTTCCCGAATGCTCAATTCACCTGGAACTGCCGAATCATAACAGCGCCGCTTTCTTCCAGATTGGAGCTTAGAATGATGACCTGCTCGCGCTCGCCATCGTCTACGGAAACCGCTACCGTGTTCGGGCGGATGTCGCCCAGATCCTCCGCGTGCAGTATCAGGAAATTGTCAGACTGCTGCAGGCGCACCGGTATGCCAATGCGCCGCTTAGAGACCCGGTGGTTGTGCAGGATACGGTCGCCGTTAAGGAAGAGGGTCGCCACGTCGCCGTCTACGGTGCCGTTGTCCCAGATTTTGATACGGATGTTGGGCTTGCTGACCTCTAATACCCGCTGTACCTTTATCTTGCGATGCTTTTCTGATTGGTACGGCTCCTCAATAGTTTCCTGCACCTGCACGACTTCCCGGCTGAGCACTGGCTTTTCTAAATACAAACCGCCGCTCGCACAGGCACCGCTCTCCATATCGTGGCCCTCTATGTAACCTTCCCAATCCCCTTCCAGCACCAGGCGGTTGTCTTCCCGACGGTAAACCAGCGTTCCTGTTTTGATGCACCAAGGCCAGCGCGGGTCATCCTTCTGCATTACCTCAGACTCCTGGAAGCTCAACCGCTGACGGCCTTCATCAAAGGACCATTGCAGCCGCATCCGGGCACCACCGCCATTACCCTCAGAGACGATATAGGACGTACCTCCCTTATCAGCCATCAAGTCCAACTCGAAGAAAAAGTCGTAATCACGATCCGACTGCGACAGCGAACCGCTCCATTTGCCCTCTAGCGTAGGCGGCACTTCCTGCTGTACGGTATCCCGGACCACCTTGGTCGGGCGGCGCAGAAAAATCCGCCCGGGCGTACAACCATCCGCCTTCCAGGAGCCCGCCAGCACAGGCACGGCTCCGTCTTTGCCTAGGTACAAGGTAGCGTATTTGATGCACCACTTGGGCTCCGGAGGTGCCGTTTGCCGCAGCTCCTGCAGGATAAACTTTTCGCCGTCCCAGTAGCCAGTGAGCTCAAAGTTGGCCTCGTACTGCTCGTCCTGGGTGCGGGAATAAGAAGTACCGGAAAAGCTGTTGCCGTTTTGCCGCAGATTGACTTCATAGTAAAAGGTATCGGCTTTGTCCTGCTGGGTGAGGTAGCCCTCCCAGCGGCCGCCGAGATCCTGCGCCAGCAGCAGAACAGGGAAACAAAAACAAAGGGAAAGAAATATTGCCTTCATGATAAGAGCAAGTGGAAGTTTGGGAAATCAGGGGCACAGAACAGAAAACCCTAAGGCATCCGAGCAGTTGAATGGCTGAAAAACAACACGCTGTAAAGGTACTGACAATGATCAACAGTTGCAACTGATGATTATCATTATGCGTGCCGCGCCGGGCAGTTACCTTGTGATTGCAAAACAAGCAAAAGCCTAATTAACTTACCGAGCTAAAAAAGGAATTATGAACGTACAAGTTAATGCACCCTTCGAGGTCAACCAACACCTCAACGAAGTTATTGAAGAGAAAGTCAGCAAATTAGCCAATTATTTCGACCGGATTACCGAAGCAGAAGTGTACCTGAAGATAGGGGAAAAACGGCACCGCCACGCAGAAGACCAAATCGTGGAACTCCGCGTTGGTGTACCGGGCCACACCTTCTTCGCCGAAGACCACAGCGATGTATTTGAAAAAGCAGTGGCGGGCGCTTCCGATAAGGTAAAACGGCAACTGCTCAAGCACAAAGAGCAAATCACCAGCCACCACTAGTGGT
>CAYNIT010000253.1:0-6587 GCA_964397205.1 uncultured Phaeodactylibacter sp. | reverse complement strand
TATGTATTCCTGAATGGGGCGGAGGTGGAAGAGGCCCCGCAGGACTGCACCGTACCCGGCCCCAACGGATGGCGGGTGCGCAGTGCAGAAGCGCTGATCGGTGGCAGCAACACCGCAGCGAATTGCTTCGGCACTTGCACCCTCTGCGACCCCAACTTTGCCCTAGACTACGACACCTACTGGTGGAATGACGATGTCTTCTACGAAATTTTTGTCCGCAGTTTCTACGACAGCGACGGAGACGGCATAGGCGACTTTCAGGGGATTATTGAAAAACTGGATTACCTCAACGACGGCGACCCGGAGACAGACACAGACCTCGGGGTTACGGGCATTTGGCTGATGCCCATGATGGCATCCCCCTCTTACCACGGCTACGACGTAACCGATTACTACGCCACGGAGCCCGACTACGGCAGCATGCAGGATTTTGAGGAATTGCTGCAGGCCGCCCACGCCCGCGGCATCAAGGTGATCATTGACTTTGTGATGAACCACAGCTCGAATCAGCACCCCTGGTTCACGCAATCAGCCAACGGGCAGAATGGCTTCCGGGATTGGTACATCTGGTCGGATAGCCACCCTGGCAAGCTCGGCCCCTGGGGGCAGCCCATCTGGCACAGCTACGGCGGAGAGTTCTACTACGGCCTCTTTTGGAGCGGCATGCCCGACCTGAATTACAGCCACCCTCCGGTGAAGGAAGAAATGTTCAACATCGCCGAGTTTTGGCTGGACAAAGGGGTGGATGGCTTCCGGCTCGACGCTATCAAGTACCTGCATGAGGATGGCCCTGTATTGGAAAATACACCGGAAACCTTCCAACTGCTGGAGGACTTCCGAACGCTGTACAAAGGCGCTAACCCGGAGGCAATGACCGTTGGAGAGGTCTGGTCCAGCACGGCCTCTGTGCTTCCCTACATACAGGAGGGCCGTTTAGACCTCTGCTTCGAGTTTGACCTCGCCTACGGCATCATCAATGCCGTGCACAGCCAATCCAGCGAGTTGCTTCAGCAGCGGCTCAGGGCGATACAAGCCGGTTACCCCAAGCTGCAGTACGCTACTTTCCTGACCAATCACGATATGGACCGCATTTACAGCCAGATGGGGCAAAACCTTCCCAAGATGAAGCAAGCGGCTTTGCTTTACCTCACTTTACCCGGCATCCCATTCATTTACTACGGAGAAGAAATTGGCATGACCGGCCTTGGCCCCCACGAAAATATCCGCCGGCCCATGCAGTGGACAGACGGGCCGCGGGCGGGCTTCTCCAGCAGTACCCCTTGGATAGGATTGGGCAACAACCACCTGGCCCAAAATGTCGAAACGCTCTCCGACGAACCCGGCTCCCTGCTGCAGCACTACCGGCAGCTTGTGCACTTGCGCCGAGAACAGGAAGCCCTGCGCCGCGGATACCTGCTCGAATTGGAAAGCAGCCCATCCCACTGCCTCAGTTACGCTCGAATAGTGGAAGAAGAAGCGGTGATAGTGGTTGCCAACCTGGAGGATTCGCCCAGCACACCGGTTTTGTCCATGCCAGTTTCCTCCCTGCCCCCCGGCGATTATGTGGTAAACGGCCTATTGAGCGGGGAAAGCTATGGCACCCTTAGCCTAGACAGCCAGGGCGGGGTTGCCGAATGGCAAGCAAATGGTTGGGTACTGCCGGGCAGAGGCGCCGCTTTGCTCCATTTGCAAGCAGAGCAAGTCAACAGCAACAGCGCGCAACAAGCTCCTCCCTTCGCCGCCCGGCTCTTCCCCAACCCTGCATCGGATGCAGCCGAACTGCGCCTTGCCGATGCCGCCCCCGGGCAGCGCGCTACCGCCCAACTGCTGAACGCAGAGGGCAAACTGCTGCAGGCTACTGCTTTCAACGGCAAGCAGCGCCGGCTATCGCTCGCCGGGCTGAGCGCTGGCTTGTACTTCCTTCGTGTCAAGACCGGCAATAAAGTCCGGGTACTGCGGCTGGTGGTAGAGTAGATCGATCGCGATGGAGCAGCCAGGAGCCAAACAATCGGCACCGCCATTTTCCCGCCTGTACCAGAGTGATCAGCGGTTTTAAGAGCGCTCCAGAGGCAAGGAGCAGCAACGGAAGGAGCCGCCCGTGCTCGGTGCCGCGTTGAACGGCAGCTCAAGGACCCGGAAGCCAGCGCTCCGCATCTCGGCATTGACCCTGCGGCAAAGCGGATGCTGCCGGCTGATGACCGTCTCTTCGTTGACCGAAAGGACATTAGTAGCGAGAGCCGCCTGTTCCTCCCGGCTGACCGAAATCCATTTGTAGTTTTCCCGAATGAATGGAGGGATCCGCTGAAAGCCATCAGGATAAATGAGGCAATGCCGACGGCCTATCGGGTTGAAGGTGCAGTCCAGGTGCAGCACGTTTTCGCCCTGTGAAAGGGCTTTGCAATAAACCGGCAGCACCTCAAATTCTTTTCCAAATTGACGCTCCAGATAAGCCAGGCCGGCCTCGTTGGTCCGTTGGGACACCCCTGCCAGCAGCCTGCCTTTGTCCACTACGATGTCGCCGCCTTCCATAAGCGCGAATGGGTCGTCGGGAATAAGCAAGTTGGGTTCGGCAGCTTGTTCAGAAAGGATGTGGGGAAAGATGCCCGTTACTTCGTACCGCCGGCTGGCGCGGGCCATGTTGCAGATCAGGAAGCGCTTCCCGATGACCATGCCAATGTCCCGCGGGGTGAGTTGGTCGTAGACGAATTTTCCTACGTATGCTGGCTCCTGCACTTCCACCCCTTCTGCCTGCAGCGCCCGGCGAAACGCCTCGAATTCGGGCTGAAGCTCTGATTCAGTAGGCAGCCCCGTCTTCTGTGCTTCATTGACGATTTCTTCGTAAGCAGATTGGGCACGATAGCCCCGGTAACGGCCGATGATGACGCGGCGCAGGGGGTCGGTTTCAGCATATTGATTGAACATGATGGCTTCAGGTTGCGGACATGGGCTGCGAATGGTTGAGTTTCAAAAAAGCCCGGCGCAGCTTGCTGTAATTGGCCGGTACGTTCACCCGCCTGCCAGCTTGCTTCGCCCGGCGCAGCTGCAATTGTTGCTTTTTCTTTTGCACGATAAGCTGTACCTGCCGAGTCAGCTTTGGTTTTCCTTTCAGTAAGTTGTAGATGGTCCCTTCGGCTTTGGCTCCGTGCCCCGTCAGTACCGGCACGACGAGTGCTCCCGGCTTCAGAATGCCCCGGCTGCGCAACTGCTCCACCGCCGAAAGGGCGATACAGGAAGCAGGCTCTGGCAAAATGGCCTGTTCCAGTACCCGCTCTTCTTCCAACTGCAGCAATTGCTCCATGCTGTGGCGGATGGCTTCAGCCCCTACTTCTACGCCTACGCCGCCGGAATTCAGCACTGCCCTTGCCGCTTCTACAGAATCATACCCCTCCTCGGCTACGATGATGCTGCCCATTTGTGCATCCTTAGGCTGCAGCTCCTCTAATGTGCAAATGATTGGTTTTTCCTCCTGCTCGAGGCGCACGGCTTCGCAGATGGGGTTGGCGTGCTTGATGCCGGCGACTACCATCTTTGGCAGTTCTTGCGTAATGCCCAGGCGCTGCAGCTCTTTGAACCCTCTCCAAAGGCCCGCCAGGTGGCTCCCATTTGCGGAGGGGACGATGACGTAATCCGGTACCCGCTTTTCTCCGGCGGAAAGCAGCTGCCGGACGATTTCCACCGCCGTCGTTTTGTCGCCTTGTACCCGGTAAGGATTGCGGACGGCCCAGTTGTCGAATCCCTGTTTTTGAAATACGCCGGCAGCGTTGAGCTGTGCGTAGAGTCTGAAGCCTTCCTCGAAGGTCGTCTCCGAGCTGCCTACGACCACCACGTCTGAGCCATGCTCCTGAATGTAGCGGATTTTTTCCCCGTAGGTGTCTCCGGCTACGAAAGTGATGAGCTGAATGCCCAGCTGCTGAGCAAAGAGCGCCGCGGAAGCGGCTGCGTTGCCCGAAGAGTAAATCACAGCTTTTTCCACTCCTCTGCGGCGGCTGTTGAGCAAGCAGGCGAGGGTTTCCCGGTCTTTGAAGCATCCGCTGGGGTTGTCTCCCTCATTTTTTAGATAGATGTTGCATTCGTGCTGATCGCTCAGCCGATCGAGCTGGTACAAAGGCGTACCGCCGACAGCGAACAAATCATCGGGGGCGTAGGCCCGATGGGGCAGCAAAGGGTACTGCAGCATACCCTGGTCTTTGCTGAATTGATAGTTGATGAACGCCCGGCGCGTTTGCTCGATTTCTTGCCGATTAAGCGAAAAGCGGAGCCCTACAGACCGGTACTCATCGGTCCAGGAAGCGCCGCAGGTGCAACTGTAATTTGCCGCCTCGTTTAGGGTGCCACAGTGCAGGCACCTTTTCCATTGGTCCACTTCGGTTAGGTTTGGTGGTGGCTGTAGCCATTGGGAATTTCCCTTCTCTCTAAGCAATACAGATTTATTTAAAACGATGTTCGCTTAGAGGGAATAATATAGAATTTTATTCCGAAATTCTCAAACAGCCCTTTGGCCTACTGCAACAGCTCGTTGGTAAAGATCTGCTCAATGCCCCGCAGCTCTTCCTCAATGCGCTGCTCCTTCAGCCAGTCTACAAAACGCTGCACCCGCTCGGGCTCCATTTTGCCCCAGCTCTGTTGGCCTCCGTAGTGATCATTGGTAAAAGTCTGTGCCCGCAGCAGGTCGATCCGCTCCCGATCCCGGCCCGGAACATGGGGCTTCAGCAAACGCACTGCATCCTCCGGGTCTTCTTGGGCGTGCATAAAGCCCCGCTTGGAAGCCTGCACAAACGCCCGGTACTCCGCCTGCCGGGCTTCTATACTCGGCTTCATGGCTAACAGTACGGGGGAATAGCCGTAGGGGATATCGTGATCCGCCAACTTGAAGTACCGCAGCTTGATGCCCTGCGTCTCTGCCTCTACTCCTTCCCAATTCTGAAAAATCCAGGTGGCATCTGCTTTATTGTCCAGGAGCGTGTTCCAAATGCCTAACTTATTGGGGTAATCCAGGTGAAGCTCGCCTTTGCCACCATCGTTTTTGATCATTTGCTGAATGATCTTGTCCTCGTAGCGCGCGCCGTAGGAAGCGTAGGTTTTGCCGTCCAATTCAGCGGGGCGGGTAATACCGCTCTCCTCGAGCACCGTTATCGCACTGACATCTTCCTGCAAGAGGGCGGCTACCGCCTGCGCCGCCGCTGGTTTAGCCTTGGTGTTGAGGCTTATGGCGCTCTCGGTGGGGGCAATGGCAAAGTCGGCATGGCCTAATTCCAGCTTTTTCGCAGGGGTGGTTTGGTAGTGGTCCGCTGCCGGATCAATAATGCGCACATTCAGGCCCACGTCTTTGTAAAAGCCCAGATCCTGAGCAATGAAAAATCCGGAGTGATTCGTGTTCGGCGTCCAGTCCAGGGCGAGCGTGATGGGTGTAAGGTCCATAGCTGAGTTGGTTTTAGTTTGGACTTTTTCTACAAACCAGGACTGCTACTTGTTTGCTTCTCCGGGAGATTAAAGCGATAGCTCCGGGCTCAAGAAGCCTTTACTTTTCTTGCAGATTCCGTAACTTCCCCTTCACAAATAAACCTGCTGCATGAAGCTCATCTTTGGCATGTCCCTCGACGAACCTCCGCTGCCCGCCCCTCCTGCTACACAGGGCGGCGCGTTGTACTGCGGCCCACAGGGGCTGCTGCGCATCCTGGAAATACAGCTTGGCCTGTCCGGCCATGCCGATGACAACGACTATCTGCGCATCGAGTCCTACCGGCAGGCGCTGCGCAGCTACTTGAATCAAAGAGAAGACGCCTTCTTCGCCGCTGCCTTTCAGGCCGACCAATTCGCCACTGCCGCTGATTTGTTGCAACGTCGCGACGAGCTCCTGCTGGGAGGCTGGGACTTTGAGGAACAGCCGGGGCTGCCCGCACGCTTGGCTGAACTGGCCAGAGTAGAGCAATGCTTTCAAAAAGGCGATCTGGAACTCCCCCCCGGCTACGCCGACCGCTTTAGCGCGCTGCTTCAGAAGCTCGGCACCCGGCGCGCTGCCGTCCAATCCATCACCTGCGTAGAGCCAGAGCATTTGCTGCCGCCCCACCTCCGCCGCTTGTTCAGCTACTGCAAAGAACTAGGCGTGCAGGTGGAACAGCAACCAGCTGCCGAAGTGGAAGGCGATTCCGACCTCGCCCGCTTTCAAGCCGCACTCGCCGGGCGGGCAAAGGGCAAATCCGATATCCGTGGCGATGGCTCCCTGCTGCTGCTGCGGGGACAGCGCGACACTGCCCTGGCCGCTTACCTGGCTCAAACGCTGCGGCTCAACCCTGGCCTCCGCCCGGCTATGCTCATCGAAGACAAATGCCAGTCCCTGGGGCATGCCATTGAACTGGAAGGCCTGCCCAGCCTGGGGATGCCCTCCGCCTCCCTCGCCCGCCCCACCCTGCAGGTACTGAAGCTGGCCACGGTATTCCTCTGGGAGCCTATCGATCCTTTTAAGATCATGGAGTTCGTATCCCTTTCGGTCAAGCCGCTGGAGCGCGAGCTGTCCAACCGCATTGCCGAACAAATGGCGCAGAAGCCCGGCCTGGACAGCGACGACTGGCGGCGGATGATTGCCCGCT
>CAYNIT010000252.1:0-6652 GCA_964397205.1 uncultured Phaeodactylibacter sp. | reverse complement strand
CGTCTCCTGGAACTTACGGTCCGTCTCCTGGAACCTGCGGTCCGTCTCCTGGAACTTACGGTCCGTCTCCTGGAACCTGCGGTCCGTCTCCTGGAACTTACGGTCCGTCTCCTGGAATTGCTCAGTCAGCAGGCGCTCCGTCTCCTTGAACCTGCGGTCCGTCTCCTGGAACTTGCGGTCCGTCTCCTGGAATTGCTCAGTCAGCAGGCGCTCCGTCTCCTGGAATCTACGTTCGCCTTCTTGGAATTTGCGGTCCGTTTCCTTAAACTTGCGGTCTGTATCTATTTGACTGCGGAGCAAGTCAGCAATCATTTGTTTAAGGTCTTGGATTTCTATCTCGACATTCATAGGCAATAGTTCTATATTAACAATAAACGCCGACAGCCAGGTTTTAGTTCCAGACCGCCATCCGCTAATGGTTTCACTCCGCTACATAGCCGCCGGCTTGCTGTCGGTTATTGACCGGTATCGGACAACCACAAGCGTTCAGATTCTCTTCACCTCCACAATCATCTTTTACCCGTCCCAGCTAATCGGGGCAATAGGAGGTCAAATTTGGGATGTAAGGTCAGCTTGTATAACCTATCCGCTCTGGGAAGCGTTCCCAAGCTTGGTAGTTAAGGCTTCATGATTCCAAGATTTTTAGTTGTTAAATTTGTGATTGCATAATGGAAAAAGCCACCAAGCCGTCATTAGCTTCTGTTCGGCCAGCGCTCTACTACTCCCCTATGGCAAACTCAATCCGGTCTCCGGCTTCCACGCCAAATTTATCAGAGAAGCCGCCAATGACTTCGAGCACATACTTTGCATCCCCTTTGCTGGGCTGCGGGCTCAAGCTCTGCGGCTGGGCGTTCCTGCGGATGTTTACAATGCGTTTGTCCTCGCTGATGAAAATGATATCAAGCGGTATGTAGGTATTGCGCATCCAGAAAGACTGCGGCTCCGAGCGCTCCATGATGAACAGCATGCCCTGGTTTTCTTCCATAGACTTGCGCCACATCATGCCTTCGGCTCTTCCCCGTTCGTCCTGCTTGACTTCAATATCAATTGTCTTGATCAGGGCGCTGTCCTCCGCCGCTAAAATCTTCAGTTCGCCCTGTTTGGTAAAGCGCGGGCCAGTCTCGGGCGGCGACTGTGGCATTGCCATATAAATCAGCCCGCCAATGACGGGCAGGGCGATCAGAGCAACGATCCCGATGAGCGTACGTTTGCGCCGGCGCGCTGCTTTGCGGCGCTGCTCCCGATTGGGCAATGGTTTTCTTCTAGCCATATGCGATGCGTTGTTTTCCGCCACAAGATAGCGCCATTCGGGGCAGAGCGGCAAATTTTAATCCGCGCCATTGATGTAGTAAGCACCGCTTAGGGCTATATCGGACTGTGTGTCCAGGCGCTCGCTTTCCACAGCCCAGAAGCCCTCCTCAGACGGGCCTAGCTCTACCGGCAGCCGGCGGAAGCCAGCCTCTTCCTGCAAAAAGACGAAAGCCTGCTCTGCGCTGCGGATGAGGGCGGCATCGGGCACAGTAAGGGCGCTCCGGCTACCCACTTGGATTTCGGCAAACATAAAAGTACCAACCGCTGGGCTGCGGGGCAACTCCTCCAGGTGTACATGCACCCGGGCGGTCTTCTTTTCCAGGTCTACCGATGGGCTGATCAGGTACACCTCCCCCGACAGGCGGGTGCTGTCGCCCGGCAGCTGTGCCCAAACCGGCTGCCCTTTTTCCACCTTGCCCAGGTCCTTGGCGTATACCTCCAGCTCGAGATGCAAATGGCTGTTGTCGATCAGGGTGAAGAGCGGCTGCTGCGGCTCCACCAGCTGGCCGGGCTGCGCGGGAATAGCATCAAGGTAGCCACTGACCGGAGCGTAGAGGCCAATTCTAGGCTGCACCTCTCCGGCTTCTTCCAGCTGCTGGGTATCGATGCCGATCAACTCCAGCTCTGCCCGCAGCCCACGCAGCCGCGCTTCGGCAACCGACAATTCTGCTGTAACTGCTTCGTAGGCTTTCTGGGAAGCGGCATCGGATTCCGCCAGGCGGGCTTTGCGAGCCTGGTCCTTTTTCAAATAAGGCAATCGGGCAGCGGTTTCCAGGAATTCCCGCTGCAACCGGATGAGTTCCGGATGGTGGATGCTCGTCAGCCGGGTGCCGCGACGGACGTATTCGCCAGGCAGATGGGGTATCGCCCCTACGAAGCCCATAACCGGGCTATGTACCGCGTGCCGGCCCCGGGGAGGCACATCAATTTGCCCGGAGCGGGAAAGATAGGTGCCCATCTCGCGGATTTGTGGAGTGCCGACTTTAATACCGGCTTGCTCCATTTGCGGTTGGCTGAGCTGAATGTGGGCTTCCGAACGCTCTCTGCCAGAGGAAGCGCTTCCGTTTTCGTTGGTAGGCTCGCTTTGGCAAGCCAGGATCGTCAGTGCAAGTAGGGAAAGCAAAGTGTATTTCATGACCAAAGGATTATCGGGTTAAGAATTGGAGATAGAGGGCAGCCCGGTTGTGGCGGGCGATCAATTCGGCGTACTGCAGCTCGTTTTCCAAAGCAGCCTGCAGGCTCTGTGCGAATTGGAAATAATCTGCTTCGCCGGCGCTCAACTGTTGCTGTGCCAAGTCCCGCAACCGGCCGGCCTGCGACAGCAGGTCGTTGCCCTGCGTATCAAGCTGCTGCTGTAGCAGCGCGAGTTGTTGCCGGGCAAGTGCCAGTTCTTGCTCGAGCCGTTCTCGCTGGCCCCGCAATTGGTTGGCGGTTTTGGCAGTTTCCAATTGGGCTTGCTCAATGCGGGCCCGCTGGTGTTTTTGAAACAGGGGGATGGACCATCCTGCCTGAATGCCCTGCAGCACCCATTCGGGCTGTATGCTCTGCTGAAAATAGCCTATGGAAAAACCAGGCTGCAGCCGCTGTTCGGCTACAGCTGCCCGGCGCTCGGCCAGCTGCTGTTGCTGCTGTAGGGGAGCCAGCTGGGTTTGGAGCGCGGCTGCCTCCGAAGTTGGAGCTGCCGGCAAGCGTTGCAAGCTATCCGGCGGGCGGATAGCCTGCGGGCTGAAGGCCAGCTGCCGAAGGCGCTGAAAGGCAGTCTGCTCCCGCAGCCGGGCTTGCCGCTCCCGGTTGCGCGCATTGGTCAGTTTTTGAACCGCCAGAGTATGTTCCAGCCGGTCGGCCTCTCCAATGCGCAGCTGCAGGTCTGCCCGCTCAGCCAAAGCCGCGAAAAGCTCAGCCTGCCGCTCTCTGAGCTGAAGCTGCCGGCTCGCCAGCAGCCAGTCCTGCCAAGCTTGCTGTGCGCGCAGCCAGAGCTGCTGCTCCCGTAGCGACTGATCGCTTTTGGCGAAAGCCAGCTGGGCTTCGGCAGCTTCCCGCTGCCGCTTGTTTAGGCCAAACGGCTGAAAAGGCTGGGTTACCGAAAACTGGTAATCCCATTCGGTAGTGTTGTACTGCCCGTACCCGGCAAAAACTTCCGTAGCCGGTACAAGCCTGGATGCCGGAATGCCAAGCTGCGCCTGTTCAATATTAATCTGCCCGTTTTGCACTTCTGGCTGCTGTGCCATCGCCTGCTCCAGCAGGTAGTCCAGGGTGAGCGGCTGCTGCGCAGCTGCTGGCAAGGCCAACAACAGCAACGGCAACACTGCTGCCGTTTTGGGCGAAAGCCCTCCCCCACGCTTCTTGTTGACCAGATGGTAAAGCACTGGAAGCACCAGCAGCGTGAGCAGAGTAGCCGTAATCAGCCCGCCGATGACCACGGTAGCCAGGGGCTTCTGCACCTCCGCACCATTCGAAGTAGACAGCGCCATGGGCAAAAAACCCAGGGCTGCCACCGTTGCCGTCATGATGACCGGCCGCATCCGAGCCAGCCCGCCGCGGATGACGACCTCCCGGATATCCGTCAGCCCGTCTTCGTACCGCAACCGGTTGAAATAACTGATGAGCACGATGCCATTGAGCACCGCTACGCCGAAGAGGGCAATGAAGCCAACCCCGGCGGAGATGCTGAAAGGCATACCCCGCAGCCAGAGGCCAGCGATGCCGCCCACGGCAGCAGTGGGAACCGCAGTAAAGATCATAAGAGCGTATTTGATTTTGCCAAAGGTGAAATACAGGAGTATAAAGATGAGCGACAGGGCTACTGGCACGGCAATGCTGAGCCGTTTCCGAGCGGCCTCCAGGTTCTCGAACTGCCCGCCGTAGCGGATAAAGTAACCGGGCGGCAGGCTGAGCCCTTCGGACAACTGAGCTTCGATATCCGACACCAGGCTAGCCACGTCGCGCTGCCGGACGTTGACACCGATGTTGATGCGCCGCCGGGTACCCTCGCGGGAGATCTGCATGGGGCCCTCCGTGTAGTGCACCTGTGCCACCTCGCTCATCGGCAAGGAGCGGCCGTCGTCCAGGTGTACAAATAGCCGGGAGAGGTCTAGTTCCTGCCGGTCATCTTCCTGCAGGCGGACAACTAGGTCGAATTTGCGCTCGTTCTCGAATACGACTCCGGCTTTTTCCCCAGCGTAAGCGGTGCGGACCAGAGTGTTGAGCTGCTCGATGTCGAAGCCATACTCGGCAACCTTCTGCCGGTCGAATTCAATTTTCAGCTGCGGCAGCCCCTCGGTCTGCTCCACGCGCACGTCCGCAGCGCCGGGTATACCCTCGATGATGCCGGCTGCCCGGTCGCCCAGGCGTTTCAGCTCTTCAGTGTTTTCGCCAAAAATTTTCACGGCGATGTCGGTCTTCGCCCCCGTCAGCAGCTCGTTGAAGCGCAGCTGAATGGGCTGCGTGAACTCGAAGGAAGCACCGGCAATGACCGCTAGTTTTTCCTTCATGCGCGCTACCAGCTCCTCCCGCCCGCTAGCGGATACCCACTCTTCTTTTGGTTTCAGGATGATCATGATGTCGGCATCCTCAATGGCCATAGGGTCGGTGGGGACCTCTGCCGTTCCTATCTTAGACACCACATGCTCGACCTCAGGAAAGTGGGCCAGCAGCACTTTTTCGGCTTTGGTGGCGGTAGCTATGCTTTCCTCGAGCGCGCTGCCAGGCTGAATGGTCATCTGCATGGCCAGGTCGCCTTCTTCCAGCGTAGGTAAAAATTCAGCGCCCAGACTGCGGAAGACCAAAAAGGCAGCTAGCAACAGAGCCAGGGTAGCTCCGAGGACCAAGGTAGGCAGGCGCAGGGCGGCTTCCAGCGTTGGCTTGTACAGTTGGCGCAAAAAACCCACGATGCGGTCAGATAGGGTCTTCTTGCTCCGAATTGTTTTGGGCATCACCCAGGCTGTCATCATGGGTACATAGGTCAGCGACAGCAGCAGGGCGCCGAGTACCGCAAAGCTGAAGGTGATGGCCATAGGGCGAAACATCTTGCCCTCAATGCCGGTCAGCGTCATGATAGGGATGAAGACAGTAAGAATAATGAACACCCCAAACACCGCCGCCCGGAAGAGTTTGCTCGACTCGTCTATGATCAACTCGTCCATCTGCTCCTGTGTGAGGGTTTTGCCCACATAAAGGGCAAACATCGCGTGCAGCACGCCCTCCACTACGATGACTGCCCCGTCGATGACGATACCGAAGTCGATAGCTCCCAGGCTCATCAGGTTGGCAGAAATGCCGAACTGCCGCATCAGGAGGATGGCGAAGAGCATGGCCAGCGGAATAACCGAAGCGACAATCAGCGCTGCCCGGAAATTACCGAGCAACAGAAGGAGCACCAATACGACGATCAGGCCGCCCTCCAGCAGGTTGGTCTTAACGGTATTGGTTGTCTCGGAGACCAGATCGGAGCGGTCCAGGTAAGGATAAAGCCCCACGCCCTCGGGCAGGGATTGCTTCACCTGTTCGATGCGCTGGTGCACATTATCAATGGCATCGGAAGAGTTGGCTCCTTTGAACATGAGGGTTATGCCGCCCACGGCCTCGCCTTGCCCGTCCATCGTCATCGCGCCGAAGCGTTTGGGGCTGCCGAGCTGCACTTGCCCTACATCCCGGATCAGCACGGGGGTGCCCGAACGGGTAGCCAAGGCGATCCGCCCAATCTCAGCCATGTCCTCTACCATGCCTTCGGTACGGATGTAGTAGGCGTTGGCACCTTTCTCGATGTAGCTGCCGCCGCTGTTTTGATTGTTGCGCTCCAGCGCCTGGAATACTTCATGCACAGCAATGTCGTAGCTCTGCAGCAAGACTGGGTCGAGCGCTACTTCGTACTGCTTGAGATAGCCGCCGAAGCTGCTGACCTCAATGATGCCTTCAATGCCCGCTAGTTGGCGCTTTACAATCCAATCCTGTATGGTGCGCAACCGCATGGGGTTGTACTGCTGTTCGTAGCCCGGCTGAACGCGGAGCACGTACTGGTAAATTTCTCCTAGGCCAGTCGTGATCGGCATTAGTTCTGGCTGGCCCATACCCGGCGGTATTTCTTGTTCGGCCACACCGATCTGCTCTTTGACATACTGCCGGGCATCGAGCATAGGTACGCCAGGCTCAAAGACGACGGTGACGACTGACAGCCCAAAGCGGGAGATGGATCGGATTTCGGAGACGCCGGGGATGTTGGCGCAAGCCACCTCGACGGGGTAGGTAATGAATTGCTCGACTTCCTGTGGGGCCAGGGAGCCGGAGACTGTTACGACTTGCACTTGGTTGTTGGTGATGTCGGGCACGGCATCAATGGGCAGGC
>CAYNIT010000251.1:0-6797 GCA_964397205.1 uncultured Phaeodactylibacter sp. | reverse complement strand
TTGATATCCTCGTGCAGAATGACCCCGACCCGGCGGAAGCGGAGGCTGAAGCTGCTTTGTTTATTGACTTGGTGACGGAGGCGATGACGACGTTTTAGGGATGTCGTGAAAATTGGATAGATGGGAAGGGGCATATTCTGAAAGGAATCGTCCCTTCCTCATTCTCAGTCATTTGCCACATTTGAGACAAACAGGTCATACGGTAGCCATTCATCACTTCGTCACCACCACCGTCCAATTCCGCGGCTTCGACAGTATATTCACCCCTACGTCTTCGGCGTGGCGGATCAGCTCGATGTTCAGCTCGGCCCCATCGAGTATAATATTGCGGATATGCAGCGTCTTTATAAAATGGGGCAGGTTGGGTTTGCGGAAATGAATTTCCTTGTCTAGTGCCCTGATTTCAAGGCCTAAGATGGATTGTATGAGCAGGAAGCAGGAAGCGACCGCCCAAGCTTGGGGAGAGCAGGCTACCGGATATTCTACCGGATAGCTGTCCTTGCGGGTGAAGCCGCAGAACAACTCGGGCAGGCGGAAGGAAGGTACGGAGCAGGCAGCATCGAACAGCCCATTGAGCAAGAGGGTAGATTCCTCTACAAAACCGTGTTGCATCATGCCGTAGGCAATCAGGGCGGTGTCGTGCGGCCAGACCGAGCCATTGTGGTAGGACATGGGGTTGTAGCGCGCCTGCTGTGACCCCAGGGTGCGGATGCCCCAGCCCGAGAACATGCTCTGGTCCATGAGGGTACGTACCAGGGGGGCTACCAAATGGTCGGCTACGATACCCGTGAGCAGGCATTGCCCGGCGTTGGAGGATATGACTCGGCACGGCTGCCGGTTCCCGTCCAGCGCCAGTACAAAACACTGCAGCTCTTCATCCCAAAAGGCCTCGTTGAATTTTTCTTTCAGAACCCTTGCTTCCTCCCGCAGCCGGTGCGCTGCATTCTCATTGCCCAGCGCTTCCGACAGCACGGCCGCCTCGACTTTAGCAGCGTAGGCGTAGCCCTGCACCTCGCACAGGAAGATCGGCGGTGCCGCCAGGCGGCCGTCGGCGTGGCTGATGCTATCGGCGGAGTCTTTCCAGCCCTGATTGGCCAGGCCATCCTCCGACTGATGGGCGTAGCCGATGAACTCATCTCCTCCCAGCTCCCCGCAGGTATCCATCCATTCCAGGCCAGCCAGGATGTTTTTCCAGATCGAACGTATGGTCTCCAGGTCGGCGGTGCGCCGGTAGTAGGCGCCGGCCAGCATGATGAACAACAGGGTAGAGTCTACTGAGCCATAGTACTTTTCGAAGGGGATCTCATTGGTGGCCGACATTTCCCCGCTGCGGGTTTCGTGCAGGATTTTCCCCGCCTCGGCATCCTTGGCTGGGTCCACCGCCCGGGCTTGCCGGTTGGCGAGCGCCTTCAGCACGCCCTGGCTGATGTAAGGGGCAGCCCACAGCGCTTCCATAGCCGTGATCAGGCCGTCCCGCCCGAAGATGGTGTTGAACCAGGGGACACCCGCAAACGGATAGGCACCTTCCTCCATATGGCTGATCAGGCTTTCCAAGTCTACCAGCGAGCGGTGGATCCAGTGGTTGAACAGCTCATTGGAAGAATGGATGCTCGCAAACAAGGTGTAACCTTTGTCCCATTCCGCTTGAATGCACTTGTAGGCGGGCTGGTAATCCATCAGCAAGGGCGCTCCCTCCCCGGTCTGGAAAGCAATGGTAAGGTACAATTCCCGCTGCTCGCCAACGTCCAACCTAAATTGATAGGCCGCCCGCTCTGGCTCTATACTGTTAGGCGCCGGTTGAAAACGAAAGCAGGTGCAGCGGCGTAAGCCGTCCAGGCCATCGTAGCGGATGTGGTATTGGCCCTCTTCGGTTTCCTCCACCTCCTTTTTGACGCCTCTCTTAGCTCTGGCTTGCCCTCTTATCTCAAAGATGTCTTTGAAGTCGCTGTCAAACTCAAAAGAAAGCGATAAGCTGTGCTGCGCCTGGCCGAAATTGGATATGGAAATCTTCTCATAGTAAGCGCCTTCCAGCAGGAAGCTTTCCCGCCGGATGTGGATGACCCCCTGCGGTATGGCTACGATGTCTTCCTTCGACTGCCTAGGGTTGGAAAGGTCAATCTGCATCAGTTCATTCCTTTCCTGAATGTGGGAACTGAGCCGTACCAGCGGATGGCCGTCCAAACTCATCCGCAGTTTGCTGACAAAACGGGTGTCGTTATGAAAAAGCCCCAGCGGCATGCTGACCTCGGGCTCGATATTCCCCCAGCGGTCGAAGACACCGAAGGAGTTGGCATTGTTCAACACCAGCGTGTTGCTGCCGGTAGTCTGGGTGCTTTGAGGTTCCATACAGATGGTTTTGGGTTAAATAATGCTTCCGGGCTGTGGCAACGGCTCAAAGAGCGACGGCTGAATGCGATACAGGGCTTTGCTCTGCACAAGATCGTAGTACAATTGTACGTAGTTTTGGGCCATTCGGCTTACCGAGAACCGCTGCTCGAAGCATTTCCGGCACTCCCGGCGGTCGATTTGGCCTATTCTTTCTACGGCTTCCACGGCCTCTTCTTCATTAGAAACGATCCACCCGGAGCGTCCGTGCTCAATGATTTCGGGCACGGAGCCTTTGGGGTGAGCAATAACGGGCGTGCCGCAAGCCATGGCCTCGATCATGACCAGCCCGAAGGGTTCCGGCCAGTCGATGAGAAAAAGCAGGGCCAGCGCATTGCCCAGGAATTCGGATTTTTGGTCGTCGTCGATTTCCCCGACGAACTCAATCAATGGATGGCCCAGCAGCGGCTTGACTTCCCGCTCGTAGTAACCCTTGTCCGCTGCATCGACCTTAGCGGCGATCTTCAACGGGATGCCACAGCGCTTGGCCAGTTCGATGCTCTCCAGGATACCCTTATCGCGGCAAATTCGGCCAAGAAAGGCAAGGTAGCCGCCCTTGCCTTCTCCATAGCTATAGAGGTCCTTCGGCATACCGTGGTAAACATTACCGACGAAATTAGCTTGGATAAGCGGCCGACGCTGGTTATTTGAGATAGAAACCAGGGGCATCTCGCTGAATTCGTCGTAGACCAGCTGTAAATCCGGCAGGTCCAGCCGGCCGTGCAGCGTCGTCAGTTGGGTAACGGCGGAAAGCCTGGAAAGGGGGAAGTGAAAGTAATCGGTATGGTAGTGGATGAGGTCAAATCGGTGAGACCAATCCTGCACCTTCTGGAGCTGGACGAGGTGATAGGCTAAACTGTCGGCCACCTCCTCATTCAACCTTAGGGAGCGCGGGCAGATGGGCACCAACTCGGCACTCGTCCGGGAGTCCCCCGAGGCAAAAAGGGTGACATCGTGGCCCTGCTTCACCAACTCTTCCGTCAGCCAGCTCACTACGCGCTCGGTCCCTCCGTACAGCTGGGGGGGTACGCTTTCGTAAAGTGGAGATACTTGTGCAATTCTCATTTTTCAAGGTTTTTAGGTTGTATGATTGAAAAGATCAAAGCTTGCATGGCATTGATGGCAGCAATTGGCTTTTGCAACAGATAGGACCGAAAGTGGAAACGGAATGTAGCGTGAGGTTAGCGGAGCAAAGCCGGATAGCTCTGCGGCTGGAGTTCGGTTTTGCTGGAGTGTAGTTTACGTCCTGCCAATCCAATGTTCGTGAATTTGGGCTTGGCAATCTGTATAAATTAAAACAACCAGTCACCGGTGGGGGTTTACGCCATTTTAAGCTTTGCTGCTTAATTGATCGTGCGTTTGGTAATCGCGCGCTGCTGAAGGCACAGTCCTTTTCATCTTTGCGGGCGACTCCCACCATCGAATTACTCCCGGCTTTTGCAGAAGCAGCTTCCCGATCACCCCCTGCATTTTTTCCGCCCGCAGCCAGCTCCCTAGGGGGAAAGCGGCAGTAGGCGCCACTTCCATACCAGTGCTCTCCCAAATTTTCCTATTTTAGCCCCGCAAAAACCAAGGCCAGTGATCCAAGCGAAAGGCATTCAAAAATCATTCGGGCAGCTGCAAGTGCTCAAGGGCGTAGACTTGACGGTCGAGCCGGGGGAATTTGTCTCCATCGTCGGCAAATCCGGCGCCGGCAAAAGCACCTTGCTGCACATCCTGGGCACGCTTGACAAGCCCGACAGCGGTAAGCTGCGGGTCAATGGGGAAGAAGTAGCAGCGCTGGGCAGAAAGAAGTTGGCGGCCTTCCGCAACCGGAACATAGGATTCGTCTTCCAATTTCATCACCTTTTGCCGGAATTCACCGCGCTGGAAAACGTCTGCATACCGGCTTTCATCGCACAGCAGCCAGAACAAGCTGCCCGCAAGCGCGCCCAGGATTTGTTGGAGTACCTCGGGCTGGGCGAACGCCTAAGCCACAAACCAGGCCAACTATCCGGCGGCGAACAACAGCGCGTAGCAGTGGCCCGCTCCCTCATGAATCAGCCCGCGATCGTGTTTGCCGACGAGCCCTCCGGCAATCTCGATTCGGCCTCCTCCCAAGAATTGCATCAATTGCTGTTCCAGTTGCGCAAGGACCTCAAGCAGACCTTTGTCATCGTCACCCACAATGAAGAACTGGCCAGCATGAGCGACCGCCGCCTGGAAATGGTGGACGGCCGGCTGTAGCTATACCAACTCCGCTAGCCAAGGCATTGTCTGGGAGCAAGCGATCGAATTAGCGTCAAAAGGGCGAATCAAGTAGAGCGGGTGCCGAACAAAGAGCAAACTGAGGGCATTCACCCTGTAGAAACCGCATCTGATACGCTACTGCTTATCGCTTACTAAAATGGAACCCTTAACTTATGAGAGCTTTAATCTGCGTCGATATACAAAATGACTTCTGCCCGGGCGGCGCTCTGGCAGTTGAGAACGGCTTCGAAACCGCTGAAGTAGCCAATCAGCTGATGGATAAATTTGAGCTGGTTGTCGCTACTCAGGACTGGCACCCCGCTAACCACAAAAGCTTTGCCGCTATGCACCCCTGGCGGCGCCCCGGCGATGTAATTGAACTCAACGGCCTGGAGCAAATCCTCTGGCCCATCCATTGTGTGCAGGGCAGTTTCGGCGCAGAATTTGTCCGCGAATTGCAAACCGGCCGCTTCGATGAAGTATTTGTGAAGGGGACGGATCCGGAGATCGACAGCTACAGCGGCTTTTTCGACAACGGCCACAAGAAAGCTACTGGCTTGGGGGACTACCTTAAAGACAAAGGTGTAGACGAAGTATACATATGCGGCCTGGCTCAGGACGTTTGTGTGAAATTTACCGTTTTGGATGCCCTGGAATTGGGCTTTAAAACCTACCTTGTCGAAGACGGGACCCGCCCGGTCGAACTGAACGAAGGAGACGGCAAAAAAGCCATCGAAGAGATGAAAGAAAAAGGAGCAGCCGTGGTACAATCGGAAGAGGTGAACTAAGCCCGGGAGAGCTGATCGGCGGTTTTGCCGGCCCATGAAATCCGGCAATCGCAAGAAGGATTAACAATAAACCTGATAAAAACTGGTCTTTATGACACCGAACATAACCAAGTTGGCTTCCAAGGACTACATCGCTCTGGAGGACAAATATGGCGCACACAACTACCATCCCCTTCCTGTGGTGCTTGAGCACGGCGAGGGAGTATTCCTTTGGGACGTAGAAGGCAAGAAGTACTACGACTTCCTGGCTGCTTACTCTGCTGTCAATCAGGGGCATTGCCACCCGCATATTCTAAAGGCGCTGCGCGAGCAGTCCCAGAAACTGACCCTGACTTCCCGGGCTTTTTTCAACAACGTACTCGGCCCCTACGAGCGGTTCATTACCGAATTTTTTGGCTACGACCGGGTGTTGCCTATGAATACGGGGGTAGAAGGAGGCGAAACAGCCGTAAAGCTTTGCCGGAAGTGGGCCTATGAGGTAAAGGGCGTCCCTACCAACCAAGCCAAAATCCTCTTCGTGACGGGCAACTTCTGGGGGCGTACACTGGGAGCTATTTCCTCCTCCACGGACCCCAGCAGCACCGGCGGCTTTGGCCCTTACATGCCAGGCTACGAGATCATTCCCTACAATGACCTCCCGGCTTTGGAAGAAGCCCTGGAAGATGAAAACGTGGCCGGTTTCATGGTAGAGCCTATTCAGGGCGAAGCAGGCGTGGTAGTACCCGACGAAGGGTACCTGCGCAGCGCTTATGAGCTTTGCCAAAAGCGCAACGTGCTCTTCATTGCGGATGAAGTACAGACGGGCATTGCGCGCACTGGCAAGCTGCTGGCCTGCGAGCACGAAGGCTTCAAGCCAGATATTCTGATTTTGGGCAAGGCGCTGTCGGGCGGCGTTATGCCGGTATCCGCTGTGCTGACCAGCAACGAAGTCATGCTGACCATACAGCCGGGAGAGCACGGCTCCACCTTCGGCGGTAATCCGCTGGCCTGCGCGGTAGGCAGAGCTGCCCTGGAAGTGGTAAGGGATGAGAAACTGGCGGAAAATGCCGATAGGCTCGGCAAAATATTCCGGCAGCGCATACAGGAACGCCTTGTCGAAAAATCAGAACTCGTGCAGCTGGTGCGCGGCAAGGGGCTGCTGAACGCCATAGTTATGGACGATTCTGGAGACAGCAAAACCGCCTGGAATTTCTGCCTCAAGCTGGCGGAAAACGGGCTGCTGGCCAAGCCTACCCACGGCAACATCATCCGCTTTGCGCCCCCGCTCGTCATGAGCGAGGAGCAGCTGCACGACTGCTGCGGCATTATTGAGCGGACTTTGGCGGAATTCGAACAAGAACATTAAGGGGTCGCGCAACAATAACTTACCGATTTAGACTCGTTTTTTTGCACGCT
>CAYNIT010000250.1:0-6914 GCA_964397205.1 uncultured Phaeodactylibacter sp. | reverse complement strand
CGTGCAAAAAAACGAGTCTAAATCGGTAAGTTATTGTTGCGCGACCCCTTAGAGCATAAGCTGCGTTTCAACGGGCACTGTTCCTCTTTTTCGCTTCTGACAAATGACACCAAATTGGGCAAAGCGACGCGCGAAGCTGCCCATTCATAAAACCAACTGTAACCATGGAAAGAAAGAAAATCGTTGCCGGCAATTGGAAAATGAATATGAACTATGAGGCAGGCCGGGACCTGACCAAATCCATAGTCGAAAAAATGAAACCTTCGGATACCCTGGTCATCCTTGGCACTCCCTACATCCACCTCATGAACGTAAGCCGGATCATCAAAGACATCTCCAACCTGGAGCTATCGGCTCAGAACTGCCATCAGGAAGAGCGTGGCGCCTACACCGGCGAAGTGTCGGCGGGGATGATCCGCTCCTGCGGCGCGGCCTACGTGATCCTCGGCCACTCGGAGCGCCGGGAGTACTTTGGAGAAGAAGATAAGCTGATCGCCAAAAAAATCGACGCTGCTCTGAGCCAAGGCCTGAAGCCGATCTACTGCTGCGGGGAAAAGCTGGAAGTGCGCGAAGCCGGCAAGCAAAACGAGCTGGTAAAGGAACAGATCGAGCAGGCGCTGTTCCACCTCCGCCCCGAAGCCTTTTCCAATATTGTCATCGCTTACGAGCCTGTCTGGGCCATCGGCACCGGCAAAACGGCCAGCCCGGAGCAGGCGCAGGAAATGCACGCTTACCTCCGCAGCCTGGTTAAGGAAAAGTACGGTGCAGATGCGGCAGATGGCCTGAGCATCCTCTACGGCGGCAGCGTGAAACCTAAGAATGCGAAAGAACTATTCCAGCAGAATGACGTGGACGGCGGCTTGATCGGGGGCGCTTCGCTGAAAGCCGACGATTTTGTTGCCATCATCAACAGCATTTAAGCAAAAACCATGTCAGAGGAAGGAGCACCAAAAGCCAAGCCGGCCTGGCTGGAGCGCCTGGAGCAGGAGAGTTATCAGGCAGAGTTGATCATATCGGGGGTGGCTATTGTAGGGGCATTGCAATTGCCGGGACTGATCAAGATGCTGGCGATCTGGTCCATGGATACCTTTAGCCAGGATTTTATGGATGTGGTATACCTGCTGTTTGTCTACCTCATCATGGCTTCCCAAATGCTGATTGTCACCTTTGTGTTGCATTTTCTGCTTCGGACCTTGTGGATTGGCAACGTCGGCCTGGCCAGTGTTTACCCCAACGGCATCAATACCGAGTCGAAGAAATTCAGTCAGGATTTTGGAGGAAAACTGAAGCAAGCCTTTCCCGACTTCGGGGCGTTCAACAAGCGCCTCGACGACCTGTGCAGTGTAATGTTTGCGCTTTCCTCCATGTTGGCGATGGTGTTTCTCAGTATTGCCTTGTTTCTGGGCGCGATGGTATTGTTGTCCTATTTAATTTCCATGCTCTACGGTGGCTTGTCGTTTCGGGGAGTGCTCTACGGCCTCGGCGGCTTCCTGTTTTTTTCCTTCCTCCTGCAAGGCCTACTGGGCATCCCGCAGCTTCGGGAAAAGGAGTGGGTAAAACGCATTCACTTTCCGGTGAACATGTTCTTTTCCAAGCTGCTGTACGGCCCGTTTTACCGGCCGGTCACGTATATCACGTACATCTTCATGACCAACAGCCGGGGGTACGGCAGTATGGGGGTTACCTTTGTGTTTATATTTGCGGTTGGCGTATTTTCTTTTCCAATTATACAGGAGACACAAATCCTGTTCACGCAGGAAGGTTACCAGGAGAAGGTGCGCCTGAAGAGTACCCGCATGCGCTACTTTTTCTACGATGATCAGCGGCCGCCGGACGATTACATTCCTTTCGCTTCTATTCCTTCTGATGTAGTGCGGGGCACTGTATTACCGGTATTTGTCAACTTGCGGCCCGATCCCGAAGCTGTGGTAGACGAGCACTGCGATAATGACTCCTACGAAGCGCCCCAGAAAAAAGCCCGCGCCTGGGTGGAATGCTTGCAGAAGTACTACCACTTCCAATTTGGCGAGCAGTCAGTAGAACCTACCGGGTTTTATACCTACGAATGGGAAGAAAGCGGGCAGTACGGCATCCGGGCGTATCTGCCAACTGAAGGCCTGCCGCCCGGGGGGCACGAGCTGCGGGTCACCTTTGACGGGGAAGGAGTAGGCAGTAGCCTGCAGCACGAAATCATGATTCCCTTTCAGTATTTTCCTGAGGAAAGCTTGCAGTAATAAGGGCAAGGCAGTTTCGTGTCACTCATTTGATAAAGGACGCCTAATGTCTACTCATTTTATGAATGAAAAGCTTACATTTGAGCATAAACCCTTGGTCTATGAGCAATATCGTCACACAACGCTTCATCAAATGCCACAATAAACTGAGAGAGGAAAACCGGGTACGGTCCAGCCGTCAGTTTGCCTTGTCGCTGGATTACCTGCCGCAGAGCCTCAGCGAAATCCTGAAGGGGCGGCGCGATGTGACGATAGAGCTGCTGCGCAAAGCAGTGGAGCATTACAAAATCAACCCGGCCTACATCTACACCGGCGAGGGCCCCATGTTTATGAGCGAGGAGGGGGACAACAGCTTCCGGGTGCTGACGATCGTAGCCGATTCCAACGAGGACGAGCGCATCGTGCATGTGCCGGTCCCGGCGCAGGCGGGCTACGCGGCGGAAATGTCTGACCCCACCTTCATCAAGGAACTGCCCACTTTTACCCTGCCGGATTACAAGTTTAAGGTAGGGACCCACCGGGCCTTCGACGTAGCCGGGGACAGCATGGAACCGACGCTCTACGAGGGGGATAAAGTGGTGTGCAGCTATGTAGAGCCTACGCTTTGGGAAAATTCCATCAAAGACAACTACGTCTACGTGTTGGTCACCCGGGGCGATGTGGTGGTCAAGCGGGTGCAGAACCGGCTGCGGGAGGATAAGTATCTGGAGCTGTCTTCCGACAATGCCTACTACGAACCCTACCGCCTCAGTTTGGGCGACATCCGGGAAATCTGGTACGTGCGGGCTAAGATCAGCCCGTTTCTGCCTTCCCCGCAGAACATCAAGCGTTATCTGCGGGAAGAAATGGACGAGCTGAAGCAAACCATTCGCGAGCAAAGCGAGTTTATTCAAAAACTGAATGAAACCATTCGCCAATTGGTGCCGGATAGGGCGGTCACCCAAGACATAAGCAGCCATGAAGAACAAAAGATTCAAGATTAAGGGCAAAGTGAAATACCTGGATTTCGAAGGCGGATTCTGGGGTATCGTTGGCAAAGACGGGCAAGAGTACCGCCCGCTGAGCATGCCCGAACAACTCAAACACGACGGAGAATCCGTGGAAGTGACCGCTCGCCCGGCGGAGGAGGCCATGTCCATGCATATGTGGGGGCAGCCCATCAAGATCATTGCTTTCCACACCTTGGGTGTCTGAGCGCGTTTGGTTTCCTTTGCCCCTTGCCATAACTTTAGGGCGGACGGGGCGTTTGTATGCCATACCGTTTCTCAAAAAACGACCAAAAGCAATTTATGCAGTTTCTCTTCCCGGCTTTTTTGTTGGCGCTGGCAGCTTTGGCCATCCCAATCATCATCCATCTTTTCCACTTCCGGCGGTTTAAAAAGGTTTACTTTACGAACGTGCGCTTCCTGCGGGAGGTGAAGGAAGAAACGAGCTCCCGCTCCCGGCTGCGCAACTTGCTGGTCCTGCTGATGCGCTTGCTTGCCCTAGCTTTTCTGGTGCTGGCTTTTGCCCAGCCCTTCATCCCGGCGGAGGATGCGGAGGTCAAAAGCGGTGCTAAGGCCGTCAGCATATTTGTCGATAATTCCTTCAGCATGCAGGCGTTGAGCCAGGATGTGCCGCTGCTGGAAAAAGCCAAACAGCGCGCCCGGGAAATCGTAGAGGCTTATCCGCCCGGCGATGAGTTTCAGCTCATCACCAATGATTTCGAAGGCCGCCATCAGCGGATGCTCGGCCGGGAAGATGCCCTGGGGATGATCGATGAGATTGAGATTTCCCCCGCCGTGCGGCAGTTGTCGCAGGTGTTGGCCCGGCAGCGGCAAGCTCTGAATACTTCCGAAGCAGACAATCAGGTGGTGTATCAAATTTCGGATTTTCAGCAGAACATCACGGATATAGAGGGCATCACCGATACCACCGCCGACCTCAATCTCGTGCCCCTGCAGGCCGTGCAAGAGAAAAACATCAGCATCGACACCGCTTACTTCGTCAATCCAGTGCCCATGCCCAATCAAGCCAACCCGCTGATTGTCAAAGTGCGCAACCTGACGGAAGAACGAGCCGAGAACATCCGGCTGTCCATCCGTTACGAGGGCCAAACCAAGCCCGTGGGCACGCTGGCGGTCCCCGCGGCCTCAGCAGTGGAGGACACCGTCAACGTCTCCATTCGGCGCACCGGCTGGCACGAAGCGAAACTGAATATCACAGACTACCCCATTCAATTCGACGACAACTACTTCTTTGCCTTCGACGTGAAGGATAAAATCCGGGTTCTTTCCATCAACGGGGCCGGCCCCAACCGCTACCTGACGGCGGCTTTCCGCGGCATTGCCAATTTCGAGCTGGTCAACCTGCAGAGCCAGGGCCTGGACTACTCTCAATTGCCGAATTACCAACTCATCATTGTCAATGACTTGCAGCAGATTTCTTCCGGCCTGGCTTTTGAGCTGAGCGAATATACCAAGGGCGGGGGCAATCTGCTGGTGTTTCCGGGCCGCAATGCCGCGCTCGAGCCTTACAACAATTTCCTTTCCCAGTTTCCAGCCAACGAGCTGCAGCGTTTCGAAGAGCAGCCCCGGGAGGTAGGGCAGGTCAATACCGATGAATTTGTCTTTCGGGATGTGTTCGAAAACCGTTCGGCGAACCTCAAACTGCCCAGCACAAACGGCAACTTTCGCTTTTCTTCCTTCTCTACCCGCGGGGAAGAGCCATTGCTGACTTACCGCGATGGCACCACCATGCTGGCCAAGTACCAGTCCGGGCAGGGCAACCTCTACCTAAGCGCTGCCCCGCTCTCGGAGGAATACAATAATCTCATGCGCAATGGAGAAATCTTTGTGCCCATGCTGTTCAAAATGGCGATTTCCTCCCGTCAGGGCCAGCGCATTGCCTACACCATCGGGCAGGACGCCACGCTTACGGCTCCCTACGAAGCGCAGGGCACGGATTTGGTGTACAAACTCAAGGGGGAAGGCGAGGAGTTCATACCGGAGCAGCGCATCATCGGCTCCAAAGCCTACCTGGGGGTCAACAATCAGGTGGAAACGGCAGGTTTTTACGACCTGTTTTTTGACGAAGGGGAGGTGATTGCTACCTACGCCTTCAACTACGACCGGCGGGAGTCCGTGTTGGACTACTACAAACCAGAGGCGCTGGCGGAGTTTGTTGGGCCAGTCCCCGACGTTATCAACCTGACCGACAGCGCGGTACTGACGGCTACCATTGAGGAACGAAGCCAGGGTACTACTTTCTGGCGTTGGTGCCTTATCTTGGCGCTGGTTTTCTTGGGCTTAGAAGGATTACTGCTGCGCTTCTGGAAAGCATAACAGGAGGAGATCAACTGGCTTCCTGCAATGCCCGCTCAATTTGTTTGCTGTGGCGCCGGAGATGGGCATCGAAGAAGCCCAGCATGCCCTGCAGCGTCATCCTTCCGGCAAATGGGTGTTTGTAAATGACTTGCTCAAAATGTTCCTCTGGCAGTTCCCGGAGGTAGGCGCCCAACTCTTGGCGGACGGCTGTCCAGGCCTGCCGGGTTGCTTCCAGGCTGGCGTTTTCCGGCAGGGCGTCATCTCCCACAACTGCTGGTGCTTTGAACTTAAGGGGCAAGGCAAAGTACAGTTTGATCATCCAATACCGGAACGCAGCAGAGAGGCCGGCTTTCTTTAATTCCGGATTGAAACTCAATTTTTTCTTGACATACTTCAGCGATCCGCCCTCTGCCAGTATGAGGTGGTGCATGACTTGCACGGACGACCATCCTCCATCGGCGGGCTGCTGGTTGAGCTGCTGATCTGAGAAGGCCCCCCACCGCTGGAAGAGCGCTTCGAGTTCTTGGTTGATCTGTTGCAGTTTTCGCAGCGTAGCGTCTTTGCTCATTGGCCTTTTTTAGGTAAGATATACATTTATGCGTTTCTTTGCCCCAAATACGAGTCAGCAGCATGAAAAGTCCCTGGAAGACCCTCAGTGAGCAAACCGTTTACGACAATCCTTGGATACGCGTCTCGCATCGGGAAGTCATCACGCCCACCGGCACCGACGGCATTTACGGATTGGTGCAGTTTAAAAACATCGCCATAGGGGTAGTGCCGGTAGACGAAGCCGGCCATACTTATCTGGTAGGGCAGTACCGCTACGCCTTGGGGCAGTACAGCTGGGAAATACCCGAGGGTGGTTGTCCGATTGGGGAAGAGTCCCCCCTGCAGAGCGCCAAGCGGGAGCTGCGGGAAGAAACGGGCATACGGGCGGAACGGTGGGAAGAAATTGCCCGCTTGCATACCTCCAATTCTGTGACCGACGAGGCTGGCATCGTTTACCTGGCAAGGGGCCTGCACTTCGGCGACTCTAGGCCGGAGGAAACAGAAGAACTGAAGGTCAAAAAGCTGACGCTCGAAGAGGCGCTGCGGTGGGTGGAAAAGGGCGAGATAACGGATGCTGTGTCGATGATCGGCCTGATGCGAGTGGGCAGAATGCTGGGGCTATGAGGGCCTAATCACTAGCCTAAATGAAAAACTCCCTCTGCACTGAAAAGCGCACAGAGGGAGAACGATGGCAATAAGGGCAGAAAAGGATTAGGCTTCGTCCTCAATGTCCATTTCCGGGTTTACGGCTTTGCGCAGCTTGGAGCTGGAACGGAATTCTACCGCCTTGTAAGCGGGAATGTCGTAGGTTTCGTTGGTTACCGGG
>CAYNIT010000249.1:0-6918 GCA_964397205.1 uncultured Phaeodactylibacter sp. | reverse complement strand
CGGCGAGACCAGCACCTACACCTTTGAAGTAACTGACGAAGCCAATGAAACCGCCAGTACTTCCCTGAACATCACCGTCATCGATCCGACTACGCCGATTGATACGACGATGATGGGGCTATTCTACAACGTCGCTGGCCAAGAGAATGGCTCATTCGATCTCGACAACGGAGTCAATGTAACTTCCGTGGATACAAATCCTGATGCTGATGCTGCTGAAATCCGTGATATCGGCATCGATTGCGAAATCGATCCCGACGATGCAGAAAACTGGCGCCAACAAATCCATTCTATCAATGGTACGGAGCTGCGTCAAGTAGACGAAACGGCGGTAGGCGAGAACTTTACATTCGGAAATGTAGACAATAAGGAAGCCATTGTTGGGGCGTTTGAATCCGGTATCGTACTCGATGACGGGGTGAGAACGCGCTTTGACTGCAGCGAAATCTCCGTGACGGATGTGTCGGAACCTGTGGTGAAAGGGGATATGTTCGTAGCGCTGCGGGATGGGCGGTATTACCTGTTCATCATTGATGATGTAATACCTGCTGCCGATAACAGCGACCGTTACGAAATTTCCGTCAAATACTAATCACATAGGCATTGCTTCTAAGCAAATGGCGGCACAGTCCCGGGCGGGCTGTGCCGCTTGTTGTTGTGCCACAATGCAATCTCTTTTATTTCGTTTTTCTATTGTTTTGCGACAAAGCTTACTTTTGCGCCAATCAACCGTTACAAATGATGAAGAAGATGATCCGCTGCGTGCTTCCATTAATGCTGTTTCTAATCCCCCTAAACGCCCAAGCACAATGCGAATTCGCCACTGACACCACCGACCGCTTCGACAGCACCCGCCTTGTCACCACCGCGCCGGTCTCCATCGGCCTGCTCATCCCCAGCCTGTACGAAACACCGGACGGGCCAAAAATCATAGACGAAGCTAAAGCCGTCTTCTCCTTTGTTGAGGGCGACCGCAACAACATCAATTCCTTTTTCCTCACCATTGTTGCACCGGAGTACGACTACCTGCCCATTGAGTCCGGTAAGAATGTTATCATCGCTTTTGCAGACTCCACTACAACTACCCTCCTCAATTTTCCCGACCGCGGGCAGTTCAGCAAGACCACCAATATGCGCATGTACCAGCATACCTGCGTTGTACCCATCGATATTTTCTACCGTATGGCTTATTCCGGTATCATAGGCATCCGCATCCGTTACAAAACCAAGAAGCGGACCATTATGCTTTCAGAGAAGCAGCGGAAAGCCTTGCAAGAAGCCGTGCGTTGTGCCGGAGAGGCAGTTGGTTTTGCACCAGTCAAACCATAAAAGTGTGAAAGAGCAGTTCTTCTACAACTGGGAAGAATAAAAGCATAAGCTTTTGAGTTGTCAGGGTGCCCGCCGCAAGCTGGGCACCCATGAAAGGAATGCCGCTAAGCTGCAGTTGAGCAATCAGCAATCCGCCTATCCTTCTTCTCCGGCATCAAGGGGTTGAATGGCCTCCAACACTTTTCCTTACGGTAAGCCAACCAAGCCGGCGATTTCCGGTACTTCATGCTCCGCTCCCGGGCACGGACAATGAACCTTTGTTGCAGGCATCGCTCGCCCTGCTCGATACCTTGCTCTTTGGCCTCTTTAAGAATAGCTTCTTTGATGTCCGTATGGAGGAGGTCGTGTATTCGTATACACCTTCACCGCTCTAACAAATTCAAGCATTCGTCTCTATCCGCTACTCATTGATCGAAAATACTAAGCGATGCTCAGTACTTTGTATTGCATAGTACTGGGTTTTGTCCTATATTTGCCCGTATGAAAGGCGAAGATTTAGATAAAACCCGAAAGCAGCTTGTGCGGCAGATGCGCCGCGGCGTGCTGGAGCTGTGCGTGCTTTCCATTGTGGCGAACAAGGAAGCCTACCCTTCGGACATTATCGCCGAGCTGAAAGCCTCCAAGCTTATCGTGGTGGAAGGAACGCTCTACCCCTTGCTCAGCCGCCTGAAGGATCAGGGGCTGCTGCAGTACAACTGGCGCGAGTCTACACAAGGGCCGCCCCGCAAGTACTACTCCATCACTGATACAGGCCGCGCATTTTTAGGAGAACTGCTGGGAACCTGGCAATCTCTAGTACAAGCAGTCGATCAATCCACTCAAAATATCCCCAATAATGAATAAGGTACAGCAGATCAATCTTGGCGGTGTACCCTTTACGATAGATGAGGACGCCTACGAACACCTTCGCCGGTATTTAGAAACCATCCACCGGCACTTCCGCGAGTCTGACGGCTACGAAGAAATCACCAACGACATCGAAGCGCGTCTGGCTGAGCTTTTCCAGGAAGGCTTGGGCAACCGGAAGATTGTGACGATTTCAGATGTCAAGAATGCCATAGTTATTATGGGCACGCCAGAGGACTTCGGAGCGGAACCCATTGTGGAGGAGGAGCGAGCAAAAGAACGGCAGTACCGCCCCGGGCGGCGGCTGTTCCGCGATCCGGAAGAGGAGATCATCGGAGGGGTTTGCGCCGGCATCGCTGCCTACCTGGGCATTAATGACCCACTGTGGATCCGTTTGGCGTTCATCCTCCTGACCATCACCAGCGGCTTTGGCATACCCGCCTATCTGATTCTCTGGGCCATTGTGCCCCAGGCCAAAACCGCTAGCGATCGCCTGGCAATGCGCGGGGAGCCCATTAATATCTCTACCATCGGCAAGATTGTCGAAGAAGAAGTGGAGCATTTTTCCCAAAAGGTATCTGAACTGGGCGGTAAAAAAAAAGGCGAGGGGGCCAAAGCAGCGAGCGAAGGGAGTCGTATACTTCGAGAGGTAGTCGCTTTCATTGGTAAAATACTGCGCGCAATCATTGATATCTTCGGCAAGCTTTGGAAGCCCCTGTTGTTGTTGATCGGCGCGGCCCTGATTCTCGGTTTTGTTCTAGCTTGGACGGCGGTGGTCAGCGGGGGCATTTTTTTCTGGCCCCATTTGGAATACTTCTTCCCGGAGCATTCATGGCTGGCCGTACTGGGTGCCTTTAACCTGCTCATTGTAATCGGAATGCTGCTGCTTTCGGTAGCGCTTTCCATCACCCGACTGCTTTACGGTACCCGTATGAGCCAGCCATGGCGCGCCGGATTAACTGGGTTTTGGGTCCTGAACGTGATCAGTTTCTTCTTTGTGCTATCGATGGTCTTGCGAGACTTCAGCCACGAAGCAGATATAGAGCGTCAGGTCCCCCTTTCCAGTTGGTCTAGCGATACCCTGAGCCTTGAAATGGGGGCAGACTACGATGGAGAATCCCTTTTAGACTTTGACGGCCTAGTATTGACCGATGATGGTTTGATCTGCCGCGATTTTGATTTTCGTATATACCGGGGAGAAACGGAGGATTTTGAGTTCACCCAGTTTTTGGAATCCCGCGGCCCCGACTCTGACGCTGCAGAAGAGTTGGCGTCTACGCTGGCGTACGAAGCTTTGAAGCTGGGCAATACCCTAGTCCTGCCGCCCTACTTCCGCATTCCTGAAGGGGCGAAGTGGCGAGCTCAGGAAGTCGACTTAGAACTGCGCGTTCCGGTAGGCAAGTTCATTCGCCTCAAAGGGGATACCCGATTTTTCATTCGAGATGCCGACAAGGTTGCCCACCGTCCCCGCCTCTACGATAATCCTGGCAGTACCTGGGAGATGACTCCCGATGGGCTGCAATGCCTGGATTGCAAGGAAGAATGAGTTTAAAACCTCAGCCGGTCCTCGGCTTCCCATGGATTGAACCGGCTCAAATTGATTTGGAAAGCAATGCGCTGCCAGTAATTGCCCCGCTCAGCCAGGCGGTCTTCCAGCTGCCCGGCGTTCACGAGCGGGAAGTAAATGGCTACCGCCTCGTCTAACCATGACAGCATCAGCCCGCCGCTCCACAAGAACTGCTCATCAAAAGTAGGCCTTCCGCTGATGGGGCGGGCATCGTCGAAGTAGCCCAAGTCGAGGTAAGGCTTCAGGGGGATGCCGAAGAGCGCATCCGGCGGCAAGTCCGCCCGGAAATTGGCCGCCAGGATGAAGTTGTTGCTGCGGCCGAGATTGAACTCCTGCCCGATGACGCTCTTGAAAGCCCCGCCCCTGGTACTGATTTGCCGGGACCAGATGCCCTCGTTGTCGGTACGCCCCAGGTAAAAATCATCGTAGCGGTAGTCGTTGTATCCCTGCGATATCAAGTTGAAAGCTGCTCGGCCGATGTTGTTGGATTCCCGCAATGAATTGAACAGAAAGTAGCCGCCGAACAGCCGCAGGTGTACCGCCTGCTCTTCCGTGTAGTTGAAGGTACCGCGCCACTCCGCCGAGGCCTTTACGTAACGGGCATCCTCTCCGAAGATGTCCTCGAAGGCTTGATGCTCCAGTGCGACGGTCCAGGAGTAGGGGCTCAAGACACGCTCGTTCTCATAAGTGAAGCGGGCCTCCTGCAAGAAGTAATCCTGCTGTCCGACACTTGGCTCCAGGGGGTTATCCCCGAAGTTTAGCGTAGCTTCCTCCACCCATAGGGCTCTGAGCAGCAAGCTTTGCCGCAGCCGCTTGCGGTGCGAGCTGGCAAAATCAAAGCGCAAGTAGGGTTGGAGGCGGTTATAAACCAGCGTCTTTCCAAAGCGGGCTACCCGGCGGTAGGAAAAGCGGCGCCCCTTCAGCCCCAGCCGCATGCGGTAAATGAAATTGCCTTGCCCGGGGTAGAGGTTGGCATGGAGGCTTCCCCAACCGCTGAGGGTTCCGGTAGCAGTGCCCACCATTGGAGCAACAACGAACTCCAGGCGCTGCTCGGGCAAAAGGTGGTTGTACAACAGCAGGCCAAGCGTCGTTTTGTCGTAGTTGTTCCAGCCCAGTGCGGGAGCGGCAAAGATGGCAGATTGCCCATTGCCCTGAACTCCGCCCAGCAAGCGCAGCTCTGGCCATCGGAGCTTCGGCAGCCAGGCATTGAAGGCGTAGCGGTCGTTGCTGCGGTACAAGTCCAGGGTAGTCTTAGCCGGGTCGAGCTGCAGCCGCGTTATACCCTGGCCGTTTATCCGTATGGTTTTTTTGCCAAAAAAGCCAGGCACCCACTGCAGGCTGTCCATCGTTTCCCCGGAAAAAGCCGCCAGCGGAACCGGGCTGTCGATACCACCACGATTGCGCAGGGTTACTGCCAGCCTGCTGCCCCGTTTCTTAACTTTCGAAATGCTGTAATCCATCTTGCGCTCCGAGAATAGCATGCCGTCGAATAGCCAGGCCAGGCGCTCCCCGCTGCTGCTTTCCAAAACCGCTCGAAAATCCTCAGGCTGGGGATGCCGGAATCGCCAAGCCCGGTAGTACGCCTGCATAGCCTGGTCAAAACGCGCCTCGCCCAGGTAAGCCTGCAAATGCCAGAGCGCCTGAGCCGGTTTTTCATATGCCCCTAGGTAGTAGTTGATGGGCGAAAACTCATCGGAAGGCGTCTGCGGTGGTTGATCGAGCCGGCGGCGGGCTTGGTAGAGGTAAGCCGTGCGGCCAGTGGTCATGCTGGTGTCTACCATCAGGAATTTAGGCAAAAAAGGCTCGGCCGAACCATAGTACTGCCGCATATAGCGCTGTTCGTAGTAGCTGTTGAGCCCCTCGTCCATCCAGGCATGGTCCCGCTCGTTAGAAGCTAGGATGCCGTAGAACCAGTTGTGCCCAACTTCGTGCGTGATGACCTCGTCCAGCGAGCGGGCATCGCTGCCCCCGCTGATGTTGGTGACCATAGGGTACTCCATGCCGCCTCCGGTGCCCAATGCCATCTGCACGGCGGTAGCTTGGGGGTAAGGGTATTCGCCAAGCTTGTTGGAGTAAAAGCGAAGGGCGCGCTTAACGTAATGGGCTGCTTTTTGCCACAGTTCCCATTCCCCGGGCCGGTAGAAGGCCCAAGCCTCTGCTACGCGGCCAGAGGGCAGCCGCAGCGTGTCCCGGTCAACCAAAAAGCGTTTGTCGGCAAACCAGGCGAAATCGTGCACCCCTTCGGCAGTGTAGCGCAAAGTCTTCATTTGAGAAGCAGAGGAGGGGATGGTGTCCGGCTCCTCGCCAGTTTTCTCCCGCGCCGCCAGCTCCCTCAGGAATTCCCGTTCGGAAGCCGTCTGCAAACGGCCCGTAGCGGCTACCCGGTAGTTGGCCGGCAGGCTGATGCGGACATCAAAGCTGCCGAATTCAGCATAAAACTCTCCCATATCCAAATAAGGCATAGGGTGCCAGCCTTCCTCATCGTACACTGCCGGCTTAGGATACCACTGGGTGAATTGGTAGGACTGCCCGTCCCGGCCAAGCCGCGAAAAGCAGTAGGGGACAGCTAGCCTGAAAGGAGTGGCCAGTACGATGCTGTCCCCACTCGGAATGGGCGATTCCAGCTTCAGAATGGCAATATCGATATGCTTCGGGTGGTGCGCCCAGTCCACTTCCCGTCCGTTGAGCCGGAAATCCAGGGAGTCGATCCCTCCCCGCTGCGAGGGCGGAGCAAATTGGAAATCCGTATTGCCCAGGCGCAGGGCCTGCCGGGCGTAAGCAGTTTGCCGGTTGCGGTAGGCGTTGGGCCAAAGGTGCAGGTAGAGGGTGTCTAACTGCCGGGGAGCGTTATTGTGGTAGGCCATCCGCAGGTAGCCGTGCAGCTCGTGGGCTTCATCGTCCAGCCGCGCTTCAATTTGGTAGTCGACGCTCTGCTGGAAGTAGTCGCCCTGCGCTGCCGAGAGATACGGCATAAGGGCCATAAAAAATAGCAATCGTTTCATAGCTTTGGGTCGATTTTGGAACAATATAAGCGATATGCCTTGTTTTGCCCTGCTCACCCGTATGGGCGGATAAGTCTATCATGTTGCCACTGGCAGTTGATTGTTGGCAAAACAATTTACTACTTAGGGGTCGCGCAATAACAAGTTACCTAGAGTAGGCGAAGTTATTTTGTG
>CAYNIT010000248.1:0-6923 GCA_964397205.1 uncultured Phaeodactylibacter sp. | reverse complement strand
CGGACGCCAAAATCCGCCTGCGCCCCTCCTACTTCCCCTTCACGGAGCCCAGCGCCGAAATGGATGTGTACCTGGGTACGGAAACCGAGAAAGACTACCGTCTGACCAAAGGCACCGGCTGGCTGGAAATCCTCGGCTGCGGCATGGTCGACCCGGCTGTGCTCGACAACTGCGGCATTGATTCCGACAAGTATACCGGCTTTGCATTCGGCATGGGCATCGAACGGCAGGCGCTCCGTTTGTACGATATCGGCGATATCCGCCTGTTTTTCGAGAACGACCTGCGCTTTTTGAAGCAGTTTGTGTCCACTGTTTAGCTTAATGAGCAGACTCGGCAAGATTTAAAACCGGCAACCACTACTACCATGAAACCGATCATGTCTAAAGGTACGCGGGACTTTGACCCCGCAGAGGTCCTCAAACGAGATTACATCTTCGACACCATACGGGAAGTCTTCATCCGGTACGGCTATCAGCCCATCGAGACCCCCGCCATCGAGGACCTGTCCACCCTTACCGGCAAATACGGAGAGGAGGGGGACCAGCTGCTCTTCAAGGTGCTGAACAACGGCGATTTTCTCAAAGATGCTGACGATCAGGCTCTAAACGAGCGGGATTCGGCAGGGCTTATTCCCTCCATCTCCAAGCGAGGCCTGCGCTACGACTTGACGGTACCTTTCGCCCGCTTCGTCGTCATGCACCAAAATGACATCCCCTTCCCTTTCAAGCGCTACCAAATACAGCCCGTATGGCGGGCGGACCGCCCGCAGAAAGGGCGCTACCAAGAGTTTTACCAGTGCGATGTGGATGTAGTGGGTTCCGATTCGCTCTCCTGTGAAGCGGAGCTGGCCCAGATTTACGATGAAGTATTCGCCAAACTGGGGCTGAGCGTCATCATCAACATCAACAACCGTAAAGTGCTGGCCGGCATGGCCGAGGCAGCTGGCATCCCTGAACATTTCCTGAGCATGACGATGGCCATCGACAAGCTCGACAAAATCGGTTTAGAGGGGGTGAAAAAAGAACTGGGCGGCCGCGGCATACCCGAAGCGGCCATTGATAAAATCGTAGCGATGCTCGGCATCCAGGATTTGGGGGCGCTGAAAAACGCCTTAGCCCAGAGCGAAACCGGGCAGCAGGGCGTTCGGGAGCTGGAAATGGTGTTTGAGTACCTGGGGGTGGTTGAGACGCAGCAGGCCGTTCGCTTCGACATTACGCTGGCGCGCGGTTTGAACTACTACACCGGCTGCATCTTTGAAGTAGCCGTAGACACGCAGGCAGAAGGGCAGGAAAAAGTGAAAATGGGGAGCATCGGCGGTGGCGGCCGCTACGACGACCTCACGGGGGTGTTTGGTATGAAAGGCACCTCCGGGGTCGGTATCTCCTTCGGTGCGGAGCGCATTTACGATGTCATGGAGGAGCTTGGGCTATTCCCGGAAGACCAGGCCAATACCCTGCGACTGCTGTTCATTGCTTTTGACGACAAGTCGCACCGCTATGCCTTCAAGGCCCTGCAGCAAGTACGGGCGGCCAGTATCAATGCAGAGCTCTACCCCGAGCCGGTCAAGCTTAAGAAGCAGATGAAATACGCCAACAACCGCAAGGTGCCCTACACTGTGCTGGTAGGCGATCGGGAAATAGAAACCGGGGAACTGGCTTTCAAAAACATGGCTACTGGAGAACAAAAGAGCCTGCCCCTGGCTTCCATTATCGCGGAGTTAAGCGCACAGCCATGAAGCAATACCCTCACCTTTGCCATCCTATGACCCGCTTTGCCCTGACATTTCGTCGGATTGCTTTTCTCATCGAATCTGGCGATTGCGTACAGGGTGGGTTGTGGGCAAGGGCCAAGGTCCATTTCATGTTTACAACCGGATAATGTATGGCTCGTTTTACCTCCTTATCCCAAATACAAGCTGCCTTCGAATCGCACGAGCTTACTTGTGCCCAGCTCGTAGAGCACTACCTGAAGCAGGCAAAGGCGGTTGCTCCGCTGAATGCCTACGTGGAGCTGTACGCGGAAGAGGCACGGCAGCGGGCCAAAATGCTCGACGAGCGCTACCGGCAGTCGCCCGGCGAGATGGGCCGGCTCTACGGCATGGTGCTCTCCCACAAGGATGTCATCTGCTACCAAGGGCATGGTGTCACTGCCGCTTCCAAGATATTGCAAGGCTTTGAGACCCCTTACTCAGCTACTGTGGTAGAACGCCTGTTGGCCGAAGACGCCATCATTATTGGGCGGGTCAACTGCGACGAGTTTGCGATGGGGTCTTCCAATGAGACTTCCCACTACGGTGCCGTGCGCAATGCCGCTCAACCCGACCGGGTGCCCGGCGGCTCTTCCGGTGGCTCAGCCGTGGCGGTACAGGCGGATACCTGTCTGGCTTCCCTGGGCTCAGATACCGGAGGCTCGGTGCGGCAGCCTGCTTCCTTCTGTGGGGTGGTGGGGCTGAAACCTACCTACGGGCGTATCTCCCGCTATGGCTTGCTGGCCTATGGCTCCTCTTTCGACCAAATCGGTATACTGGCCCATTCGGTGGAGGATGCAGCACTACTGCTTGAAGTTATGGCTGGGCCGGATGCTTACGACAGCACCTGTAGCCACCGAGCTGTGCCCGCCTACGCTTCTTTGCCGCCCGAGGATAAGCCTCGGCGGATCGCCTATTTCCCTGAAGTATTGCAGCACGGCAGCCTGCAGGCAGAGGTGAAGCAAGCCTTTGAGCAGAGCATGGAGCAGCTGGAAGCAGCAGGGCATACCGTGGAAGCGGCCCCCTTCGATTTGCTGGAGTACCTCATTCCGGCTTACTATGTGCTGACTACAGCGGAGGCCTCCTCCAATCTCTCCCGCTACGACGGCATCCGGTACGGTTATCGCAGCTCGGAGGCGGCAAGCTTGCTGAGCACCTATCAGAAGTCGCGCACGGAGGGCTTTGGCCAGGAAGTCAAACGCCGCATCATGCTGGGGACTTTTGTGCTGAGCGCCGGCTACTACGATGCCTACTACACCAAAGCCCAGCAAGTCCGGCGCCTGATCTGCGAACGCACGGAGCAACTGTTCCGGGGATACGATTTCCTGCTCATGCCCGCTGCGCCGGGTACGGCCTGGAAGTTGGGGGAAAAGATGCAAGATCCGGTGGAGATGTACTTAGCCGATATTTTTACCGTTCAGGCTAATATGACCGGCATACCTGCTATCTGCCTGCCCGCCGGCGAGGATGAGCAAGGGCTGCCCATTGGCCTGCAGCTCATGGCGCCGAAGTTCGGAGAGGCCGAGCTGTTCCGCATGGCACGAGCGATGGAGCAGCAGCTGCTCTGCTAGAGCGCCATGCATTGCCCAAAACGATTGATCTGACACGCTATGAGTATAGACTACACAAACCGCGCCGATCATCACCGAAGGGCTGCTGCTCAACTTCGGCGCCGGTACGACCGCTTTTCCTTCATCCGTTTGCTGATTTTTCTGGGTGGCGTAGCCGGGATTGCGCTGCTTTGGGTAACGGTGCACGCTTTGGCAGGCCTGGCAGCGATTGCCTTATTCCTGCTTGGGTTCTACCAGTTTGTGCGCTGGCACCAAAAAGTCAAGGAAGAAGAAGGGCACCACATGCGGCTGGCGCAGCTCAACGATTGGGAAGCAGCGGCGCTGCAACACGATTTCTCCGCCTACGAAGACGGGGCTGCCTTTCTGGATACCCAACATCCCAATGCCATAGACCTCGACCTTTTCGGGAAGTTTTCCGTCTTTCAGTATTTAAACCGAACCACAACAGCGCTCGGCCGCCGAAAACTGGCTGATTGGTTGAGTGCTCCGGCTTCTGTGCCGATGATAGCGCAACGGCAGGAGGCAAGCCGGGAACTGGCAGAACTGCTGGACTGGCGGCAGCACTTTCAGGCTTATGGCCTGGAGGCGGAGGATAGCCTAGAGCAAGTAGAGCTGCTGCGGCGTTGGTTGTTGGATCCCATTTTCCTGAAAAATAACCGGTGGGCGGTAGCTGCACTGTATGCCATCCCCCTCTGGTCAGTGGCAGCCGCAGTGATCTGGGCGCTCTACCTGCCCTGGTATCTGGGGGTGCTGCTCTATCTGCCTGCGGTGTTGATCCTGCGGCGGTATAACGAACGCGTCAACGCCACCCATAATAAAACAGCGTACGCTGAAAAGGCTCTTTCGCACTACGCTCGCCTGATTCAGCAGATTGAGCAGCAGGAATTCGAGGCTGCCCTACTGTCCGATCTGCACGCCCGATTCAAGGAGCCGGGCAAAGAAGCCTCCGTCATGATCCGGCGGCTGTCCTACATCATCGGGCAGCTCAATGTGCGCTACAACTTCTTTGCCATCCTGGTCAATATACTGGGCCTGTGGGAGCTGCAGTACGTCTACCGTTTGGAAAAGTGGAAAGAGGGGATGCAGCAGCGCTTGCCCGACTGGTTTGAAGCGCTGGCCTCCTTCGAGGCGCTGAGCAGCTTTGGCAACGCCTGCCGCAATAACCCGGATTGGGCTTTCCCGACAGTTACTAAAAATATGGTGGTGGAAGCTGTGGAGATTGGCCATCCCCTGCTGCCCCGTGCTGAGCGGGTCTGCAATGACATCAACTTGCCGACTGACGGGCACATCAAACTCATTACCGGCTCGAACATGGCGGGCAAGAGCACCTTTCTGCGCACCGTAGGCGTGAACATCGTGCTGGCGATGGCGGGTGCGCCGGTTTGCGCCAAACGGCTGGAGCTGCCTCCACTGCAGGTGTATACGAGCATGCGCACGCAAGATGCGTTGGAGCAGAACACCTCTTCCTTCTACGCCGAGCTCAAGCGCCTGAAACTGATCATCGAAGCGGTAGAAGCTACTGCCGAACATCAGCCACCTGAGCTGCAAGCCTTCTTCCTGCTCGACGAAATCCTGAAGGGCACCAACAGCAACGACCGGCACACCGGCTCCAAGGCTTTGATCCGGCAGCTCATCCGCAGCCGCGGTTCGGGCATCATTGCCACCCACGACCTGGAGCTTGGAGCGCTGGAAGCAGAAGCCAACGGCCAGATAGAAAACCTTCGCATCGAGGTAGCAATCCAAAATGGCAAGCTGCATTTTGACTACAAGCTCAAGCGGGGCGTCAGCGAAAGCTTCAACGCCACCTTACTGATGAAGCAGATGGGGATTAAGATTGAGGAGTGAAGGGTGGGCCTTGCGGTGCGGGGGCATTTTCCCTGGCCTATGGCTGTGGCTGAAGAAGAGCTGCTCTTTGAAGCATTGGCCGGCGGCGGAAACCTGGATCGAAAAGCGGTTGAGCCATCTTACCCAAGAGGTGGAGGAGTTTGCTCGCCTGGGAGCGCCTCCGGAGCGACGAATGGCCGGAAGCCCTCCAATTTAACAAGTCGGCCAAGGGCACGGATCGGACTATCTGATGCGCCAAGCGGAGCGGAAGATCGAAAAAATGGCTGTCATCTATGCTTCCTTCCTCTACCTGATGCCTACCCAACTTTTTCACCAGCCGCCTTCAATCTGGCAATGCATTTGCGGAGGTGTGCTACTACCTGCTGGAAGTGCGGGTGGCGAGTGGCATCTGGCGGGATCAGGGGGAGGTGATGCTGGTGCGGTAGGACTTTTGCTTTGCTGGAAGCGCCTGCACCAAAGCCGCTGTTGTGGACGTATGCAAAAAAAGAGGATGTAATTTTGGGGGGATTCGCAATGTTGCTTAGCTTTATACCTGCGCCTAGACCCGTTTGTCAAAACACGCTTTCACCCGGCTGCTCATTTGTACAAAACTAAACCTTGGGGTTATGATGGTATGGAAAAATATGTTGGTGGTGGTATTGGTGTGGATATTGGCTTTGCCGGTTTGTGGGCAGGAGGGGCGGGTGGATAGTTTGGAGAAAATACTGCCACATTTAGCAAAACAGGATAGTAACAGATGTTCAGTTTTGAATGAACTTGCTTTCCAATTTTTGAGGAGAAATCCAGACTCTTCAATCCTTTATGCCAAGGAAGCTATACGAATTTCAGAATCCATCCATCATTTGAATGGAATGACAGAGGCCGCCAATACGATGGCTAAGGCGTTGATGTTTAAGAACGAACTAGATTCTGCTCTACTTTGCATAGATTCAGCATTGAGTCAGGTTGATGAGGATACGCATCCTGGTATTGCTGCTACGCTGGCACTCACTAAAGGAGCGGCGTTCTTCCGTAGTTCACGTATGTCGGAAGCAGCAAGCAGTTTTGAGCACGGAGCTAGTTTATTTGCCAAAGCAGGTGACGCTGAAAAAGAAGAAGGTGCATTGTTGAATATGGCTGTCGTTCTTATCTCGATAGAGGAGTTCGACAAACCGAAGCGTATACTGAAGCGGCTCACAAACAGCAAGCAGGCACAAAACCGTTATAACTCCTTTATTAATTTAGGAAATATTGCTGGCTTTGAGGGAGATGCTGAGCAATCATTAGTTTACTATAAAGAGGCAGAGCGCGTCGGTGAAGAGCAAGGTTTCGACATGCTGAATTTGAAACTCAACTTTGCGATTACGCATGAAAAACTAGGAAACTACGGACAGGCTATCCGTTTTTATGAAGAGGTCAAGCAGTTATCTAATGAACGAGGAGAAAAACGGATGCTTGGCAAAGCCACTTATAATTTAGGTTACCTCTACGCCCAGCAAGAGGATTACGGACGCGCCCTTGCTACTATTGAAAAGGCCGAAAGCCTTCTGGCACCAAATAATGGGCAGGAGTGGTTGGAGTTGTACAATATTAAGCATAGCGTGCTGAAGGGACTGGGGGACCTCGAAGAAGCATACAAAGTGTTGAACAAAACTTACAAGCTCAGGGATAGTCTGTTCGACGCAGAGCGAACGGCAGCCGTAACGGAAATCGAAACTAAATACGAAACCGAAAAAAAAGAACTCCAAATCCAAGCCCTACAACGCGAAAAAGAGCTACA
>CAYNIT010000247.1:0-6945 GCA_964397205.1 uncultured Phaeodactylibacter sp. | reverse complement strand
CTAAGCATAAGAATACCGGGAGAAGAGGCAGAACCACATCACCCCTGTCGCTTCTCCCCTGTCCGACGAAGCTCAACGAGCGAAGTCGGACCCCGCTACACCTCCACGGCAGGCATTTCATATTTCATACCGCCCGAGCCATGCCCCGCCCGCCGACTTTTACATTCCCAACCCGCACAGCAATAGGCAACCTGCTGCTGCCACAGGCGAACAAGCCGTGTATGCCACTTTTACATTCCCTACCCGCCCCGCTCGTCTCCTCCCTTAGGGGAGGTGCCCGACCGGGCGGAGGGGGGGCGTTTTACATTTTCACCCCCCTCCCCCCGCTGCCGCATCACCTCATACAGCATCATACCCGCCGCCACGGAGACATTCAGAGAATCCGTCTGCCCCTTCTGCGGAATGATGAAGCGCTGATCCGCCCGGCGGGCGACAGGGTCACTGATACCTTCTCCCTCAGCACCCAATACGAAAGCGGCCGGGCCGCGCAGCTCAAGTTCCCGCAGCGGCCGATTGGCCTGCAGGTCGCTGGCAAAGACCTGTATGCCGGACATTTGCAGGAATTCCACCGCCGCCATGAGGCTGGTTTCCCGGCAAACCGGCAGGGTGTTCAGAGCACCAGCACTGGCCTTCATCGCTTCGGCATTAATCAGGGCGGTATTCTTCTGCGGAACCACGAGCGCATGAGCGCCGCAGGCCTCCGCCGTGCGTGCGATGGCCCCAAAGTTCCGTACGTCGGTGATGCCGTCTAGCAGCAGTAACAGCGGCATCTCCTGGCCTTCGAACAGAGGCGGCAGCACATCCGAGAGCTTGTAGTAGCGCACCAGCGCCTGATAGGCTACCACGCCCTGATGATTGCCCGAAGTTGCCCGTTTCAGCCGGTCTTTCGGCACCACCTGCAAGGGGATTCCCGCTGCTTTGCACAACTGCCGCAGTTCTTTCTCCAGCTCTCCCCGGATGCCTTGTTGCAGCAACACCCGGTCCAGAGCCACACCGTTTTTGAGGGCATCTACCACCGGATGCCGGCCGTAGAGCAGATTTTTCTGGTTTTGTTTCGCCATAACGCGACAAAGGTCGTGCATTTTTCCCGACAAATGCAGGGATTATTCGGCTGATCCATTATAAGCTTGAAAGTCGATAGTGCCGAAAGCAGTTTTTTACATATTTTTGTCACCTGCCTTAAAGAACCACCCTGAAAAGCCGCGCTTATTTTATTACCAACAACTTTGTGAATAGTATGAAAAGGACTATTACCAATCTTTTCCTAGTCCTGCTCGGACTAGGTATAAGCAGCGGGCTATTTGCCCAATCTGATGCACCGCTGGACATTGCACTGCGCTACCTACAGGAACAGGGGGAAGCCTGGAAGCTCTCGGATGGTGACCTTCGAGACGTTAAACTGCGCGACCGGGTTTACAGCCGCCACAACGGCACCACCCACTTTTACTTCAATCAGCGCTACGCCAGTATTGAACTCTACAACGCCATCAACGGCGTTCACGTGCAGGAAGGTGAAGTGAAATTTGCTACCAACCGCTTTCAATCCAATGTAGCGGAGCGGGTCAATGCTACTGAACCTTCCCTCAGCCCGGCCGAGGCGATCGAAGCCGCAGCTACCCACCTGGGCTTAGTCCCACAGGGGCAGTTTCGGCTTAAAGGGGAAGAAAACCAGCGCTACACGTTCACCGGCGGGGCGATATCCAATTCGGACATCACAGTGCAATTGGTTTACCAATCCGTTGAAGGAGGCAAGCTCCGCCTGGCGTGGAACCTCGCCCTCGATATGCCCAACAGCGCCGATTACTGGAGCCTCCGCGTGGATGCGCTCTCTGGCCTGGTGCTCGACCAGAACAACTGGACGGTTTACTGCAGCTTTGACGCTCCGGAGCACCGCCACGGCAGCGATTGCGGCTTGAATGCTGCTCAGCTGGATCAGGTGACAGCAAACGAAGAGCGAAGCCTTTCAGTGGATAGCGCTAGCTATAACGTTTATGCCCTGCCAATAGAAGCTCCAAATGACGGAGAGCGCTCTATTGTCACCAACCCTGCCGACTCCATGGCTTCTCCCTTTGGCTGGCACGATACCGATGGCATCGAAGGGCCGGAATTCACCATTACCCGCGGCAACAACGTGCATGCTTACCTGGATGCCAGCGGAGACGACACTCCCATGGGCGACGAACCCGACGGTGGGGCAGATTTGAATTTTGATTTCCCCATTGACCTCGAGCTTGCACCGGAAGAAAATCAAGAGGCGGCAGTCACCCAATTGTTCTACCTGAACAATATGATGCACGACATCGCCTACGCCTACGGATTCGATGAGGAGGCCGGCAACTTCCAAGCCAACAACTACGGCCGCGGAGGCTTGGGAAATGACTTCGTCAACGCCCACGCTCAGGATGGCGGCGGCCAGAACAACGCCAACTTCTCGGTTACCCCCGATGGCCTGAACGGCCGCATGCAGATGTACCTGTGGAATATCAATTCCTCCACGCCCTTCAGCATTACCAGCCCGCAGTCCATCGTAGGCGGCATAGAAGTAGGAACGGCTGACTTCGGGGCGCCCATCACGGAAACGCCCGTTTCGGGCCAGGTGATTGAGGCTACCGATGGGACCATCCAAGGCACTTTGGGATGCAGCGAACTGGTAAATGCCGAAGAGCTCGCTGGCAAAGTAGCGCTAATTGACCGTGGAGTGTGTGAATTCAGCACTAAGGTGTTGAACGCGCAAAACGCTGGTGCCATTGGTGCTATCATCTGCAACTTTGAAGATGAACTGATCGGCATGGCCGGCGGCGCAGTCGCCGACCAGGTAAACATTCCATCGGTGTTCGTTAGATCCTCCGACTGCCAGCGAATCAAGCAGTTCTTGGGCAGCGGTGTATCCGTTACTTTCCAACTTCCCGAAGAAGGCGGAGATGTACTCATCGACGGCACACTGGACAATGGCATCATCGCTCACGAATATGGCCACGGCATTTCCATCCGCTTGACGGGAGGGGCTTCCGCCGCTGGTTGCCTGTCCAACGACGAGCAGATGGGAGAGGGCTGGAGCGATTTCTTCACCCTAGTGACCACCGCCAAGCCGGAGGATACCGGAGCTACGCCCCGTGGTATCGGCACCTACGCTCAGAACCAATCGATCGAAGGACGTGGGATTCGCCGACAGCCCTACTCTACGGATATGACGGTCAACAATCAGGTCCTAGACGACATCATCGGGACGGCGGCTCCCCACCCGCTTGGAGAAGTCTGGGCCGCGGTGACCTGGGACCTCTACTGGGCATTGGTAGAGGAGTACGGATGGGATCCGGACCTCGTCAACGGCACCGGCGGCAACAACATCGCCATACAACTGGTCATGGACGGTATGAAGCTGCAGTCCTGCCTGCCTGGCTTCGAGGACGGCCGCAACGCCATCCTCGCGGCGGATGAAATCAACTACGACGGCGCCCATCAGTGCCTCATCTGGGAAGTCTTCGCCCGCCGGGGCATGGGCTTTTTTATGAATCAAAACAGCAGCGAAGACCGCAACGACAACCTGCAAAACTTTGATACGCGGCCGGATTGCATTCGGGAGCTTAAGATCGAAAAAGAGGTGACTCGGCTCATTCAGCCCGGAGACCCCATCGAGGTGACGCTCACCGTAACCAACCACAAACTTGATCCCGTAACGGGAGTCATCGTGGAAGACATCATCCCGGAAGGCACGGCCTACATGCCCGGCAGCGCCAGCGGAGCTGAGGCGACTGCGGAAGCCGGCACCATCAACTTCGAGATCGAAACTATGGAAAGCGGCGATGTGCTCCAACTGTCTTATACCCTCATGCCGGAGGAGTCCATTTTCTCCGCCCGTCAGCTCCTGGATGACATGGAGGACGGCATTGGCCTCTGGTTCTTCGACAACCTCAACTCTACTGGTTCCAGCCCTTGGGAGTATAGCCAACTCGATGCCTTCAGCGGGGAATACAGCTGGTACGTGCCAAATCTCGAGGAGGAGAACGATCAGGTGCTGTTCCTGCGGGAACCCATCCAGGTGACCGGCCAGCGGCCAGTACTGCGTTTCACCCACCGCTTTAATACAGAGCGCCGCTTTGACGGTGGTTTTGTGCAGTACAGCATCGATGGCGGTACCACCTGGCTGAACTTCGAAGAAGAGATCATCCGCAATACGTACAACAGCCCCCTGGCCTACGGCACCATCCCAATCCCCAACCTAAGCGCCTTTTCCGGAAACTCCGGGGGCTGGATAACCACTTACATCGATCTCAGTGATCTGGTGGGAGAGGAGTTCAACTTCCGTTTCCGCTTCGGCTCCGATTTGGAAGTCGTGCCAAGTGGCCTCAACCCAGGCTGGTTCATCGACGATATCGAAATCATGGACATGGCCAATTTCAATGCAGAGGCTTGCGTCATGTCCAACGAAGGCGACATGGCCTGCGCAGCCGCTGAAGAGGCTGGGACCATCGTGGATTCTGCTGTACCCACAAGCGTAAGCGACCCACTGCCCGCCGAGTCGGTACGGGTTTTCCCCAATCCGGCAACCGACCTGCTCAATGTGGCTTTGGAGCTGGAAGCCTCCGGCCAGGCGCTGATCAGCATCGTCAGTCTGGATGGCCGCCTGATGCAGGAGCAGCAGCTGCGCCTCGATGGCGGCGAGCAAATCGTGCCGTTCAACCTGACCCGCCTGCCTGCAGGCATGTACTTTGTTAAAGTTCAGGCCGGCAGCCGCTCTACCGTAGAGAAAATCGTACTGAAGTAAAACTGTCCTGAATCAGTATAAAAAGGCAGCGCTTCCAGAGCTCCGGCAGCGCTGCCTTTTTTTCAACCCCAAACCCTACCTTTGCGTTTCACCGCAGAAATTGAACGCAATGAGCAAAAAAGCACAGTTGGAGCTTTATTTCTGGATACTCACCGCAGTGATCGCCACCGGCGTACTGCTGCCCATACTGACCCGCCTGCCCGACTATCCCTTTCTATTTGTCAACATCGTTTACATTGTGGTCGCCATCACCATGACCCGGTATCTGTTTTTGCTTCGCCACACCTTTTTGGCAAAGCAGCAGACACTGAAGGTAGTCACCTTCTTTCTGTTTATACCACTTGTCTTTTACCTGGTGCAAGAGCTCAACTATTTTCAGACCTTTCTGGACGAAGAAGGGCCCGAGGCCATTGTAGGGCGTCTGCCCTTTGATCAGCGGGAGGGCATGTTGACCTACATCCGCTCAGAAATGATCCTATTCGGGGTGGCGAGCGTCATCGGCACGGTCGTGCTGGGTTTTCGTTTGCTGCTCTCCGTTTGGCTGCTGCGGAACCGCGGCAAGGTCTAAGGGAGCCGCTGTTTCTGACGCTGCTACCGCCGCTGCCCGTTTGTCCCGGCTCATTTCCAGCCGCAGGTAACCAAAAGTAACCGCAGCTGCCAGCACATCCGACGCTGGGAAAGCGTACCATACGCCTCTGAGCCCGAAAAACTGTGGCAACAAAAGTACGAAAGGAATGAGGAAAAAGCCCTGTTTGGTAAGTGTCAGCAATAGCGCTGGCCAGGCTTTGCCAATCGCCTGGAAGTAAGCTGAACTGATCAGTTGCAGGCTGATTAGCGGTACAGCCAGGAAGGTGAGCACCAGTGCCGGGGGCGTTTGTTCCAACAGCGCGGGATCATTGGTAAACAGGGATACGATGGGTTTCGACAACAACAGCACCAGGGCAAAGAGCCCCAGGGAAATAACAGTGCCGCTGCGAATGGCGTAATTGATGATGCCACGCACCCGCTCCATCTTGCCTGCCCCGAAGTTATACCCGGCAATGGGCAGAAAACCCTGGGTGATGCCCAGTACAGGGAAATTGGCGAACATCATCACCCGATTGATGATACCGTAGATGGCTACTGCTACTTCGTTGCCGTACATAAACAAGGTCCGGTTCAGCACAATGGTCAGCAGGCTGATGGTACCCTGCCGGGCGAGGGTGACGATGCCGATGCTGAAAATCTCCCGTACCAAAGCCGTTTTCAACATCATACTGTCCCGGTACAGCGTCAGCTCAGAGCGGCCAGACAAGAAAAACCAAAGACTCACTCCTCCGCTGGCGTAGTAAGCTAGCGTGGTCGCCCAGGCCGCCCCGGCAATACCCCAATCCAGCCAGACGATGAAGATAGGGTCCAGAATCAGGTTAGCTATTGCCGGTACCATCATGATGTACATCGCCATTTTAGGCTCTCCTTCCGCCCGCATGACGTTGTTGCCCATCATGGCAAAGGCCAAGCCGGGCACGCTGAGCAGTACGATGCTGAAGTAAGTTCGCGCCGGCGCAATGATGTCCCCCTGCGCGCCGAACAGCCGGAGGATGGGATCGAGAAAAACAAAACCCAGGCTGCCTAGTACAATGACCAGTAGAATGGTAAGCGTCGTCATGTTGCCAAACACTTTGCAGGCCTTTCGGTGGTCGTCCGCGCCCAGGGCCCGGGAAATAATGGAGCTGCCGCCCACCCCGATGGACATGCCCATACTGGAAATGAGAAACATGATAGGCATTACTACGGTGATGGCAGCGATGCCCAGGGTGCCTACCCAACGCCCCACGAAGATCGTGTCGGCAATTGAATAAATGGACATCACCAGCATACCGGCGGAGGCGGGGACCGCCATTTTGGCCAGCAATGGCCCGATAGGCTTTTCGCCCAGCTCTCGAGATTGGCTCATGCGCAGTGCAGTTGGAGTAGCAACTAATTAATGAATTGCAATGTACTTATATTTACACGCATCTAAACGGCATCCATGCAAATCCTATCCAAAGACCCGGAAATTCTCGGGACGCTGCAGTCCTTCAGCACTTTCTCCGGTATTGAGCCCGAAGCTTTGCAGTGGTTAGTGGAGCGATCGGACTATAAATATTTTGAAAAAGGGGAAAAGCTGTCAGCGGTGCTTCCGGTACGGAACTTTGAAG
>CAYNIT010000246.1:0-6995 GCA_964397205.1 uncultured Phaeodactylibacter sp. | reverse complement strand
TGAACTGCTTGGCTTCCATGCTCTCGAAAGCGATGTTGTTTTTCTGCAGGTAGGCATGGTAGCCCATGACGCCCAGGCCGAGCGCCCGGTGGCGCTTCGCGAAATTGTGGGTGCGCTCCATGTAAGGCTGGTTGGCGGATTTTTGTACGAACTCCTCCATCACAGCATCGAGGAACCAAATGGCGGTCTGCACCGCATCGGTGTTTTTCCATTCCTCGTACAGCTCCAGATTCATGGAAGAGAGGCAGCAGACGAAGCTCTCGTCCTCTTTGACCGGCAGGGCGATCTCTGAGCAGAGGTTGGAGTTGTAGATGCGCATGCCCTTATCGCGGTACACATCCGCCGCCTGATCGTTGACGTTGTCGCTGAAGATGACGTAGGGCAGGCCCTTTTCCTGACGGCTGTGCAGCACCTTCGCCCAGATGGCGCGCTTGTCCTTATCGCCCTCTACCATTTCCTGCATCCACTGATTGGTGACGCTTACGCCAAAGAAGATATTCTGGATGGCGTTGCCGATGTCCTTGATCTTTAGGAATTCCGCTACATCCGGGTGCTCAATGTCCAGGTAAGCGGCGAAGGCTCCCCGGCGTACGTTGCCCTGCGATACGGTATCGATCATGGCGTCGAACATCTTCAGAAAAGATACGGGGCCGGAGGATTTGCCGTTGTTGCGGATGGGCGCCCCGCGCTCGCGCAGGTGGCCAAAGTAGGCGGAGGTCCCGCCGCCGAGCTTGGTCATCATAATGCATTCGGACAGCGTTTCGGTAATGCCGCCCATGCTGTCTTCCACGTAGGAGCCGAAGCAGCTGATGGGGAAGCCGCGGTCGGTGCCCATATTGGCCCAGACAGGGGAAGAGAGGGACATCCAGCCGTTGGCGACGAGCGCTTCGAACTTGGGTTGCAAGTCCGGGCGGTTCAAGCGGTTGGCAGCGGCGGTGGTGACGCGGCGCACGGCATCCTGTGGGGTTTCGCCTTCGAGCAGGTAGCCGCGCTCCAGTACAGTACGGCTTTCGGGGGTGAGCCAGTGGTATGGCTTTGGGTGTGAGATGGTCTTGGTCATAGCAGTTTGTGTTTTGAGGTTTTTTTTTAAAAGAGGTCGTCGGCGGTGAACGACTGGTTGTGCTTGGAATACTCCACGGGGCGCTTGGCGAAGAAGTCGTCCAGGGTATTGGCGAATACTTCCTCTTCGAACCAGCTCATGCGGCGCAGTAGGTCCTGGTCGATTTCGAAGATGGGCTCCAGGTGGATTTGCTGCAAACTGGTGTTAATACGTGACTTCATGAAGTTCAGCAGCATAGCCTTAGAGACGTGCTCCAGCTCGCCCTGCTCGAATATCCAGTCGAGTATACGCTGCTCTTGTTCGATGGAAGCCTGCGCGGTGCGGTAGATGGTCGCCTCGTACTTGTCGGTCAGCCAGTCCGGGTTCTCCTCCACGATGCGGTTGAAGATATAAATGCCAGCGTTGGCGTGAATCTGCTCATCCTTGCTCGTCCAGGCAATGATGTTGCTGGTATTTTTCAGCAAGCCGCGGAAGTGGGTGAACGACAGCACGGTGGCAAACTGGCTGAAGAGCGATACATTCTCTACCAGAATGGAGAACATGATGAGGTTCAGGCCGAAAGCTTGCTCCGGGCTTTCCAGCTCGGCGGCGGCGCTGCGGTCGCGTAGGAACTGCACCCGCTCTTGCAAGACGGAGGACTGCAGGGCTTGTTCAAATTCGTTGTCCAGGCCCAGCACGCTCAGCAGTTGGGCGTAGGCTTCTGAATGGCGGAACTCGCATTCGGCGAAGGTGCTGCCCAGGCCGTTGAACTCCGGTTTGGGCAGGTGCTGGTAAAGATTGCCCCAAAAGGACTTCACGTCTACTTCTACCTGCGCGATCGCCAGCAGGGTACGCTTGATGGCGTGGCGTTCGTGCGCCGAGAGTTCTACCCGGAAGTCCTGTATGTCTCCGGTGAAATCGACCTCCGAATGCACCCAAAAGGTTTGGTTGATGGTGTTGATAAAATCGAGCACTTCCGGGTACTCGAATGGCTTGTAAGCTAGTCTGGGTTGAAATATGCGGCTCATGGCTCATGCATTTGTGCCCCGGGAGGATGCAGCGCGCAGCGCAGCGGGCTCGCACTTATGCGTTGACAAGTGAGCCGTGCCCTGCAAGCCCTAACTCCCGAAGGCTGGCAGTTTAAAAATGAATGTTCAATGGCGGTCTTCTGACTTCCCCGCCTCTTGCTGCCTTCCCGCCCGGGTGTCATAGGCAGTGGCGTGCCTAGCAGGAGGAAACTAAGGGGTTACAGCAGCGGGTACTGTTCAGGATTTTCACCTGATTCCCTGTTCTGCACCTTGTGCGATGCACGTTCTGGGGGGCGAAGCTGCTTCGCGGCGCAAGTGCCGATGGGCAAAAGCATGCGTTGGCAAACGTTTTGGCCACCGGCTCAGCCAAGGCTGAATTTCCATTGAGTACGGCAAGATACGGGGGGTGGCTTGTTTCTTCAAACTCAATGTGTATATAGTTATCAACAAAATGTGGAAAACTAGGCGGAACCCCTGTTTTCCCTACACTTCCAATGCTGGCTGGAATGTGCATTACGCTGCCGGCGGATTAGCCTTAGGAAAAAGGCGGGGAGCCATAGCTTTTGCGTATATTTGCCGCTCAAATTGGACAGATGGAAGAGTGGCAGTTGGACTTCGAATGGCTCCGGGTACGGCATATCGTCAAGCGTAGCTTTGGGCGGGAGGCTCTGCCCGACCTCAACGCTATATTGTTCCTAATTGGTATACAGGAGCTGGGGCGTTGGCAATCGTCCTTTACGAAGGAAGAAAAGCAAGACCTCATGCACATCGCGGTATGCCGGCTGCTGAGCTACGACGGCTATTACGCCTTCGCTGGCCGGGATGCCGATGGCTGGCCCCACTACGAACGGCGCCGGCCGGTGCCTGCCGAGGGAGTCAAGGAGCAAGAAGAACTGTTGAAAAGTTACGTCATCCGCTATTTCCAAGAAATGGAGGCGGAAAACGGCGGTTTTGAAGAAGAATAAAAAATGCAACCATGATAAATCGCTTTCGCAATTTGCTGCTGGCCAGCCTCGCCCTGCTGATGCTGGGCTGTGAGCAGGGCAGTGAGCATACCCACGCCCTAATCCACACGGAATTTGGCGACATCAAAGTGAAGCTCTACAATTCTACGCCCAAGCACCGCGACAACTTCATCAAGTTGGCAGAGGATGGGTTTTACGACAGCCTGTTGTTCCACCGCGTCATTCCTGGCTTCATGATTCAGGGAGGGGACCCGGACTCCAAGAATGCTGCGCCCGGCCAGCCGCTCGGCCAAGGCGGCCCCGGCTATACGCTGGCTCCGGAAATCGGGGAGCTGCACTACAAAGGCGCTTTGGCCGCCGCCCGGAAGGGGGACAGTCAGAACCCCGAGCGCCGCTCTTCTGGCTCGCAGTTCTACATTGTGGAAGGCCGGCCCATCAACGAGTCGCTCCTGCAAAATATGACGCAGCGCACGGGCACTTCTTACACGCCCGAGCAGCAGCAAAAGTATATAGAAAAAGGCGGCTACCCGCCGCTCGACGGGCAATACACGGTATTTGGCGAGGTGGTGGAAGGCATGGATGTGGTGAGCAAAATCGCTGCGGTGCCCCGCGACCGTATGGACCGCCCTCAGAACGACATTCGCATGTCGGTGGAAATTGTTGATTAATCATTGAGCTTTACCATGAGTGCACGCTCTATTTTTTCCCTAGCCATGAGCGCCTGTTTGCTGGCTGCCTGTGCCCGGCCGGCTGCCAAATTTTCCCTCAAGGGGGATAAAAACGCCCTGGAGCCCATCGAATTTGACAATCATTCCGAAAATGCTGATCAGTACAGCTGGGATTTCGGCGATGGCCATACTTCAGGGGCGGCTTCCCCCACCCACCGCTACAAAAGCTCTGGCAGCTACCAGGTACGCTTGAAAGCGACTGATGAAAAAGGCAGAAGCCGGACGGTAGAGCGTACCGTACGCATTGCGCCGCCTAAGGCTTGCCTGGTGGAAATACAGACCAAGTACGGCAATATGATTGCCAAACTGTACGATGCTACGCCGCGGCATCAGGATAATTTTACCAAACTGGCGCAGGAGGGCTTTTACGACAGCCTCCTGTTTCACCGGGTCATTGAGCATTTTATGATCCAAGGGGGCGACCCCAACTCGAAAGGTGCCGGCCCCAAAGCAGTCTTGGGCTCCGGCGGCCCGGGCTACACCCTGCCGGCGGAGTTTGTCGATTCGCTGGCACACATTAAGGGGGCCTTGTCCGCCGCCCGCACGGGAGACGCGGTCAATCCTGAGAAGCGCTCCTCCGGCTCGCAGTTCTACATCGTGGATGGGCAACCCATAGACGAGGCTTCTCTGGCAAGAATCGAGTCGAACAAAGGCATCCGCTACTCCAGTAAACAGCGGGAGGCCTACCTCGAACAGGGCGGAGCGCCATTCCTGGATGGAGATTATACAGTCTTTGGCCAGGTCATTGAAGGGCTGGAAGTCATAGACAAACTGGCTGCTGTGCCTACCGATGCGCGGGACCGCCCGGTGGAGGACCTGATGATCCTGAAAGTCCGCCTCATAAGATAATAATATGCAGTACAGATACATACTTGGGGTAGATGTAGGCGGCTCAGGCATCAAAGGAGCGGTGGTGGATACGGAGACCGGCGAGCTGCAGCAGGGCCGCATCCGCCTCGATACGCCTCAACCAGCTACCCCAAAGGCCGTCGGGGCTGCCTTTTTGGAGCTGGTCCGTCAGCACAGCTACAAGGGGGTGATCGGTTGCGGTTTTCCCGCCATCGTCAAAAACGGCGAAGTTCATTCTGCTGCCAACATCAGCGATGAATGGATTGGGCGCAACGCTATTGAACTGTTTTCCATGGCTTGTGGCTGCCCGGTGGAAGTGCTCAATGATGCGGATGCCGCAGGCGTTGCGGAGATGCGCTTTGGCCATGGCAAAGGGGAAGAGGGGGTAGTGCTGATGATTACCATTGGCTCTGGTTTGGGATCAGCTTTGTTTATGGATGGCAAGCTCGTGCCCAATACGGAGTTCGGCCATATGAAGATGATGGGCAAGGCCGCAGAGGTGTTTGCTTCGAACAAGGCGCGCAAGACAGCAGAATTGAGCTGGGAGGAATGGGGCCTCCGCTTTGACAAGTACCTCCGCTATGTCAAGCGGATACTAAATCCAGACCTCGTGCTGCTCGGCGGCGGCGCCAGCAAGCGCTTCGAGAAGTACCAGGATCAACTGACGGTAGATCTGCGGGTACAGCCAGCGGAGCTGAAAAACACTGCGGGGATCATCGGCGCGGCGCTGCACGCGCGCTACCAGGCTCGGAAAAGGTGAAAAGCATAAAAAGGAGGCGCGAGCTTTTGGCAACTCGATGGTGGTGTTCCCCTGCCAAAATTCAATCAAATAGTATATATCGATATGAGCGACTGCACATCCGGGTCGTACTCCAGTTCCGGCAACAGGTCGAACATAGAGTGGTGCATGTCAAAATCCTCTGTGAGGGCTTCTGCCAGCCAGCGGCAAGCTTCCTGACGGCGGCCTGTGGCAAAAAGGCAGGCGATACGGCAGTAGAGCACCTCGGTGCCCGGTACGGCTTCCCCGCCTTCCTCTAGCATAGCTAGCGCCTCCTCATCCCGTCCGTCATCCATCAGGAAAGTGGCGAGCAGAATCCAGTACTGCGCTTCCATATTGTTCAGCTCCAGGGCCTGCTTCATATGCTCCACCGCCAGCTCATTTTCCTGTTGGTGAAAATAAGCCTCTGCCAGAGCAGCGTAGTACTGATCGCAGTCCTGTTCCACTTCCAGCGCTTTTTCGAAATACTGTACTGCATTAGCCCAGTACGCCTGTGAGGCATAGCATTCGCCAATGCGGAAGAACAACTCATCATTCATGGGATCAAGGCGGGCGGCTTGCAAGAAGTAGGTGACCCCCGCCTGTGGCCGGTCGAGATAAAGGTAGCAGCGGCCAATCTGTGCATACAGCTCGGCTTCGGATTCTGCGCCGTTTGCTTCCAGCAGGTCCAAGTAATGCTTCAGGGCACGGTGGTATTGCTTTAGTTCTACGCAGAGGTCAGCGCAGTCGTGCATAGCTTGCCAGAAATTTTCCTCGATGGCAAAGGCAAACTCGTAAGCTTCCACCGCCGCCTCGTAATCCCCCAGATAGGTTCGCGCCTGCGCCAGGTTGTACCAGGCGGTAGCCAAATAGGGGTCGCGGTCGAGCAGGGTTTCGTGCAGGTCGACCCCCTCCTGGAATTTCTTGGTTTGTATGATGCAGGTCCCCAGGCGTTCGAGCGCCTCCTCGTTGGAGAGGTCGGCATTGACCGCCGATTTCAGGGTGTAGAACCTGTTTTCGTGCGCTCCATTCTTTTCGTGGATCAGCGCTTCGATTAGAAAGACGTCGCTCAGTTGCGCGCAGGTAGCTTCTTCTTTGAGGTATTCCAGCAGTTGCGAGGCTTCTGGCAAATCGCCAAGCCCCACTAGCGCTTCGGCGTAAAGCAGTTTGGCTTCCAGCATCATTGGGGCGAGGGCCTGCGCCTGTTGTATGCAGGGCAGGGCTTCTTCTTCCCGCTCTAACTGCAGGAGCAGCTGCGCTTTCCTGAGGTGCAATTCTGCGGAGGAAGGGTGATGGACAAGAGCGCGCTCGCTTGCTTCCAGCGCTTTGCTCATCTGGCACTCTTGCTCGTAGAACTCAATGATCTGCAGGTAGGCTTTTTCTTCAAAGTACAGATCGCGCTCCAGGCGGAATTGCGACTCATACCGAGCCAGCAATCGTTGTAAGGGGAGGTCTCGATGGTTATAGTTTCTAGGATGCATGGGCAAATTAATTCTGTGTGCTTTGTTTGCCGTGATAGTCCGCCAACCCAAAATTTGTGATTTCTGGCCCTTCTTCCCATGACGATAAATGTCAGGCTTACAGTCCAGGCCGTCAGCGTCTGGGATTAAAAACTTGCTCCACGCCTAC
>CAYNIT010000245.1:3382-7037 GCA_964397205.1 uncultured Phaeodactylibacter sp. | reverse complement strand
CGTGCAAAAAAACGAGTCTAAATCGGTAAGTTATTGTTGCGCGACCCCTTAGCAACACTATTTTTACTCCTGCTTGTCCCTTTTGAATGGAATGTCTCCTGTTCTCAACCGCTCGTTTACCTGAGAACGAGCAAGATGGAACAGCGCCATTCTCACGCCACCCTTTTCCTTACATCAACCACTTAAAAGCAAAGGACAATATGAAATTGAGAACCATTACCCTTTTGGCCGCACTGCTGCTGGCCGCCAGCCAGCTTATGGCCCAATCCATGACCGTTGAAGGAGCCGGCCCCGGCAGCTTCAGCCCCGAGGAACTGATCGAAGACATCTGCCTAGGCGATGGCATCCAAGTCACCAACATCGAGTTCGAAGGTACTGAAATAGCCGTCGGCAGCTTCGGAGGCGGACAGGTGGATATCGGCCTGGAACAGGGTTTTGTTATGACAACCGGCAGGGTGGAATCTAACTTAATCGGCAATGGCGTCGACCGCCCCGCCCTGTCTACCGCCTCCTTCACCAACGGCAGCGATGCCTTCAGTGACTTCCTGCCGTCTATTGCCAATGAGGATGACATCCTAGACGTAGCCGTATTCACCATTGATTTTGTACCGACCGGAGATACGGTGATGTTTCGCTACGTCTTCGCCAGCGATGAGTACCCCACTTTTGTCTGCAGCAGTTTCAATGATGTTTTTGGCTTCTTCCTGGAGGGCCAGGATCCCGCAAGCGGGGCCAATAGCGTGAAAAACCTGGCGCAGGTGCCCGGCACTGAGCTGCCCGTTTCCATCAACAGCGTCAACGGCGGCACCCCCGGCAGCTACCTAGGCAGCGATCCCGAATTTTGCTCGGAATCCCTGAATGGCTCGCTCGACTACGCCGCCCTCTTTAACGTCAATCCCGCCAGCAGCTTCCCAGTCTACAACGGCTATACCGATGTATTCGTCGCCAAGTCCGCAGTGGTGCCCTGCCAGCCGTACCGCATGACGCTGGTCATCGCGGATGTGGGGGATGCCCTCTGGGACAGCGGCATCTTCTTCGAGGCCAAAAGCTTTTGCTCCTTCACCGGCGGCAGCCATAGCGATACGGAAGCATTGGTGCTCACCGAAGACTGCGCCCCGCAGGAACTGGAGCTGGACCTCAGTGATTTCCCAAGCGAGGAGTACCCCCTCTCCTACTCCATCAGCGGTACAGCAACAGCGGGCGAAGACTTCGCCGAGCTGCCGCTGGAAGGCACCATCGCAACGCCGAGCGAGAGCTGGACCCTGGCCGCCGGCATCGTCAACGATGATGTAGCCGAAAGCACGGAGCAATTAGAGGTAACCATAAGCGGCACCAACTGCCGGCAGAAAACCTTCGACATCCTCATCGTCGACCCCATCAAAATAAGCGGGCCAGCACTCACCGCCTGCGCCGATGAACCCGTGGAGCTCGTGGCAACCGAAGACTCGCTCCTGCTTGCCGATTACGACTTCCGCTGGAGCAATGGCATGGAAGGGCCAAACATTACGGTGAATCCAGAGCAAACCACGACCTACACCCTGACTTACGAAAATGGCACCAGCAGCTGTACCGCCGACTTCACGGTCAACGTTACGCCCGAGGAAACGGCAGTCAGCGCCACCATCAACGAAGGGGAGAGCTACAGCCTGGCAGGCAACACCTTCAGCGCCGCCGGCCAGTACGAGGTATTGCTGGCCTCCGAGGCGGGCTGCGACAGCCTAATCCGCCTTGACTTGCAACTGAATACGGTCTCCACTACCTTGACCGATTCTATTGCCATCGGGCAGTCTGTCAATCGCTGCATCGATACCGAGGCGCTGCAGCAAGTCAGCAGTTTCACCAATATCTGCTCCAGCGATGGCATAGACATCAGCCTGGACGGCAGCACGGCTTGTGTTTCCTACCAAGGGCAAAGCGCTGGGCTGAGCGAAGCCTGCATCCTCGCCTGCAGCGATAATGGCACTTGCGATACCACCTTCCTGGAAATCAGCGTATTCGACAACATCCTGGATGCCGTGGATGATTACGATACTACCTTATACAACGAACCGGTTGTGGTAGATGTGCTGGCCAACGATTGGACGGCAATCACCGTGCTAACTGATCAATACATCGTCTCCCAGCCCGCCTACGGCGAGCTTTCCCTGCAAGCGGACGGCAGCCTGGCCTACGAGCCCCAACTCGTTGCCTGCCTGCAGGAAGACGTATTCCAGTACGCCATCTGCAACGAATTTGGCTGCGATACCGCCAGCGTTTACCTGTTCTTAGATGATGCCGAAGGCGCCTGTGACCTCGTCTGGCCCGGTGACATCGGCAACGATGGCATCGTCAACCAGATGGATCAGTGGGCCATCGCACTGGCCTACGGCGAGACAGGCCCCATACGCCCCAATGCCACCGTAGAGTGGATCGGACAACCCGCTATCGATTGGCCCAGCACCCTAACTTTCGCCTACGAATTCAACAACAAATTCACCGACTGCAATGGCAATGGCATCATCAATGAGGAGGACATGGATGTCATCATGCTCAATTGGGGCAAGACCCATCAGCTCTCGCCTACGATTTACGATTTCCCAGAGGAAGCGATTCCCAATCAACTTAGCACGGCGGCTTCCCAAGAGGCTTCCTTCGAGCTGAGGGCCAGCCTGGGATCAGTGGAGGAACCGGTGCGGGATGCTTACGGCTGGAGCACCACCCTGCAGTTCGACCCGGCTAAAGTTTCCAAGCTGCACTTCCGAACCGACGGCAGCTGGCTGGGTACCGTAGGAGAAGACATGCTATTTCTGGAAAAAATAGACTACAACACCGGCCAAGCGGTGGTATCCCTGGCCCGCAAGGACCACAACGGCCGCAATGGCTTCGGCCAATTGGGCACACTGCAGCTGCGCTGCCCATCGGGGGACTGCGGAGAGATCGTCCTGCGCGATCAGCGGCTGCTGCGTTCTGATGCTTCGGTCACTGAAATCAGCGGCGGCAGCAGCTGGTCCGCCAGCCTGACCGCAGCGGAAGAAGCCAATCCGGCTTCCATCCGCCTCTTCCCTAACCCAGTGGAGCAACAGCTGACGCTGGAATCCCCCGCTGCCGGCAGCGCTCGATTGCTGAACCCGGCTGGCCAGCCGGTATGGGAAAACCAGCTGACAGCCGGCAACAATACCGTCGATATGCAAGGGCTGCCTGCTGGCTTGTACCTGCTGCAGCTGCAAGTGCGGAATGAGCTGATCTACCGCAAGGTAATAAAACGGTAAAGTTGCTCCTGGCTTGCCGGGTCTACTCTTTGACAAAAGATTGACCCAGCTTTTGCAAATTTTCGCAATGTGCCCTTATCTTTGATGCAAGAAAGAAAAATAATGATGATTGTAATGCGCAAAAACTGGTGGTGGCACATTCACTTTGACACGGAGTGAAGGACACCGCTATGCCAACATTACATGCATCACTTAAGCGGCTTGTCGTTCACCCGGCAAGCCGCTTTTGATTTACCCAACAGCCAACCTGGCCGCGAAGGCGGCAAGGGGGCTTGGGTAAATCATCCCGACAACGGATCGAATGGCCGTAGGCCAGGCAGGCGTTCGTCGGGGTGCTGCTCCCCAACAGCCAACCTGGCCGCGAAGGCGGCAAGGGGGCTTGGGTAAATCATCCCGACAACGGATCG
>CAYNIT010000245.1:0-3282 GCA_964397205.1 uncultured Phaeodactylibacter sp. | reverse complement strand
ACCTGGCCGCGAAGGCGGCAAGGGGGCTTGGGTAAATCATCCCGACAACGGATCGCAGTTGGCACGGGCTTCAGGCAACAAACAATAGAATATCCATGACTACCCTGCAACGACAAAAAGTAAAACTCCGCACCCGGGTGCGCCGTTACCTGTCCGATACGCTCACGCCGGTGACGCTCTACCTCAAAGCACGCGACCACTTTACGGAACCGGTGCTATTGGAGAACAACGACTTCCGCAACAAGGAAGATTGCTACTCCTTCCTGGGGCTCGGCGTAATTGGCAGCTTTCGGGTGCAAAGCGGGCGCATCGCCACCGAAGTCCCTGGACAGAAGGCCGAAACGAGCAGCGTGAGCAGTACACGCTCGGTCCCCGAAGCCATGATGAGCTTCCTGCAGCAGTTTGAGGTGGAATACGAACAGCCCTACGACGGCTTCAACGGGCTGATCGGCTACACAGGTTTTGATGCCGTGCAGTACTTCGATACCCTGCGGTTCGACCCGGACAAGCGTAAGCTGGAGCTGCCAGACATGCGTTACAACCTCTACCAAATCGTCATCGCCATCAACCACTTCCGGGATGAATTGGTGGTGCTGGAAAACCTGCCCGAGAGGTACCCTTCCCGTTTGGAAGAAGTAGAACAATTGCTGCGTAGCCAGCAGTTCGCCACTCACCAATTCCGGCTTGAAGGGCAGGAAAGCAGCAACCTGAGCGATGAGGGATTCATGGAATTGGTCCGCCTGGGCAAGAAGCACTGCCAACTGGGCGATGTATTTCAAATCGTTTTCTCCCGGCAATTCGCCCAGCGCTTCAGCGGGGACGACTTCAATGTCTACCGAGTACTGCGCTCCATCAACCCCTCGCCCTATCTGTTCTACGCCGATTTCGGCAGCTACAGGGTTTTTGGTTCCAGCCCGGAGACGCAGATGGCCATCAAGGATCATACTGCCGTGGTCAACCCGATTGCCGGCACCTACCGCCGCAGCGGCGACCTGGAGGAGGATACCCGCAAGGCGCTGGAGCTGTCCGAAGACCCCAAGGAGAACGCCGAGCACATCATGCTGGTGGACCTGGCGCGCAACGATCTCGGGCGGCACGCTACCAAGGTAGCCGTGGAGCAACTCAAAGAAATTCAGTACTTCAGCCACGTCATCCACCTGGTCTCCAAGGTCACTGGCAAATTAGGGCCGGGCACCAACCCGGTGCAAATCTTCGGCGACACCTTCCCAGCGGGCACCCTCTCCGGAGCGCCGAAGTACAAAGCCCTGGAGCTGATCAACCGCTACGAAAACCAGAACCGGGCTACCTACGGCGGAGCGCTGGGCTACATCAACTTCGACGGGGAGATGAACAAAGCCATCCTCATCCGCTCCTTCCTTAGCCGAAACCATACCCTTTACTACCAGGCTGGCGCTGGCATCGTCAATGACAGCGTACCGGAAAAAGAACTGCAAGAAGTCAACAACAAACTAGGCGCGCTCACCAAGGCGCTGAGCGAAGCCGAAAAATTGTAACCGCTATGAAAGTCCTCGTACTCGATAATTACGATTCCTTTACCTACAACCTCGTGCAGTACATTCAGGAGCTGCTCGAGCAGGACATCGACGTTTTCCGCAACGATGCCATTTCCCTGGATGCCGTGGCGGATTACCAAGCCATCGTTCTGTCGCCTGGCCCTGGCCTTCCGAGCGAGGCGGGCATCATGCCGGCACTCCTTGAGCGCTACGCCGGGCAAAAGCCCATACTCGGCGTCTGCCTGGGCCATCAGGCTATCGGCGAAGCATTCGGCGCAAAGCTGCATAACCTGCGGGATGTCTACCACGGTATCGAAACGCCCATTAACCGAACTGAAGTGGAAGAGCCGCTCTTCGCGGGAATGCCGGAGCACTTCCCCGCCGGCCGTTACCACAGCTGGGTGGTACAGAAGGACAGCCTGCCCCCGGAACTGCTGGTGACCGCCGTGGACAAGCGGGGGGAAGTGATGGCCATGCGCCATCGCAACTACAACCTGCGCGGCGTGCAGTTCCACCCGGAATCCATTATGACACCGCAGGGCAAGCAACTGCTGGAAAACTTCTTCCGCCACTGCGCCAAGCCCGAACAAGTAGCTCCAAACTGACCCCGCTCTTTTCCGAAAAAAACAACCGCCATGAAAAACTTACTCGAACGGCTCTTTGCCCATGAGCGGCTTAACCGGGCAGAAGCCCGGCAAGTGCTGCTGGACATATCCCACGCTAAGTACCATCACGTGCAGGTAGCCAGCTTCGCCACGGTCTACCGCATGCGGCCCATTTCCATACCAGAGCTGCAGGGCTTCCGGGATGCCCTGTTAGAGCTGTGCCACCCTTTTGAACTCGACGGGCAGGAGAGCATCGATATCGTAGGCACCGGAGGCGATGGCAAAAACACCTTCAACATCAGTACTATTTCCGCCATGGTGGTGGCAGGTGCAGGCTACCGAGTCACCAAACACGGCAGCTACGGTGTTTCTTCCTCCGTAGGCTCCTCCAATGTGCTGCAGGCACTGGGGTATCAATTCACCAATGACACCGATCCCCTTCGCCGGCAGTTGGACAAAGCCAATATTTGCTTCCTCCACGCTCCGCTTTTCCACCCAGCCATGAAGGAAGTCGTCCCGGTACGCAAGCAGCTCGGCATCAAGACCTTTTTCAACATGCTGGGCCCGCTCGTCAATCCGGCCCAACCTACCCATCAGCTCTTCGGCACTTACAGCCAGCAGCTGTCGCGCATGTACCAATACATCATGCAGGAAACTGGCCGGCGCTACGCCATCGTTTATGCACTCGACGGCTACGACGAGGTGTCCCTCACTGGCCCCTTCCGCCTGCGCACCAATGAGGAAGATGCCGTGCTGCAACCCGAAGACATGCACAGCCCACGCCTTTCGGCAAAAGCCCTGCACGGCGGGGATACGGCAGAAGAAGCCGCTCAGATTTTCAAAAATGTGTTAAACGACAAAGCCAGCCCGGAGCAAAAAGCCGTAGTTACCGCCAATGCCGGCCTGGCGATCCACTGCCTTCGCCCCGAGCAATCGCTCCCGGATTGCGTAGCAGAAGCCCGGGAGAGCCTGGAAAGCGGCAAGGCGCATCAGGTATTGGAGCTTGTGAGGGGGTGAAGATCGTAGGCCCAATAACAAAAGCAATAAGTAACTATTCAGCATACTTTTAATTTGCCACTTGGTATAAAATTTTGTATGCCAACCTCCCCCCCCTTTTAAGGGGAACCTGCCGGCCTGCGGCACAGCAGGCGGGCGAGAAGGGG
>CAYNIT010000244.1:0-7049 GCA_964397205.1 uncultured Phaeodactylibacter sp. | reverse complement strand
AGGCTCCTGAGCTTAGTTATTTAGTCAACCACTCCTTCAGCTGGCATGAACTGACCATAACTTTTTTTGCGGACAGTTATCGTCTTATAAAGAACATCATTTTTGAAATGAGGGCATTGGACTTCAGCAGCCTGATAGAGGTAGCTGAAGCATCAAACCTACTGCCTCTGATAGAAGATATCGAACAAAACTGCTTGTTGCGGGAAGAGCTGGACCAGAAAAATGATATTGATGACCTCATTAAAACCATAAGGCAGGCTCATCTATTTGTACACACCAACACCTTATTCGGGTACGATTTGGACTTGCTTCTTGATTCAGATAGTACGCCATCCGAAGAAGAAGGGGTTGGGCTTTATGTAAAGTGGGATTTGAAGCCTGGGCATACAGCAGCTTTTGTCAAGGATTTAAAAACCAAAATAGAAAAAGAGGATCTGTCGATAGACTGGTCAAAAAACTACATCACGGCTGGCCGGGGAGACTATGCGCTTCAGTTGAGCCACAACAGCCTTCCCACCTTCCTTAGATTGATGCGCGTTATAAAAGGTGCTACCCTAATGGGGCATGTAAGGCGAATGACAACCACACCCCAGTTCGAGTTTGACGAAAGCAGCAATACTCCACCCATTTTGCTCAAGGACCACTACCTTTTTCATGATGGCCTATCGCAGTATTGCTTTGGGATTGATATCATCCGGAGGTTGAGGGCGGAGCTGAAAGCGCTAATGGTCCCCAAGATAACCCGCGAGCGCATCACCAATATGTACGTGATGTACAACGATGGCATTAGTGATCCGGTACTTTATGGGTATTTCATAGAGTTGAAAGCCTTCCTTGAATTCATCATTGATCTGGTTGATGAAATCAAAGGTTATGACACCTTGATGGTACGTAAAGTTGTCGAAGTCCTGGAGCCTCCGATAACCATATTTGAGTATGGCTACAAAAACCGCTTCGGCCAGAGTTACCTGCTCAATGAAATAACCGACTACAATATAGAGTTTAACGGCGGTATACAGCAACTAGTCTCTGCCTACGACGGTGCCTACAAAAGCCAGACTGCCCTGCTAGGGGAGCGCCTAGGGCGTTCCGTAGCCTACGTAGCCGGCCATCCAGATACTGTATCTGATCTGGCAAGTGTCCGGTTGAACTATTTCCATCTGTACCAGCCGGAGCTGTTTGCGAGTGCTGCCACCCATGAGGCAGCCAATAGCTTAATCAACCGGTTGGGGTATGATCCTACGGAAAAAAACAGCGAGCTGAACCAGATGATCCACTTATTTGAGGAAGTCAGAAAAGCCCGGGAAAATGAAGTGGAAGATCCGGTCATGGATCAAGCCATTCGTTATTTTTTCATTGACCTGGTTACTTTATACATCGGCTTTAACGCGGACTTTCAGCGTTTTTTCTATTGGCAATGGGTCTATTTTTTGCAATATGCAGAATCCTATCGTACGAATGGAGAGGTAAACCCCTTTTTGCTAGAGGGTTTCTTAGCTCGTATGATGTTGATAGACCAGTTTTTCAACCGCCACTCTACGGACGGAAACTCTTCCTTTTTCTTCAAGGGGAAAGTACTGCCCCCATTTGTCTTGCAACCGCCTCCTTCCCTAGTCGAAGCATGGGAAAAAGCTATGCTCCGCTTAAGCCCTAGAGTCGACCGCCTACTTAATGCGGTGGAAAGGTCAGAGATAGTTCTGGAGTATTTCTACTACGTTCAGGATTATACCCTTAGCCTAATGTCGGATGAGTTCGTTATGGATGCGAAGAACCATCCCGCGCAGATTGATCAGGCAAGGCGTGATATAAGAAAAAATAACCGGAGGCTTTACGATCAAATTGACGATAGGGTGAATACTACTGACCTTAGTTATCTCAATCCGAATAAACAGCAGGAAGAAAGGTATTATCTCTTTGTACGCTGTGCACGGGAAGAGTATCTGGACCGAATCGCTAAGGAGATAGCAGCTTGCTTTGAAGAAGGCAAGGTGTTTAGCTTTCACCACTATCGCCAATTGGACGAATTGCAGAAAGTAAAGAATTCTTTTTTCTACCAAGCACTTTTCAATGGCTATCTGATGCTCGTCCAAAAGTTATGCCGGAGCCAGTGCCAGTTGCGCCATCGGGACGAAAGGGGGCGCATCAAGGAGCAACCGTTTCCTAGCATTGGTCTTGAGGTTGACCCCCTTGGAGGTATGTTCACCTCAAATCTAGAACTGCGGCGCCGGTACTACCAGTATCGAGTTTTGTTCCTTAAGTCGCTTTGGAACTTGTCGCTGATCAATAAGAAAGGGTTGTTTTGGAAAAGCGAGGCGCGCCGGGACGCTGGAGAGTGAGGTACAATTATTTTTACTTCTTTTCGTCCTCTTTCATAGCTATCTCCTGTATAGTTTTGCTAAACATACCACGCTTCTCCCACATACCCTCGTACACGGGTACCCTGAATTCTCTACTGTACTGTTCCCGTAACATTTTGATGCCTCTGCTTAGGCTTCTTCTGCGGGGACTCCCGCTAAAATCCATAGTATTATCTTTTTCTTTTTGGTTATCCGCCATATGCCAATAGTCTTTTCCTCTTGAAAGACAGAGGATTAAGGGTTTAGGAAACGTTGCTATTGCAGCTTTATTTAAAGAGGTAAAGATAAATAAGTTTTTTGACATTTGTTTAACAAATTTTACCCTTTGCGGGCTGCCGACTGTTCTTACACCTCATTAATCAAACCAGGGTCGACAATGTGCAGTCTACACTTGCTGTGGAACTTCCGAGCTGTCGCCCTCATTTGACGGAGCTGGTAATCGACCAGATCCTGATGAGCAGCTCGATGTTCATGGGCAAAGTGATAAGGAAAAAGAAAAGTATAAAAGTCTGCGTCTTCCCAGCGCCTTGCGTACAATTCCAGACGCAACAGCGCTATGTTCAAACCAGAACGAAGAGACAAAGGTTCAAAAACGATGTTTTGCCGGGGGTAGTACCGGGAAAAAGTCCTGCCATCGCGCTCCAGTATTCGTAAATCGTTATAGGAAATACCGAAGGCTTTGAGGTACCTAAGCAGCTTTTTTTTGATGGTTCCCTGACCTTCCTCGCTGCGTTCCTCCTCCCTGGCATCTTCAATGCTTTTTTCAATACCTAGCGTTTTAGTATGTCCCTCCAGCAGGTCGATGGTTTGTTTAAGCCCTCTGGCTATTGCACCGTATGCCTGTCTTTCGTCGTCCCACCGGGCAATAGGGAAAATTCTTCCGCTCTCTTCACTCAAAGGCAACCCTTGATAAATATCAAGTTTGTTAGGCCCAATGTGCCCACAGTCTTCAAGAAAGACGGGCACAACTTTAGGGTCGTGTCGCTTCATGAAACAGTTCAGCTCCTTATCGCACATCTCAGATTGGAAGAAGGCATTGCTGGCTATTGCGATAAAGATATCGCTGCTTTTTACCATCTGCTCCAATTTTGAATTCCAAGAAATGCCGGGTACTAAGTCATTGTCCCAAACTACGTCAATCTGCTGCTGATTGATGTTCTTTAGATAAGGGACGAGTGCTTCAACCTCCAGCCGGTTGTCGCGAGCGTAGGAGACGAATACCTTGATGTTTCTCATGGTGATTTTGCCAATTACTAGCCAGCGGATTTCAAAGACAAACTATTGCCGTATAAGCTTTTTGCTGTGCACCCTGCTGTCTTCCATTCTCAACTGCAAATAATACATGCCGACGGGCTGGTCAGACAAATCAATTTCAACTTGCGGTTGACCTGGGAGCGGAGGCTGCACCAAGCGCCCATAGGCATCCAGCACTGAGAAAGTATAGTTCTGTTGAGCACTGGCGGAGAACTCGACAGTAAAGATGCCTTTAGAGGGGTTGGGGTACAAAAGGGCAGTTTCCAAATTTTCGGCAGCAGTAGTATTGGTGGTATTCAGCGGCAACTCGGCGCGCTGATCCATCAATACCGCCCGCATGATCTCAATTTGTCCTTTCGTAAAGGAATTCTGGCAACTTTCCAGCGAGTAGTCCATGTAGTTCTCGATCATATCCGGCAAGTCATTGCTGGCATCTTCGCAGGTATTCTGCATAGGGTCGCAATTGAACTGGCTTTGCAGCCCCTGATTGGGCGTATCCGCTACACCGTCGTCGGCCTCACAGTCCGGCACGCCGAGTGTAGACAGCGCGCCGTCGCCGGAGGTGTGCCGCAGGCCGAGGTAATGGCCAACTTCGTGCACGGTAGTCCGGCCCAAAATGGGGATTTCGCCAATTTGTGGAATCTCGTAGCTCAGATTTTCTCCTACCGTACGGTAATCCACGACGACCCCTGCCAGTTCTGGAGACGGAGGGTCGGTGCCTGCCGGCCAATTGTCCAAGCCTGCCGGAGGGTAAGCATAGCCTAGCATAGGGTTTTCTGTACCCAGCAGCTCAATGGGCTGTATAGCGCACACCCAGATGTTGAGGAAGTTCTTGTGGTCTACAGCATCGCTGCCGCCTGCCGCGCTGATTTTGACATGATCGGGCAAAGTGGAACCTCCAAGCAAGGATATTTCTGGTTGGAAAGTGGTGTCCGTTTGTACTCGGATAATATCGGAGAGGACGAATTCGATGCCGGCATCCCCGACTACTGGTTGAAATACCGGGCGGGTGTTGACGGTATCGGCATTTTGCCGCCGGTAAGCCTCGTTGAGTACCCGCATTTGCGTTTCGATGCGCTCATCGCTAATGTTTTCGGCCTCTTCTTTCCAGACCACATGCACAACGACCGGGATGGTGAAAATTTCGTCGGTGGGATTCCGCTGCTGCCGGTAGCGCTCAACAGCTGCTTTGATAGCTGCCAGGCTTTGGGCTCGATAGCCCGGATATTGCTTGTCCATCTGCTGGACTGCTACATCGTATAGGCAAGGCATCCATTGGGAATAGCCCCATTGGGCAAATGAGAGCAGAGCAAGGAGGAGTATTAATCTTTTCATTCTTGGGAATTTGATTGCTTAAATTTAGCAACAATGCTCCACTTTTCGGGAGGAGAACGACCGCTTTAACATTTTATAAATTTTGCCAGATGGACTTAAGCTCGGCAATCATGCCTTTTTCCAGCTGTAGGCTGCCCCCCTTTACCTGTAGCTGCACTTCCGTAAAATCTGGCTTTGGAAAAAAGATCTCTGTCATCACCACTTCACCTTCATCGGCAAAGAACTCTGCGGAAGCCCGATCGATCCAGACATCCATCTGCATTCCTTGCTCCGAACGCCAGCGTCCTGCCGTTGCCCGGCCGGGGAAGCTTTCTTCAAAAGCTACTTGGCCCGCCGCGGTACGGTCGGAGAAGAAGGTGTCTTCCGATAGGCCCAGGCGGTAGGCTGCTCCCTCTTTATTAGACAGCACCAAGGCAATCTCCTCCGGCTGCTCCCCGCTATTCCAGCTCAGTTCCAACTGAATGCGCAGCAGAGAAGTTTCAAAGGCCAGGTAGTCGGACAGCCGTAGTGTACTCCGGATGGATTGTGCGGGCAGTATCCGTTTCTGCTGCTGCAATCGCTCAAGCTCCTGTACGGGCTGAGAGCAGAGCCGCGGCCCACTGGGCGTACTGCGCAAGTCCAACTTTCGGGCTACGGTCATGGCCGAACGCCAGCGCTCTGTGGGCACCACATTTGCATAATCCCAGTTGCTCATCCACCCCATGAAGATGCGGCGGCCGTCTGATTTGGGGATGTCCGACCAAGTGACACCAGCGTAATTGTCCCGGCCGTAATCTACCCAGTACGGATTGCCGGTCAGCGTATCGGCTGCTACCCTTTCGGCGAAAGCCGGGTCCATCGTAAACGTTTTGCCATCAAAATCGCCTAAGAAATACTGCGTAGCGGAGCCGCCATTCGGGCCACCGGGATTGATACTCAGCAGCAGTACCCACATCTTTTCGCCATCGCCATCTACTTGCAGCGGAAAGAGATCTGGGCATTCCCAAATGCCACCGTGCCCTCCTATGCCCTGGCCAAAATCGCTGAGATAAGACCAGTCGATCAGATTAGGGGAATTGTATAATTGCACATGATCACCCGCAGCGAAGATCATCACCCAGCGTTCGCTGTCTTCATGCCAGAAGACCTTAGGGTCGCGGAAGTCTTTGGTGCCGGGATTGGGCAATACCGGGTTGCCGCCGTACTTTTCCCAGGTTCGCCCCCTGTCTAGGCTGTAAGCGATGCTTTGGTATTGGAAGTCGTCTTTGCCGGCTTTTTCCCCTTCTGGATCGTGATGGGTGAAAATGGCTATCAAAGGTGGCTTACCGTCTTCACCCAAACTACTGGTATTGTTCCAATCCACCACTGCGCTGCCCGAGAAAATATAGCCTAAGCTATCGGGGTAAAGCGCGATAGGCAGGTGTTCCCAGTTTACCAGGTCCTCGCTTACGGCATGCCCCCAATGCATAGGGCCCCACACGGTGCTATCCGGATAATGCTGGTAAAAAAGGTGGTATTCCCCCTCGTAGTAGACCATGCCGTTGGGGTCATTCATCCACATGCTGTCCGGGGAGAAGTGGAATTGGGGGCGGTGAGGTTCCTGATAGGCTTTGGGCTTGCCATTTGCGGGCTTTGCCGAATCTTCGCAACTGCTCATAAGTAGGATTACTGAAAGGAGAATCCAAAGGTATTGTATCAACCGCATTTTAAAAGTATAGCAGCCTTCTGAAATGGCAGCTACAACAGCAGAAATTCACTGGTTGGGGCCTGCTACGAACTGCTCTGCTAGGCCCTGCAGCTTCTCCGCCTCGTCCGGGCTGAGCGGGATGTCGGCCAGCAGCGCTTCCTGCACGTGTTCGAGCAGCTTGTCTTTGTTGCCTTCTGAAGCGGTATCGAGCAATTCCTGCACGGTTTCCCGAGGCAGCTCGGCGAAGTCGGCTAATTTTGCAGCAGACCAGTCTGGAAAATGAACAGCGGTTTTGAGCAGGTTGAAAATGCGGTTTTTGTACACGCCTTTGTCCAGGCCTTCCTCGCGGCCCATCTCTAATAACTGTTCTAAAGTGCTCATAACATTCGGTTTGGTAGTGAATTCAGTGTTTTCCAGCTGCTCCAAGAATTTTTTGG
>CAYNIT010000243.1:0-7061 GCA_964397205.1 uncultured Phaeodactylibacter sp. | reverse complement strand
GTAGTCTTCGACAAGACTGGCACACTGACTTCGGGCGACTTCGCGATCAAGAATATCACTTACCACAGCGGGCAAGAGGAGCGAGCCAACGCCTTGATTTATAAACTGGAACAGCGCTCTTCCCACCCTATCGCCAAATCTCTGGTGCGGGAGATGGAAAGCCGGGTCAATGGCATTGCCCTGCAACTGGAAACCATAGAGGAGCAAAAGGGGCGCGGCCTGAGGGCCAGGGACAACAGCGGCAACACTTACCAATTAGGGTCTCAGCGCATGCTGCCAGACCCGGAGAAAGGAAAGCCGGGCGAACTCTATTTGCTGGAGAACGAAGAGCTGCTGGCTACCATCGAGCTGTCTGACCACCTCAAACCCGACGCAGCGGAAACTGTACAGTACATAAAAGAGCACGACAAGGTGCCGGTGCTGCTTAGCGGTGATCAGCATGACAAAGTGAAAGAGATGGCGGAGCTGTTGGGGATTGAAGAGTACTACGGCGAGCAGCTCCCGGAGCAAAAGCTGCAGCGCATCGAAGCCTTGTCACAGGAGCAGCCAACCGCTATGGTGGGAGATGGCATCAATGATGCGCCGGCGCTGGCTAAAGCCACCATCGGCATTTCCCTGAGCAACGCTTCTCAGGTAGCCATACAGTCCGCTCAGATCATCTTGTTGAATGGAAAACTCAAGCACTTGCAGCGGGCCTTTGGTATCAGCGAGCATACCCTACTGACCATCAAGCAGAACCTTTTCTGGGCCTTCGCCTACAATATCGTCGCTATCCCCATCGCAGCGATGGGCTATCTCAATCCGATGTGGGGCGCCCTGTTCATGGCTTTCTCGGATGTGATTGTCATCGGCAACTCCATCCGCCTGCGCTACAAGCGCATCCGGTAATCATTCCACCACCGCCTCAATGCGGTTGGGGTAGTCGGTAATGATGCCATCCACCCCGAGGTTGATCAGGGCTTTCATCTCCGTGCTGTCATTGACCGTCCAAGGGATGAGCTTCATGCCGCGTTTGTGGACGGTTTCTACCACATTGGCGGTTACCATCTTGTAGTAGGGGCTGTAAATTTCGGGGGTGTAGCCCAGCGCCTCCAGATTGATGTCCACGCCGTTCGGGTTGTCGATCAGCAAAGCGGTGGTAATGCTGCTGTCCATCCGGTGCAGGTGCTGCAGCGGGCGGGGGTCGAAAGATTGTACGCAGCTCCGATCGGCGATACCCAGTGCTTTCAGTTCCTCTTCCACTAATTTTGCGAAGGTCAGTGCAGCTGGCGTTTTACTGCCCTCATACTGCCGCTCGATTTTGATCTCGACATTGTAGCGCGGCAGAGGCCGGCTGTGCTCGCGGGCGTAAGCATCGCTTGCTGCTACGACTTCCGAGAATAGCGGTTTGGAGGCGGCCTGTGCCTGCTGCTCGGGAAAGCGGGGGTTTCCGCGGCTGCCGCAGTCAAATTGCCGTACGCTGTCGTAGGGCATTTGAAAAATCAGCAGTGCCTCTTCTTCCGCTTCGGTTACTGGCTTCCCATCCGGATGGCTGCAGATGTGGTGGGACATCCAGGGTTCGTGGCTTACTACGAGCTGGCTGTCCTGGCTGACGGCGAGGTCGAGTTCCAGCGTTCGCACCTGCGGATACGCCAGGGCTTTCAAAAAAGCAGGTACGGTATTTTCCGGCAGCAGCCCCCGGGCACCCCGGTGGCCCTGCCAATCGAAGCTGGCGGCTTGTTCTGCGTCCATGTCTCTTTGAGTTGAAGGCGAGCTGCAGGCGATGAGGCTCAGCAGCAGAAAAATAGCAAGGCAGCGCTGCATGACTTGACGGGTTTTGGGCAAAGGTACAACAATTACCTCCGGAAATAGTAGGCAAGTTTACGCTCCACTTCCCTATCTTTAGGTTAAAAATGCGGTATTCCCTACTCCTGTTCTGGCTAGCCCTGCCCTTGCTGCTGATGGCGCAGCGCGAAATTCCCCGCCTCGGACAGATCGACCTGCAACACTACATATTCGAATTGGCCCTATCGGATACTACAGATGTTATTGAGGGGCAGGCCTACGTTCAGCTGAAGTACAAGCAGCAATTAGAAGAACTTGCCCTCGACCTGGTTGCTCCCCGGCCCGATGGCAGCGGCATGAAAGTAAGCCAGGTACTGGAAAACGGGCAGCCTGTACCCTTTCGACAAACCGCAGAGCAGCTGCTGATCCGCCCGCAGGCAGCTTTCTTCCAGGACAGTCTGTACACCTATGAGCTGCACTACCGCGGCCGCCCCGCCGATGGCCTGGTGATATCCGCCAACAAATACAACGAGCGCACCTTTTTCGGGGACAACTGGCCCAACCGGGCGCACCACTGGCTGCCCTGTGTGGACCATCCTTCTGACAAGGCCAGCGTGGAGTTCATCGTCACCGCGCCGGACCACTATCAGGTAGTCGCCAATGGCGTACTGGTAGAGGAGCTCAACCTGGATGAATCCACCAAACTTACCCACTGGCGGGAGGAAGCCCCCATTCCCATGAAGGTAGCGGTCATCGGTGCGGCTCAGTTCGGCGTGCGGCGGGCTGGCAACGTCAATGGCATCCCCGTCTCCAGCTGGGTCTTTCCCGGCAATCGGGAAGCAGGTTATCGCGATTACAGCCAGGCTTTGGAAGTGCTTGCCTTTTTCATCGAAGCCTTTGGCCCTTACCCGTACAAGAAATTGGCCAACGTGCAGTCCAAAACACGCTACGGCGGGATGGAAAACGCCAGCAATATTTTTTACTTTGAAAATTCGGTAACCGGCGGGCAGGACCATGAGGATTTGATCGCCCATGAAGTAGCCCATCAGTGGTTTGGCAACAGCGTAAGCGAGCAAAACTGGCACCACATCTGGCTGAGCGAGGGCTTTGCTACCTACGGCGCCAACCTTTACATAGAACACGCCTACGGCCGGGATGCCATGGCAAAGCGCTTGATTACGGAGCGGCAGCGGGTATTTCAGTTCGCCAGCCGTACCTCCCGCCCGGTCGTCGATACCACCGTAACGGATTGGAACCGCTTGCTGAATGCCAATTCCTACCAGAAAGGCGGTTGGGTATTGCACATGCTGCGGCGAAGGCTGGGAGAAGTAGATTTCTGGGAAGGCTTGCGCCGCTACTACGCCCGTCACCGCGGTGGTAATGCCTTGACCCAGGATTTCCAAGCCGCCATGGAGGAAGCGAGCGGGGAGGCGCTGGATGATTTCTTCCAGCAGTGGATTTTTCAGCCCGGTTATCCGGAGCTGGAGGTAGGCTGGAGCTGGGCGGGCGGCAGTAGCTTCAAGTTGGAGATACAGCAGGTGCAGGACGGCATTCCCTTCCAATTCCCATTAGATGTAAAAGCGCTAGGCCCGGACGGGCAGGAACAGCAGTGGACCATCCCGGTCAAACGGGTGAAAGAAGAACTGGAGCTGCCCTGCCCCTTTGAGCCAGCCCGTATTTTGTTCGACCCGGACACCTGGCTGTTGTTCACTGCCCGACTGAAGCGCTCCTGAGGGTGTTGCCGAGGCAAGAATTCCTTTCTGAACAGGCATTTTTCCCTATTTTAGCCAAAAATCCAGCACAATGAATCACCGCATTGCTTTGCTACTAACCATCACCGTTATGACATTTGCCTGCCAACCAACCGGCAGCCCCGAGTACGCTTCCTACGAGGAGTACCCGGTCTACAAGGGAGACGACCTAGGGCTGGCCTACAGCCCGGAGGTTTCCAGTTTCCGCATCTGGAGCCCGCCAGCTGAAGCCGCCCGCTTGCACTTTTACAACCAACCGCTGGGCGGCGAACCCGTACAGACTACGGCCATGGAAAGGGCCGAGCAAGGTACCTGGACTGCCCGCTTCGAGGAGGACCTCCTGGGCACGTTTTACGCCTACCAGGTTAAAGTCGAAGGCGAATGGCGCGACGAAGTGCCCGGGCCCTACACCAAAGCAGTGGGCACCAACGGCATGCGGGGGCAGGTCTTGGACCTCGACGCTACCGATCCCGAAGGCTGGGACAGCCATCAGCGGCCGGATTTTGGGGATCCTACGGATGCCGTTATCTACGAGCTGCATGTGCGGGATGTTTCTATGCACCCCAATTCTGGCATAAAGCACAAAGGAAAATTCCTGGGCTTGGCCGAAACAGGCACCACTGGGCCAGAGGGTGTCAGCACCGGGCTGGATCATATCCGCGAGTTGGGCGCTACTCATGTCCACTTGCTGCCTGCCTTTGACTTCCGTTCCATCGATGAGACCAAGCTGGAGGAAAATCATTTCAACTGGGGCTACGACCCGCAGAACTACAACGTGCCGGAGGGCAGTTACTCGCTCGACCCCGCCGATGGCGCTTCCCGTATCCGAGAATTCAAGCAGATGGTGCAAAGCATGCACGAAAATGGCCTGCGAGTAGTGCTGGATGTCGTTTACAATCATACGGGATGGACGGAAGAGTCGCTCTTCAATCAACTGGTGCCGGGCTACTACTACCGCCAAAATGAAGACGGCAGCTTTTCCGATGCCTCCGCCTGTGGCAACGAAACGGCTTCTGAGCGCCCGATGGTCCGGAAATTCATCGTGGAGTCGGTGAAGTACTGGGCTACGGAGTACAAACTGGACGGCTTTCGCTTTGACCTTATGGGCATTCACGATATTGAGACCATGAAGGCGGTGGAGGCTGCTCTGGAGGAAATCGACCCTTCCATAATTATTTATGGAGAAGGCTGGACGGCTGGGGACAGCCCCCTGCCGGTGGAGCGGCGGGCGCTCAAAGCGCATATCGGGCGGATACCCGGCCTAGCAGCCTTTAGCGATGACATACGCGATGGCCTCAAGGGCAGCGTATTCGAGCATGAGGAACGCGCCTTCGTCAATGGTGGGCCCGGGCGGAAAGAAGATGTGAAATTTGGTATTGTCGCTTCCACGCAGCATCCACAAGTGCAGTACGATTCTGTTGCTTATTCAGAAGCCCACTGGGCCAACCACCCCACACAAACGGTCACCTACGTAAGCTGCCACGACAACCACACTCTTTGGGACCGGCTCAGCATCTCCAATGAGGAGGCTTCCGAAGCCGAACGCATCAAGATGCACAAACTGGCGCTGGCGGCGGTACTGACTTCGCAGGGCATCAGCTTTCTGCACGCCGGCAGCGAATTGCTGCGCACCAAAAACGGGGTGGAGAACTCTTATCAATCCCCCGACAGCATCAATCAGATTGATTGGAGCCGCAAGGTCGCCTACGCTGAGGTGCACGATTATGTTAAAGGCTTGATTGCGCTGCGCAAAGCCCATCCGGCATTCCGCATGACCCGGCAGGAACAAGTGCGCGAGCATTTGACCTTCCTGGAGGCGGAGGCTCCCAACCTCATTGCTTATACCATCACGGGCAACGCTAATGGCGATGGGTGGGAGCATCTCCTGGTGGTGCTGAACGGCCATGCCAATGCACGGGAGCTGGAGCTACCCGCGGGCAGCTGGTCCATTGCCCTGAACGGGGAGCGCGTCAGCCTGGAAGGCGAAATCGGACAATTAGAGGGTGGGCCAGTGCAGGTACCCGCCCTGACTGCTTGGGTTCTGTACCAATAAACCATTGCCATGCTTGACATACAAAAACGACTGACCAACACTTTCTACGTCATTCTCAGCCTGCCGGCCACTGCTATGGGCTTTGCCCTTTCTGTGCAGATTTCGGCCCTGAGCTGGATACTTAGCACACAGTACCACCTGGAAATCGAGGATGTCGGCTTGGTTTGGGCTGCGGGCCCGATTGCCGGCATCATTGGGCAGGTGATCATCGGCGTAATCAGCGACAACGTCTGGTTCCTGAACGGGCGCAGGCGGCCGTTCATTTTCATCGGTGGAGTGCTGGCAGCCCTTATGCTTCTGGCGCTTCCTAACATCGGAGTTATAAGCGATGCGCTCGGCATGGAATCCATTTTGGGTATTGCGATTATCGTGGCTCTGACACTGGACCTGGCCATCAACGTGAGTTTCAACCCTACCCGCTCGGTCATCGCCGACGTAACGCCGGAGGGCAAAGAGCGCACCAAGGGCTACACCTGGATGCAAACCATCTCCGGCACCTTTGGCGTATTGGCCTACGCGGTAGGTGCCATCTGGGACAATTACGTGCTCATCTACTCCGGCGCTGTGCTGGTGTTGTTGCTCTCCGTACTGCCGCCCTTTTTCATCGAAGAACCCCGGCAACTGCGGCGCGGGGAAGGAGAGGAGGCAGAGGATACCGGTTTTTCTCTGCTGGAGACCCTCAAAGCCATTCGGCCGCTTTGGGGTTTTCTCCTTTACGCTGTGTACGGCATCAGCATGCGCTTGCTGGGCAGCGATATGGAGCCGGGATTTGTAGAAGGCTTTTGTTTGGCCCTGACCATCGCGCTCATCATTCAAGCCCTGATCAAGAGTGAAACCGGAAAACCCAAGGCAGAGGCCGGGCGGATTGGCTTCCAGAAGGTACTAGCGGCCCACTCCTTTACCTGGGTAGGGGTACAAACGATGTTTGTGTATATGTTTTCCTACGTAGAGTACCGCCTGCCAGAACTGGACGATATCAACATGGGCCGGGTGGTGTCGATCAGCTTCTTGATACTGAATGCAGTGGCTGCCGTACTCCCCGCAGCTGTCCTAGAGCCAATGGCCGCCAAGATCGGGCGGGTTAAGACGCACTTTGGCTGCATCGCCATCATGGCGCTGGGGTATTTCGGTATACTTACGCTGGGTACTACGCCACTGCTTATCTACCTTATGATGGCGGTGCTGGGAATTGGCTGGGCAGCTACCGTCAGCCTGCCCTTCGCTATCATGTCCCAGAAAGTCGATCAGTCCAAAATGGGGCTCTACATGGGGTTGTTCAATCTGTCGGTGGTGTTGCCACAGCTGGTGGCAAGCCTGGGGATCGGGCAAGTGATCGGAGCTGCCGAATCCAAAACGATCATTTTTGTGATTTGTGGGGTTTCGCTCGCGATATCCGCAGTTTCTTGGGTGCTGGTGAAAGAGGAGCAAGAAGGGGAAAGCTTAGGGGTCGCGCAATAACAAGTTACCTAGAGTAGGCGAAGTTATTTTGTGCG
>CAYNIT010000242.1:0-7097 GCA_964397205.1 uncultured Phaeodactylibacter sp. | reverse complement strand
TTGCCAAAAGCACAAAAGAGGAGAAAGGCATTTACCTGCCTGCCCGATCAACCCTTCTGGATAAGAAAAGCGACGAAATCAACTTTTAAAAATGGCGCAGAACTGGAAAAAGCTGGGGCAAATTTTCGTTCCAGACAACGAGAACCCCTACCTGCTGAGCCATGCGGCTAACCCATTGCCGGTTCAGGTTGATCAGGATGTGTACCGGGTTTTTTACTGTGGCAGAAACGAAGAACAAAAATCTTCAGTCGGTTGCGTAGACATTGATATCGAACGCAGAGAAGTGGTACGGTATCCAAAGGAACCGCTAGTTACTTATGGCCCGGCTGGCACCTTTGCTTCCCACGGCATCAGCATTGGCAATGTTTATCAGTCGAATGGAATAGACTACATCCTATTTATGGCATGGCAGAATCCACCCAACGCCCATTGGAGGGGAGACATCGGCAGGCTCCAACTGACGGATAAAGAAAAATTGGAAATCCACCCCAATGAGCCATTCTTGGGGGTTGACGAGGAGGATGCCGTCAGCCTTTCTTACCCATGGGTCATGTATCACGAGGGGGAGTACAAGATGTGGTATGGCAGCACGCTCACCTGGGAAGCGGGCAACGGTGAGATGCTTCACGTACTCAAGTACGCTACATCACAGGATGGACAAGTTTGGGAAAGACACGGCCTGGCTGTACCCTACGAGATTGGTGTCGCCCAGGCTTTTTCCAGGCCTACGGTGATTATTGATGATAACGGATACCACATGTGGTACTCCTACCGCTCCGGGCAGGGCATTCCCTACCGGATTGGGTACGCGCGTTCCAAGGACGGCCGCAGCTGGAAGCGTTTGGAGCAGCAGTCGGGAATAACGGTTTCTGAAAATGGATGGGACAGCCAAATGGTATGCTACCCCTTTGTGTTTGACCATGCCGGCAAACGGTATATGATGTACAATGGCAACAGCCATGGCAAGACAGGCATAGGTTTGGCGGTTTTAGAATCCGATTGACGCTGCGAGCCCGTTGGGATTTTGGCCCGCTCGTTAAAAACTGATGGACGGGCACCTAATGGAAGCGTGGAGAATAATCTTGAAAAGGTAGCACAGATGCATAATATATATATCAGCTTTTTTCGTTTTCGTTTTATCTGGTGACTTTCAAGACGGCCTCAAACCAGAGCAAACCCCCGCATCCAACTTCCAGTCGGAGCAAGATAGATTTCTCCTTTTTGCAAAATAAAAACAACAAGCATGTCGAAGCAATTCAGGATTTTCAACCGATTTTTAATTTTGGTGGTCGTATGTTGCGTTTTTCCGCATTGCCACCTGGACCAAATTAAAGAAATCATAATGAACCCGGAAGATTTCTCTACCGTATGCCCAACGGATGAATGGGAGTACAGAACCCCCGCCGAAGTCGGATTTGACGTTAATAAATGGAACGAGTGGGTCAACAGCATGGACCTCAAGGGGAACACTAGCTGGAACCAAAACCCGGATCGCGAATACGGAGTCGTCATCGTCAAAGATGGCTACATCATTGCTGAATTCGGTGATCCCGAGCTGATCTCCGTGCAATCCGCATCCGTGGGCAAACTGATGGCTGGCCTGACCATTCAGTTGGCGATTGATAAGGGCTTGCTGAACGCTGCGACGGATCCCATTATGGACTACTGGACAGGCGAGGGAGAACTCGATGACCCCAGCAAATACATGAATGCGGGCTACCACGCTGATATTACGTTCAAAGACTTAGATCAGATGCGTGGTGGTTTCCCGATCAGTAATGGCTGGCAATGGAGCGACTGCAATGGCGTTCCATCCTGGGCAAGCTGTAGCGGCGACCCTACCCATGACAATTACGCGCATCGCCCGCCGGGCCAGAACCGCTATTCCTCCGGCGGCCGGTGGCGGCTGCATCAGGCACTGACCAAAGTGATTGGTATGCCTATGAAGGACTTTTTGGATCAGGAACTAATGTGCAAAATCGGCATCAAGCCTCAGGATTGGCACATGGAGTCTGGCAAGGTGCTGCACGACAGTATCGATTGGTACCCTGGCATGCCCGGCTACGGTTTGTTTTGCGACCCGCCTTATTACATTGATGGCAATATAGTACAAGGCGGCGGCGGCTGGGTATTTATGTCGCCGAGAAACATGGCTCGAATCGCGCTGTTGATCGCCAACCGGGGCGTTTGGAATGGCGAGCGCTTGATCAGCGATACCGAGTTTTTGTACAGCCACAGCGGAGGCAACAACAGTGACCTTTGGGGAGACCCGGAAAATAACATCGCCTGCGCCCAAATAACGACGCTTGGCCTCAGAAACGCGGAAAATTTATCCGAAACAGTAGGTTACATAAAAATGTGCAACTTTGATGCCATGCTTGAATAAGCTGGGCAGCGCCAAAGACCAAAACCTCAGCACACAGGCACGGCTGCATAGTGGGGCCTGTGTGCTATCCCCCCTCTTTTTTCGAAAGCCAATCCATCGCCGCCCCATTCTTTTATACTCTAGCAGATTGCTTGGTCAATATGCTCAATCAAACCAAAACAATGAACATTTCAATTTTTGGCCTGGGCTACGTCGGATGCGTAAGCCTAGGCTGCCTCGCTAAGAACGGCCATACGGTGGTCGGGGTCGACACCGTCGAGCACAAAGTTCAGCTCATCAACGAAGGAAAGCCCACCATCATCGAAAAGGGCATGGACGACCTCATCCGCTGCCAGCACGAAGCCGGCCGGATATCTGCAACCAGGGACTACGAAGAAGCAGTACTGAACACAGACATATCGATCATTTGTGTTGGCACGCCTTCCACTTCCAATGGCCATCTCAACCTGAACTATATTTATAAGGTAGCCTCGGAAATCGGGGAGGCTTTACGCAAGAAGAATACCTTCCATGTCATCGCGATACGCAGCACTGTGCTGCCGGGAACCAATCGCAAGGTAGGGGAAATTGTGGAGCAAGCCTCCGGCACCAAGCGCAACGAGCAGTTCGCAGTGGTCTCCAACCCAGAATTCCTCAGAGAGGGTACTGCTCTGCATGATTATTACCACCCAGCTATTACCGTACTGGGAGGGGATCACCAGCCCGCACTCAGGGCTATGTCCAAAGTCTACGCCGACGTAGAGGCTCCAATCGAGCTGGTCGACATAGAGGTGGCAGAATTGATCAAGTACATCAACAACGCGTTCCACGCTCTGAAGGTCTCCTTTGCCAATGAAGTAGGCAATGTGTGCAAAAAGCTTGGCATTGATTCTCATCAGGTTATGGACTTGTTCTGCAAGGACAAGCACCTGAATATTTCGCCCACTTATTTGAAGCCTGGATTTGCCTATGGAGGCTCCTGTCTGCCAAAAGACTTGAAAGCGCTCAAAACGATCGCCCACGACCACTACCTGAATTCCCCCATACTCAATGCGATAGAGGAATCCAATACCGTCCAAAAGCAGGTCGCTTACGAAATGGTGTTGGAGACAGGCAAGCGCAATGTGGGTATTCTAGGGCTGAGCTTCAAAGCCGGCACAGATGATTTACGGCACAGCCCAATCGTGGAAGTAACCGAACGCCTGCTGGGCAAAGGATTCACCATCCGCATTTATGACAAAAACGTCAATTTATCCAAAATCAGCGGCACGAATAAAGATTACATCGATGCCCATATTCCACACCTGTCCGACTTGATTTCTAACGATCTCGAAAAAGTAGTGGCGCAGTCTGATGTAGTAGTGGTCAATCAGAGGAACAAGGCCTTCGAGCAAATACTGGCCAAGTACCCGGACAAAAAAGTCGTAGATCTGGTAAAAGTGGAATTAACCAACGCAAACGGGAATTACCAAGGCATATGTTGGTAGAAATTTATGAAAACTTTTTATATATTTGCTGCCATGTCGGTCCTGCACCGTAGAATGGTAGTAGATTTTGCGCTCAACCAAGTGTTATTGAGCTTGGTCCCTCCCCCCACTCATTGTCGCCTTGTTCGTAATACTCTTTGCGTTGCTAAGAGCATTATCTACCCAATTTCGACCCTTAACAAACACAAACACAATGACACAAAACACCGTAATCATCGGCGCTGGCCCCGCCGGTCTAACTGCAGCCTATGAACTAAACAAATTCGGAGAACAAAGCGTCCTGCTCGAAGCGGACAGGCAAGTCGGAGGCATTTCCAAGACAGTCCTGTTTAAAGGTAATCGCTTCGACATTGGAGGCCACCGGTTTTTCTCAAAAGTCTCCTACATCAATCAAGTTTGGGAAGAGATACTCAAAGAGGAACTCCTTACCCGAGACCGGCTATCCCGCATCCTCTACAAAGGTCATTTTTTTGATTACCCGCTCCAACCGGCCAATGCGCTGCGCGGGCTGGGCGTGCGGGATGCGCTGAGCGTCATGATGAGCTACGCTCGCATCAAAGCATTTGCTTGGGAGAAACGGGCAGAGGAGAGCTTTGAGGATTGGGTAGTCAATCGTTTCGGCTACCGGCTGTACGAGATCTTTTTTAAAACCTATACCGAAAAGGTCTGGGGGATCCCCTGTACGGAAATTTCCGCAGAATGGGCCAGTCAGCGCATCAAGAACTTTTCGCTGGGCGAAGCGGTTAAAAACGCTTTCATGAACTCCGGCAAGAGCCAAAGTGGGGAGGTCATTACTACTATCATCAATCAGTTCAAGTACCCACGCTTGGGGCCTGGGATGATGTGGGAACACTGCCAACAGAAGCTCGAACAAGACAGCAGCCCCACCCAAATGGGGGAAAGAGTGGTAAGCGTAAAGCACAAGCGGGGAAAGGTTCTGGAGGTTGTCTCCCAAGACAGAGTGGGCAACCGGACCTCTTATTCTGGCAAGCACTATATTTCCAGTATGCCCCTGCGGGAATTGATCCTGTCGCTCGACCCGCTGCCGCCTACTGCGGTTGTGGAAGCTGCTAAACGCCTTAAGTACAGAGACTACCTCACGGTGGTGCTGGTGGTGGACCGGCAGGAGGTATTCCCCGACAATTGGATATATATACACACACCCGAGGTAAAACTGGGACGGATCCAAAACTACAAGAATTGGAGCGAGGACATGGTCCGTGACCCTCGCTTTACCACCCTGGGGCTGGAGTACTTCTTGTGGGAGAAGGATGAGCAATGGGGATGGTCAGATGAGCGGCTGATTAATATGGGCATTCGGGAGTGTAGCGAAATCGGCCTCATTCAGCCCAAGGAGGTCAGGGAAGCTACAGTAGTGCGCATGAAGAAAGCCTATCCGGTGTATGATCTAGATTATACCCGAAACCTGGAGGTTATCAAAAGTTACCTGGCGGCTTTTGACAATTTGCAAACCGTTGGCCGCAACGGATTGCACCGCTACAATAACCAAGACCACTCTATGCTTACCGGCATCTACGCAGCGCGTAATACGCTGGGAGGCCAATACGACGTATGGTCGGTCAACACGGAGAAAGCCTACCACGAGCAGAAGGAAGCAGAGGGCAATTCGGTACGGGTGGAGCGTTTAGTCCCCCAGCGGTTGGAAAACAAGCTTACCAAAGTTGATAGCAATTAACTTTTTTCGAGCCGGAAAAGCGACAGCGAGTGTTCAATGAAAGCCGCACAGATTGGTTGCTGGCAGCAATGCTGGTTTTGCATAGCATCTGGCTATTGGTTAAGGGCGTTATTGGAACTGTGGAGGACCGGGCGAACTCGATGACTGTCTTGTATTTCACCATTCTGCTTGGTTTGCTCTACATTGTTTTGCCATTCTTGCTCAGGAGAAATACTGTCCGAATTTTCAGCCGGCTCTCGCGCTGGCGCAGGCATTTCCAGCCCGAATGGGCTGTTGTAATTTTTCTATTTGGCATTGCGCTAATTGATCAGGTGTATATCCCTCAGGTGGCGAAGGGGGCTGACGAAAGATTGCTGATCCGGGCGGCTGGAATAATCGTTGAAAACGGGCCTGGTTACTTTTTCGATAACTACGGCGAAGTAGATTGGCTGGGCCGGCAGCATCCCCCACTGCCTGCCTTAGCCATCGCTTACGCCGGGCCGCTCTTCGGTGGAGACTTGTTTTGGGCATCAAGGACGCTGGCTAGTATCTTAGGCATTGGCACTGCCTTGTGCACTTTTTTTATCGCAAGGCAATTGTACGGAAGGCGTGTGGCTTTATTTTCGGTGGCTGCTCTGTTTGGCCTGCGAAAATTCTTCCTGCACCACGTAGTGAGCGGGAACGACAACTACGTGATTTTCTTCTTTGCATTGACCGTGTTGCTGCTCTTACAGATGCAGGAAGCGAAGAACCGGTCCACTGTTCAACTGGTAGGTTTAGCCGTAGCGGGTGGGCTTTCGATAAGCCTTGGCGTATTGAGCAAATACACAATGGCATTGGTTTTCCTGATTCCTCCGGCTTTACTGCTGTGGCCCTTTAGCAATGTTTTACCCTCTGTGCAATGGGGCGCCAGCCCTGTAAGAAAGTGGAGGCAGAAATGCTTGATACTGGCTGTAATTGGTATAAGCGCCTTACCCCTGATGGTGGTATGGTTCCGCTTTTTGTACTATTCCGATTATTTTTTTCACCAGTTCAGCTTCTTATCCTCCTATCTGGGAGCGGAAATAGAATGGACCCCCACAACTGAGACGGTTAAAGTCAAGGAGAGTGATTATTTAAACCACTGGAGACTCACCTTTACCTTGGAAGCCATAGCCCGCAAAATCCCGACCGCCATTGGATTGTACAATCTGCCACTGATCGGCCTGGGGGCATGGGCTTGGAAAAGTAGGGGAGAGTTTGCCTGGAGCAACATTTTTATTCTCTTCTGGCTGCTCGTCGTTTTCGTGCCGGTACTACTGATGCTGCCGGTGGACCGCTATCTGATGCCGGCTTTCCCCGCTCTGGCTATTTTCATAGCCAACGGCATAGATGCATTGCTTAAAAAGCCAGTCCCAGTGCTTGGTATGGCGCTTGGCTTGAGCATCAGCTCTGCCATCGTATTTGTATACTGAATTCTTAAAATATTACGCGGCGCTGCTGAGCATAACCGCCCGCTGCCATTGCATGATCAAACGCTTAGGGGTCGCGCAATAACAAGTTACCTAGAATAGGCGAAGTTATTTTGTGC
>CAYNIT010000241.1:0-7120 GCA_964397205.1 uncultured Phaeodactylibacter sp. | reverse complement strand
GCGACCACCGAGATCTACACTCTTTCCCTACACGACGCTCTTCCGATCTCGGGTGAAGTGGACCCAAAGCGCCGATCAGCTTTGCGTGTACCGGATGAACCGCCACCAAAACCGGCTGGAGCTGTTGTTGGCGGACAGCCGCTCTGGCAAGACTACTTTGTTGCTGGAGGAGAAAAATGACTACTATATCTCCCAACGGGTACTGGACAACCTGATTTTCCTGGAGGATGGCCGGCGTTTTCTCTGGACCAGCGAACAGGATGGCTGGCACCACATCTACCTTTACAATATGAAGGGCCGGGAGCTGGAACAGATCACCAAAGGCAAATGGGAAGTCACGAAACTGTATGGGCTATCCGAAGACGAGGGCAGAGTATACTATCAGGCGGCGGAGCGTTCTCCGCTGGAGCGGCAAGTGTATAGCATCGGCCTGGACGGCAAAGACAAGCAGGTGCTCGCCGGGCAGTCTGGCTGGAATAAGGCTCAATTCAGCAGCACTTTCGACTACTACATCGTAGACCATTCCACAGCCAATGTGCCTTCTACCTACGTGGTGTATGACAAGTCCGGCCGCCGCCTGCGGGTGGTGGAAGACAACAAGGCGCTGCGGAAGAAGCAAATGGATTACAATACCAGTGAAGTGGCGTTTTTCCAATTCACCACCGGCGATAAAGTTGAACTCAATGGCTGGATGATCAAACCCAGGGACTTTAAGGAGAACCGGCAGTACCCTGTGCTCATGACGTTATACGGCGGGCCGGGCAGTCAGGAGGTCATGGACGGCTGGATGGGTATGAACTACTGGTGGTACCAAATGCTGGCGGATGAGGGCTACATCATTGCCTGCATCGACAATCGCGGCACCGGCGGGCGTGGAGAGGAATTTAAAAAAATGACCTACCAGCAGCTGGGCCATTACGAAACGATTGACCAGATTGAAGCGGCAAAGTACCTGAGTGAGCAGCCCTATGTGGATGCCAGCCGCATTGGCGTTTTTGGTTGGAGCTACGGAGGCTACCTTTCGTCCCTCTGCCTGCTCAAGGGCAATGATGTGTTCAGCGCGGCCATCGCGGTAGCCCCGGTTACCAATTGGAAATGGTACGACACCATCTACACGGAACGCTACATGCGGACCTACGAAGAAAACGAGGACGGGTACCGCAACAATTCTCCGGTTTACTTCGCCGATCGCCTGCGCGGGGATTACCTGCTGATCCACGGGATGGGCGACGATAATGTCCATTTTCAGCATACTGCAGAGATGGCCAACGCGCTGATTGCCGCCAACAAGCAGTTCGAGACCTATTTCTACCCCAACCGCAACCATGGCATCTACGGCGGCAATACTCGCTTGCACCTCTACCAAAAGATGACGCAGTTTCTGAACCGCAGCCTGCAGCCAGGGGAAATCGTCAAAAACCCGGAGGCCTATAAGCAGCATCCGTTAGACCCTTCTGACCCTTCCTTCCGGGAGCGGAAAATCATGCGCAACCCCGAACTGAAGCAACGGTACTTGCGAAAGCAAACCAAAGAGGAAATAGAGCGGGAAGAAGAAAAGGAGAACTGATTAGAGCAAAAAATAGTCTGAAGCTCTGGACTGGCCGCAGGGGGCGGAGCTTCAGACTGCCTGCTCTGAACTAATTCTGCCGCATTTGGGTTCGGAAAGGGCAAAAGCAACCAACGAATGGCCATAAAGAAGACCAAAGAGTACGATTTAGAAATTGTCAACCGCAAAGCGGGCTTCGAGTACAAGTTTATTGATACCGTCGAAGCAGGGATCGTATTGCAGGGTACAGAAATCAAGTCCATTCGCAAGGGCAATGCCAACCTGCGGGATGCTTATTGCTTTTTCCGAAAGGGAGAATTGTACATCAAGAGCTTATTCATCGCAGAATACGAACACGGCAACCTCTACAATCACGAAACCCGGCGCCTCCGTAAGTTGCTCCTCAAACGCAATCAGCTGCGCAAGCTGGAAAAGCAGGTCAAAGAGCGGGGATATACCATCGTGCCCGTCCGGCTGTACGTCAATGAAAGAGGTTTTGCCAAAGTGGAAATAGCCCTGGCGCAGGGCAAAAAGGTGTACGACAAGCGGGAATCCATTAAGCAAAAAGACATCAAGCGCGATCTCGACCGGATGAAGAAAATGTACTAGGATTACGTGGCCGGCTCCTTTCGTTTTTCATCCTCCACGGCGCTGCGTTGCACGAACAGGTTTTGGCTCACTTTCTTCGTCAGCAGTTGTTCGCGTTTGCCGCCCACCTGCACCTTCACCGATTCATCGTAGTGGAAGCGTTCCAGCACTTCTATGCGCGTGCCCAGAATCAGCTCCATGCGGTCGAGGTACTGCAGGAAAGCGGTGCTATGGTCCTGTACGCCAACTACCGCTCCGCTTTCCCCTTCGCTCAATTCAGAAAGCAAAGCCTGTTTGCGGAAGGTGAAATTGCCGTCGGCATCCGGTATAGGATCGCCGTGCGGGTCAAATTTTGGGAAACCGAGGAACTCGTCGAGGCGCTCTACCAGGCTGGGGGATTTGATGTGCTCGAGCTGCTCGGCAATTTCGTGCACCTCATCCCAGGAGAACCCGAGCTTGTCTACCAGAAATGCTTCCCACAACCGGTGTTTGCGGATCAGGTGGGTAGCCAGGCGGGCCCCTTCTTTGGTCAGTGTAGCTCCCCGGTAGCGCTCGTAGTGGATCAAAGATTTCTCAGACAGCCGCTTGACCATATCGGTGACTGAGGCAGCGCTCGTTGCCATGATCTTAGAAATAGCATTGGTGCTGGCAGGCTTTCCCTTGCGTTCGGAAATCTTGAAAATGGCTTTCAGGTAATTTTCTTCCGTATGTGAAATTTCCATAGGTAGGCGCTTATCTGCATAACACAACAAAAGTACGGCCTTTTTGGATGAAAGCCGCCGCCCTTACCCAACAGACTGCACGAAATCGGAAAAATCCGTAACTTTTGGAGTTTACTGCCGTTTAGTTTAATATATATACAATTTGTTAACTCCCTCCACTTTCTAAATTTATTCTGCGGCTTTATGAAAAGGAAAATACGCTGGCAATTGCTGTTGTACGTAAGTCTGTTATCCGTCCTGGCGGTAGCCATCGCGGACCCTTTCAATACGCCTCCTATTTTCCTGGCGCCAACGGAAAGCCATGTCTTCGCCTACAGTGAAAAGCCCTTTGAGCTGGACATTGAGGTGGAAGATATTGATAATGACCTGCTTGAGGTCGAAGTTTATAACCTGCCGCAATGGTGTACTTTTGACCCTTACCTCATGCAGCTCTACGGGACGCCGGAGCGCGTCGACAAGGGGGAGTACTTCGTCTCTATCAAAGTGAGCGATGGCCGGGTAGTCCGCACCAAACTTATTGACCTAGAAGTAGACTACGGGCATTCCGCTGAGCAGCATCTGCAGGAGGCCATGAGCGGCATATGGAAAAAGAAATTGTCCAAGCTGAAGGGCGTTTCCGCTGCTGTAATTTCTCCGGAGGGCGAGCTGACGGCCCTAACGCTGGGCCACGAAGACCGCTACCGGCGTGAAGCGCTGCTGCCGGATCATCGGTACCGGATTGCGAGCGTATCCAAACTGATCACTTCTACCCTCATTATGCGCCTGGTGGAGGAAGAATACTTCGAGCTGGACGATAAGCTGTTTGACCACATGGAAGTACCCGGCCTGCCCAATGGCGAAGACATTACGATACGGCAATTGCTCAGCCATACAGCAGGCGTGGTCGACCATTTGAACCATTCATCTTTCTACCGTGGCAACTGGAAATACCGCCGCTGGTCGGAGCGTGACATTTTCCGCTTTGCCGCGGTGCGCCGGGCTCGCTTCAAACCCGGCGAGGGCTACGCCTACTCCAATACTGGTTTCTACCTGTTGGGGGAACTGGCGGAGAAGGTAACGGGCAAATCCTTAGGAGAGGCTTACCAAGAGTACATTTTTGACCCGGCTGGCCTCAAGAACACCCTCTACGACGATTTCAGCACCCGCCGCCGCCATATAGACAATCTGGTAGAGAACGGCAGGGCGTACGAATACCATCAGTCCGCTGTGGGCGCTGCCGGCGCCATTGTCTCGACCCCCTCTGATATGGCGCGTTTCGGGCATGCGCTGTACCACGGCAAATTGGTCAGCGAAGCTTCTTTGAAAGCCATGCAAGAGGATATCGGTTTTGAAAAAGGCGGCGACCACTACGGCCTGGGCATGCGGATGTGGGATGATTTTGGCATCAAGCACATTGGGCATACTGGCTCGTTGATGGGGTACCGTTCCATCCTTATGTATCTGCCCGAATACGACCTAACGCTTGCCTTGGCTACGCACCACAGCCACTACAGGTGGTACGACTTGGTCAATGGCGTAATGCTGGAAATGGCTGATTACTACCGGTAAAAAATTAGAGGGAAAACCTCCCCTTTTTCGAAGGAATCTCTTCCCTGCGGCAATTCCAAAAAAGCATCCGCGTCTACGAGGTTGGCCAAATCGCCGGAGCCCTTACCCGCTACAGGATGCGCCAGCAGCTTGCCGCTTTTTGTTTCGAACTGAGTACTGACCTGCAAGAAATAAGTCAAGTCTCGCTTAAACTCAACATCTTCAGTAAGTGCAGCGTAGTTGTAATCCATGGGCTCCAAGCCCAGGCACTGCCGCAGCCAGGGCCGCACGTACCGCTGGGTACACATGAAAGAAGAAACTGGGTTGCCTGGCAGAGCAAAGACCGTACATTTCCCCTCTGCCTCTCCGAACCAGAAGGGTTTGCCAGGCCGCTGCTTCACCTTGTGGAAAAGGCGTTCTACGCCCAGCGCCTCGAGCGCCGCCGGTACAAAATCGAACTTACCCTTGGATACGCCGCCGCTTAATAAAATGAAATCGTACTGCTCAATACAGCGAGCCAGCTGTGCTTTGGTCTCCTCCAGCTCATCGTCGATGTGCAGGCGCTCCGCCTCGACACCCCAGCCCGACAGCGCCATCTGAATGGTATAGGCATTGGAGGTGCGAATCTGATGGGGCGCTGGGTTTTCCTCCACCTCCACCAGCTCATCGCCCGTGGAGATGATGACGGCTCTGGGCAGCTTTGCTACCTGTAGCTTTGGCAGCCCGACGGTAGCGGCTACTCCGATTTCAGCGGGGGAGAGGACCGTGCCAGCCTGTACGATCAGGCTGTCTTTTTGTCTGTCCCACCCCTGTTGGTGAGCGTTTTGCCTAGCTTTGACCTTGGCATCCGGCAGCAATTGGGCTGTCCCGTCGCTGATCTCCACATCTTCGTAACGGATGACGGTATCGGTGCCGAGGGGCAGCATGGCGCCGGTCATGACTTCCAGGCAGGCTTCGGGCGACTGCAGTTGCTGCTGCGGGCTGCCAGCGGCCTGGGTGCCCTCTACGAGGAAGGAGCGCCGCCCGGCTTCGTAGGCTTTCCAATTGATCGCAATACCGTCCATACGGACCTGTGTGAAGGGCGGAAAGTCGCGGTCCGCCCGTATCTCCTGCCGCAGTACCCGCCCGTTGCAGGCCTGCAGGGGGAGCTGCTCTGTGCCAAAGGAACGGACGCAGCTCAGGACAATATCGGTTGCTTGCTGGATGTCAATCATAGATGGTGGTGATTCATGCTCCCGCTCAATGTAAGAAATCACCGGCGGTTCGCCCAACAGGCATTGGCGCATTTTTGACGAGAGTTTTCTTATTTTTATTAGAGAGTTTAGTCAACCTACCTAAGTTTTTATGCGCGTGTGCGCGCTGAGCTGCTCTCAGAGCCAGTTTTGATAAACTCTATTTGGAGAACGGCTATTCTGGATGCAAGTATTTTGACGTTTTGATTTGTCCGCCCTGTTCATACTTGACGAAGTACAATCCAGCAGGCTTACCCCACAAGACTTCCTCTACCGAATCTCGTAAATACATTTGATGGGGAAGGGTTGCTCTGACAAGCCTGACGCACGGATTTTGCTAGGCCCTTCAAATAGCCGCCCGCTCCAGCGTTATGGTACAGGTATCTACTATGGCGGCGCTACTGCCCAAAGTCTGCCACAGTACCGTGCCTGTGGCCTTCGCTTCTCCTTCCGGGAAGAATAACTTCATCTTCCCTACTGTGCCGGGATGGTAGGATTGGCATTCCGGGTGTTCCCCCTGATGGAAAACGTTGAACAGGCTCAGGCTGACCTCCTCTCCACCTTCCTGCTTCATCACATACCCGGTCTCATGGCCATAGTAGCCTGATTGGTCGTAGCGGCCTACAAACTGCCCTTCTCCGGTATGGGCTTCGATAATCGGAAATTTGAGAGCAAAGGTATCCGGGCTGTTATTGGTTAGTGCGGTGCACTTGCAATCGCTTGTGGCGTAAAAGACAATTTCTGCGCCTGGCGAGACAGAGATGCAAATACCGCCGTCCTGAGTCCTGCTATTAGTATTGCCATCCTCAGGCAGCTCTCCTATAAGCACATAGGGCTCCGGGCATCCACACTCGCCGTCAACATAATAAAAGCGGCCGCATGGTGTCCCGTCGGGTACCAAAGCGCCTTCTTTTTCTTCATCTTTATCGCAAGCTGCCAGCAAGCTGACTACAAGTAGTGCCAGTGTAAGTTGAAGGATTAGTTTCATTGAATAGATTTTTATGCAGGCCAGCGGCTTCGAGTAGAATTGCTCCGGGTACAGGCACCGGTCTTAGATAATGGACCAAAGTTCCATCAAACCATCACCAAACACAAGACCTGAAATGCGAATTAATTGGAAAATATCAGAAACGCCAGGTATCCGTTATGCCATTCGAACGGCAGTAGGCCAACACTTTAGGTTTAAGCTTTTCTGCTTCCGCTTCTGGCAACTTGCCGGGGATGCCCAAAGTGGCGTAAATTTCAATCTGTTTAGCAGGAGTCACCAACTGCCGGGCAGGCAGCTCAACACCTAATTTTTTCAGCCTATTAGATAGCGTACGGGTAGAGAACCCATACAGCTCGGCAAGCTGTGTCCTTGTTATAGCGTTCATAATTACAGAGATTACTATGATATAATATACGTATTGTAATTTATTTTCCCAACCTTTTCCAAAAAAATGATATTATCAGCCTTAGGGGTCGCGCAATAACAAGTTACCTAGAATAGGCGAAGTTATTTTGTG
>CAYNIT010000240.1:0-7195 GCA_964397205.1 uncultured Phaeodactylibacter sp. | reverse complement strand
GCCCGAAAAAAGTGAAAAATGAAATGTTCGGTATGTTCAAATGAAATAACAGGAAAGTACTGTTCAAATTGCGGCCAATACTACGAGGATAGGAGAATTGGTTTCTTAACTTTTTTAGGAGACCTATTTGATGGCGTTTTTTCATTAGAAAAATCCTTTTTGCAAAACATTCGGGTTGGTTTAACCCAGCCCAAAACATTAGTTTTAAATTATTGGAATGGATTCCGTAAATACTATTACAGTCCAGGGAAGTTTTTTGCTATTGCCTCTTTGTTTCTTGTTTTACACTACGCTCTTGCGAATGATTTTTTAGGCCTAGTGGTGAAGAGCAATGTTTCTTCGCAATTTATAATTTTGTTTGTTAATATATTTCTTCTTACGTCTTCAAGTTTTTTACTCTACAGGCAATTCAAGAGAAATTTTTACGAACATCTGGTTTTAAATATATACCATGTAAGCTTATGGGTCATCTTGTTTTTTCCAATATCAGTAGTCCTGAGTCTAACCATAAATGACAATATCACTGAGCAATATTTTTATATCCCATTCCATGTTTTAGTCATTACTTGGAACTCAACAGCTTTCGAATTGACTAGGCTCAAACGATTCCTATTTATCATGTTAAATTTACTGGCAGTTTATGGGGGATTATTCTTTTTAGTGTATGTATTTGGTGAATTCTGACCGAATAATTGGAGTGATAAGAACAAAAATATTTTTAAGGCAATTGCTATGCGTGTTACGGGCAAAAGTGTTGACACGAAAGTAACTTCACTAGACAAACCAACCACTTAACGGGAAGTTAAGTACCCTAAAACTCCGCACCACGCATAGCCTAGGCCACTACAGGTCCCCACCACAGCCCTATCAATTTCCAGGCGGTTACCCTCTGAAGCAAGCCATTACCCGGACTGCGGGAAAAGCGCTCAGTCTGCAGCCGCCTCCTCGCCCCGCTCCAAATAAAAAGTCTCCTCCGCCGGGCGCAGTGGGCGCTTGAACCAGAGCGGGCGGCGCAGCCCGTCCGGGCCAGGTGCCGGGCGCGTCATCTTAAGCCACTCCTTGTAGTTCTCGTGCGCCTTGTTGGTATCCACGAAGAGGTCCCCGTAGCGGTCGCCGGCTCGGGGCGGTTCGATGCGCACGCGCTGATGCCAGCAGTGCATGCCGCTGATCGGGTCGGGGTGTACAGCATGGGTGATGTTTTGATGTACCCCGCCGTCCATCCAGAATACGCGCTTGCTGTCCGGGTCACTGCTGTCGAAGGGCCGGATGCCAGAGAGGGTCGACATGCGGTAGCCGCCCTTGCCGTCGAAAGCAATATTCACAGTATTGGTTGCCCAGCGGTTGCCAGCGTCCTGCTTGCGGCGCCAGCGGCCTAGATGGTGCGAACAGGCGATTACCCCGGGCTTCATACCCTGAGTTACCCACACCTTATCCACAAAGTACCCGATGTCGGTGTTGAGGCGGACAAGGTCGCCCGTTTGGAAACCCCAACGCTTGGCATCATCGGGATGCATCCAGATAGGGTTACGGTTCGATATTTCAGCCAGCCACTTGGCGTTGCCAGAGCGGGAGTGGATCAGCGTGGGCAGGCGGAAGGTGGGCACGAGGCAATACTCGCCCTTCTCCTTGTCCAGTTTTTCCGGGTGGATGTGGCTCTTGATATAGGTTGGCGTAGCGTACTCCGGCCAGCCCCAGTCCACCATCGTCTGGGAATAAAACTCATTCTTGCGCGAGGGGGTGGGGAACCCCACATAAGCCTTATCGCCAACCCAAACCCCGATCGTCTTGCCGTTTTTGACGATCAGGTCGCCTTCGCGCTTGGCACCCTCCAACTGCTCGGGCGCCAGCTCTGTCAGGTGCTTTTGGTAAGCGTGCTTTTCGACCTCAAACGCCCCGTACTTGCGCATGTACTGCAACTCGGTGAGCCCTTCTTTGGCTGCCGCCTCCGGCAGCCCCTTGGTATTCTCAAAGATAAACTGGTAGTACTCGTCGATATTGATCTTTTCCCCGGGGCGGTAGGGTGATTCGAAATGCTTGCGCACCCCCAAGCTGCCGTCGGGGTCGATGCGCCAGCTCAGCTCGATCCAGAATTCGTCCTCCTCCCAGACTTCGCCGGGGTTGACCTCGTAGGTGAATTCCACCTCCTTGCCCGCCCGGCGGGCAGCTTCGCGCAGCACCGGCTGCCGGAAGGCGATCCAAGTGCCGGCGTGGGTCGCGTAGCTATTGAGGTCGTGCCGTTCGGCCGAGTGCCCCATAGGCAGCACGTAATCGGCAAAGAAGGCGGTTTCGTTCCAGGTGGGCGTAAGCGCGATGTGCATGCCGACCATGCTTTCATCCGACAGGGCTTCCATCCAGCTGAAGCCGTCGGGGTAGGTCCATACGGGGTTGAACACCCGGGTGAAGTAAACGTCCATCTTGCCGCGCCCTTCCTTGAGGAAGTGAGGCAGGAGGAAACTCATTTCAAAGAAAGCCAGCGGGTATTCATTCGGGTAGTGCAGCTCGTTCCAAAACTTCTGTGCTGGCGGCTCGTCAAAGAATTTGGGCTTGAATTTATTCCAGCTGTTGGGGGAGGTGCCGCCTTTGGTCCCCACGCTGCCCGTCAGCACATTGAGGAAGTGCAGGCCGCGGGAGACGCACCAGCCGCCCAAGTTGCCGCTAGCGGCGCTGCGCCAGTTGTGGGTGGCAAAGCGTTCGCCCGCCTCGCCGATGCCGCGTGCTACCTCGATGATGCGCTCGGCGGCTACGCCACTTTCCTGTTCGGCGAATTCGGGGGTGTATTCGGCGTACTCCTCCCGCATCTTGTCAATGTAATTGTCGAAAGTCACCTCCGTCTGCGGATGCCGCTTTTGCAGGTACTCCGGCCAGTTGGTCCAGTTTTCCAAGAAGGGGCGGTTGTACAGCCCTTCGTCGAGGATCACCTTAGCCATAGCCAGCAGCACGGCGGCTTCTGATCCAGGGTAGGTCGGCAGCCAGTAGTCCGACATGCTAGCGGTGTTCGACAGGCGCGGGTCCATGCAAGCCAGCTTGGCGCCTTTCATCTTGCCTTCGATGATGCGTTGGGCGTGCGGGTTGAAGTAGTGCCCGCTCTCCAAGTGGGCCGATATGAGCAGGATGAATTTCGCATTGGCGTGGTCGGGGGAAGGGCGGTCGTAACCGTACCAGATATTATAGCCAAAGCGGGCCCCGGAGGAGCAGATGTTGGTGTGGCTGTTATGGCCGTCGACGCCCCAGCCTTGCAGCACGCGGTTGGCGTAGCCTTCGTGGCCTGGCCGGCCGACGTGGTAAACGACCTCGTTGTGGCGCTTTTCCTGCAGGGCTTTGCGGATGCGCCCGGCGATATCGTCCAGCGCTTCGTCCCAGCTTACGCGCTCCCACTTGCCTTCGCCGCGCTCGCCGGAGCGTTTGAGCGGGTAGAGGATGCGGTCGGGGTCGGTGATTTGGTTGATCGTGGCCGGCCCTTTGGCACAATTGCGGCCGCGGCTGCCGGGGTGGTAGGGGTTGCCCTCAAACTTGCGGATTTCATTCGTTTCCTTATCCACATAAGCCGTGAGGCCGCAGGCGCTTTCGCAGTTGAAGCAGGTAGTGGGCACGATGGTGTAATGGCGCTTCACCCGTTTCGGGTGTTCGGTAGCTTCGTACTCCGTCCAGTCGTCCCACTGCTCCATAGGCGGGTATTGGGCCAGTTCGCCTTCGGGGGTGAGCCGGGGCAGGCCTTGCTCCCGGTTTTTCTCCAGGTCGGGGATCAGCCCCAGTTTGGTGGCCATTCGTTCGATGAAAGATCGGTTATTTTTAGTCATGATGGTTTTCATTTTTTTGCGTAAGCAGAATCTGTTTTACCGAAGTGAAATCCGTTGCGGCGCTTCCACCCAGATCCGCTCCGTCAGGTAAATGCCGATCAGGGAGGTGATGCTGGCTGCCGCCAAAATAGCGGGCCCCGAACCGATCAGGAGCAAGCCCAACGGCAGTAGGTTGCCCAGCAGCACTACGCCCAGGTAAAAGGTGCGGGCGTAGCGGCCCCGGGTAATCATTCGGACGACCGCATGCGTGTCCACTGTAGGGTGGGTGCTGGCCAGCTCGAACAAAAGCGTCAGCAAGTTGAGCACGATGCCGATAGCCAGGGCGGTGCCGAGGTAAGGCCCCCATTCGGCGAAAGCCCCTAAGCCCAAGGCCACCAAGGATAGAGCCGCCGCACCAGCCATGATGCTGTGTACTAGCATGTGCAAAGCCAAGGAAGGGCTCTGCCAAAAATCGCGGCCTTTGGCCTGGCCGAACAAGAAGGCGGTATAGATGGCGACCAACACCGCCGTAACGGCTGTGGCCCACATACCGACGGCTCTGACTGGCTGCCAATCAAAGAAAAGGGCCAACACCATTAGGGTCAGCAGTCCCCCGTATACCGTGATGGAATACCCTCCCTTCACCAGCCAAGAGCTCCAATGAGGCCGCAGGAGGACGTAGAGGAAGCGCTTAGGCTGGTCAAGGTCCTTGATGAGCAGCAGGCCAGTCAGGGCCAGGAAAACGATGCCGATGCCGTAGGCCCAGTACTCCATGGCCGGCGAAGGCGTCGCCCAGCCGAACAGGCTGCCTAGGAAGAGAATGAGAAAGGCGCCGGCGGAGATGGCCTTGGTCCATACATAGCCCGATACTTCCCAGCCCCAGAGGATGCCCTTGTCGGGCGTATCGTAAATGCGGCGGGCTTCTTTGCCCATGATGACTTCGATGGACTTTTTAGCGCCGTTTTTGGCCAGTTCGCCGGCTTCGGTGCCCTGTCCGTTGGCCTCCAGTACCGCCGCGACCGCATCGCCGTTGGAAAAGGCCAGGCGTTCCGCTTCTTTGGCGTAGTGGCCGACGCCCAGCGATTGCGAGTTCCAAAAATACTCGCCGGTATCTTCCGTCATTGCTGGGTTCAGGGAAGCCTCGTCGCCGTCGATGTAGAACAGGTTGGGGGCCGTGCCTTTTTCCGCTTTGCGCACGGACACCTGCTGGCGGGAGAGGAGCTGGGCAATTTCCGAGTCCGGGTTGTCCATGTCGCCGGAGATGATGGCGTGTTCCGGACAAACATTCACACAGGCGGGTTCTAGCCCTACATCGATGCGGTGCGCACAGTAATTGCACTTGGCCGCCGTCTCGGTTTGCGGGTCGATGTACAGCGCATCGTAGGGGCAAGCCTGCATACAGGATTTGCAAGCAATACAGCGGTCGGTGTCAAAGTCTACAATTCCGTCGTCGCGGAAAAAGAGGGCTTCGGTAGGGCAGATTTCTACGCAGGGCGCATCCGTACAGTGGTTGCACCGCATCACGGAAAACAGGCGGCGGGAGTTGGGAAACTCGCCCTTTTCTACCTGTTTGACCCAAGTGCGGTTGACCCCTACCGGTACATTGTGCTCCGACTTGCAAGCCGTGGTACAGGCATGGCAGCCGATGCACTTGCGGTTGTCAATTACAAAGCCGTACTTCATTGGTCGTTATTTTAAGGTTAGGTTGAATGGTATGGCCGGTCCAGTGTCTTGGCTAGGCCGCTTGTTATTGGGTGTTCTATGCGTCATTGCTGGTGGGTAGCACAAAGGGGCAATGGGCCGCTCGCGCTCGTTTAGCCGGGTGCTGTTTTTGAGGTGGCAATAACGCTTGACATGAACGGGTGATTATGACATCAAGTTATGAACATATTTTCATAATTTAAAATTTTTAGGCTTAAAAAAGCAAAAAAATAACTATATAAACCCGATAGGAAAGAAATAGTTTAAGCAATGCCAAGTCGGTTGTCAGCTATTGGGTCTTGGCTTGGGCCGCTTGGATGTCTGGGAGTAGGGGGGCTGTGTGCCAAAAGAACTCAAGGCGAAAAGCATTCCAGCGATGCGCCGTCTTTGCCAGCCGCTTCCTCTCTAAAGCCACAGGGCAAAACTGGATCTAATGGCAATTCCTTTTTTGTGTAGGCCACATTGCTGCCATTCAGCACACGAGAGCTACCGTTCAGCACATTTTGGGCCGTTTTGTAGGAAAAGCCGAAATTCCAAACTATCTTTCGACACTGTAAGTTGTACAAAATTTTAGCCCAAAAAATCAAGATGATGACACCTGTTAAAAAATTTATCCCGCTTATTGCTATTTTATTTGGCCTGGTTGTATTATTGAATTCCTGCGGCGGCTCCGCTGCTAAACCCTCGGAGAGCGAGGACGAGCTGGCCGCTACCGCCGAAACTGCAACCGCAGCTGCAGATAAGACAGCAGACAATTTGGCCTCAGGGCCGGATACAACGGACGCAGCCGATACAGCGGGCGCAACTGACGCAATAGATACCTCCTCTAATGCCGATAAATCTAGCGGCAGCATGGCGGAGCGCACGGTTAATGAGGAAAAGCTCGGCATTATCCTTGACCTCATCTCCCAAGAGCTGGAGGCGCAGCAACTGGAATACATCAGAAGCAAGGGCCAGGATTGCTCCGGCATCTACCACAAGATCAAAGATATGCTGCAGCGGAGGATGTCCGTGCTGGGGGATCCATCCAAGTTCCACTATCCTTCTTTCACCGAAGACCGCAACTCCCGGCAGATTGCGCATTGGTACCACAAGCACAACAACCTCCATCTAGTGCAGGACGCTCAAGCGGAAAGCCACTTGATCACGCCGGGTACCGTAGTGTTCTTTGGCCGCACGGATGAACGGTACAGCGATATCACCATCGACTTTCTGACCAATCCCGAAAAGTTTTCGCACGACGGCACCAACGGCAAGATCATGCACGTAGCCATTGTAACAAAGGTGGAAAAGGACGAGGGCGGCAAGGTCATCAAATACGATATGATGCACGGCCGCAACTCCCGCAACTTTGCCTCTCGCACCACTGCCAACTACGATGGCCCTGGCGGCTACGGCGAGGCTTTTGCCAAATTCCCTTTCGGCAACTGGAATCAGCAGCTGGTGGCCCTGGCGCATATTGAGACACCGAAGTAATCTCGTTTTAATCTTAACCCTGGCTTGTCACGGTAGAAGAACCTTTCGGTTTCCAAAAACGAATCTTCGGTGAGTTCGACAACTTTTCACCTCTAGTGCCCGAGGGGGGGGATATATTTTGCAGTTCTGCAGTTTTACCTTTCTACATTTTGCCGTTTTATTTGCCTGCCCCTTTAGGGGCAGAACATAGGTAGCACAATAAATGCAATAACCCCTTCCCGTGCCGTAGGTACGGAACAAGA
>CAYNIT010000239.1:0-7215 GCA_964397205.1 uncultured Phaeodactylibacter sp. | reverse complement strand
CCGGACCTTATTTCTTCTCGGCGGCAATCTGTCCGCTAGAGGCAGCATGGGACTTGACCCCGCGACCTTCCCGAACGCTTTCGGGACATGCTAACCAACTGAACTGCCAAGTTCAGCAAACTGTTTTGCTGCTGTTCTAAATGCGAGTGCAAATATAGGCGCAATCCGAACACCTTGCAACCCCTCTCTGGAAAAAAATTAAAAAAGTTTTCTAGCCCGTGTTTTACTCTAGCCTTATTGCTACTTTTGTGCCGCTACAGGAAGCCGCCGCAGCCAAGTCCAACCCCATTGAAAACCAAGCAAAAAGCCTGCGGGCGGGCTTCGGGCTTTCAATAACCCCTACTGAAGCAGGCGGTAGCCCCGCCTTACAAAATCCACGCAATTATGGTTTTCCTGGAATTCGAAAAGCCCCTAGAAAGTTTGTACGAACAGCTGGAGAAGATCAAGCAGGTGGGCAGTGAGGGCGACCTCGATGTCACTGAAATGAAGCGGGAGCTGGAGAACAAGATCAAAAACAAGCGCAAAGAGATATACGGCAACCTCTCGGGATGGCAAAAGGTACAGCTGTCCCGCCACCCGGAGCGCCCTTACACCTTATACTACATCGGACAAATGTGCCGCAAATTCATCGAGCTGCACGGCGACCGCTGCTACGCCGACGACAAGGCTATAGTCGGTGGCCTGGGCTCGCTGGATGGGCAGACGGTGGTGATCCTCGGCCATCAGAAGGGCGTCAACACTAAGATGCGGCAGTACCGCAACTTTGGCATGGCCAACCCGGAAGGCTACCGCAAAGCCCTGCGCCTGATGAAACTCGCTGAGCGCTTCAGCTATCCGGTGGTATGCCTGATCGACACCCCGGGCGCATTCCCTGGGCTGGAGGCAGAAGAACGGGGGCAGGCAGAGGCTATCGCCCGCAACTTGCTGGAAATGGCCCGGCTGCGGGTTCCTATCATCTGTGCCGTTATCGGGGAGGGTGCCTCCGGCGGCGCGATCGGCATCGGGCTGGGCGACCGCGTCTACATGCTGGAGAACACCTGGTACTCGGTCATTTCCCCGGAATCCTGCTCCTCCATCCTGTGGCGTAGCTGGGACTACAAAGAACAAGCCGCCGAATCGCTGAAGCTCACAGCTGATCACATGCACGAGTTCGGCATCATAGACGGCATTATCAAAGAGCCGCTGGGCGGAGCGCATTCTGCTCCCGAAGATATGGCCAAGCTCCTGAAACGGCAGATCAAAAAGGCCATCGCCGAAATTCAAGACCTCAGCCCAGAGCAGCTTATTGAGGCTCGCATCGAAAAGTACGCGAAAATCGGTGTTTTTGAACGAGAAGCTTCCTCAGCACAGTGATTAACCAGAATACAACCTATGGGACTGATTCACGACCTTAGAATCAAAGCGCACCGCAAGAGCTTGCGCAAAAAACTGAAGCAGCGCATCCCTCCCCAAGGAAGAGACAGCGTCAACCTCAAAAGCGCCCATACCGTAGGGCTGCTCTTTCGGGCCGACGACCCTAACACCCGAAAGCTGGTGCTGCAGTACGCCGAGCGCCTGCGCGAGCAGGGCAAGCAAACCCGGCTCCTGGGGTATTTGGACAAGCTGGAGGAGGGGCAGGAGCTAGCCTTCAAATGTTTCTCCCGTAAAGATCTGGACTGGGCCTACCGGCCCAAAAGGGCTGTCGTCAAAGAATTTCGCGAGCAGCCACTGGACCTCCTGATCCACCTCAGCCTGAAGCCCACGCTTTACGCGGAGTACATCTGCGCCTTGTCCAAAGCCAAATTGCGGATAGGGCCTTCCACCGAAAACACCTACGCCTACGATTTGATGATTGACTTGCCAAGCAGCGCAAGGCTGCAGGATTTCATAGAGCAGATGGAGGCACTGCTCGGCAAAACAAATACGCCTTATGAACCAGCCTAATCTCAGTGGCACTGGAGTGGCATTGGTTACGCCATTCCGCAATAAAGCTATTGACTTTCCCGCCCTGGAAAAACTCATTGAGCATGTCATCAACGGGGGCGTGGACTTCATCGTATCCTTAGGTACCACCGGCGAGGCCATCCCCCAAAGCCCGGAGGAGTGCCGAGCGGTTCTGGACTTCACTATTGAAAAGGCCAACGGCCGGGTGCCCATCGTAGCAGGCTTATTCGGCGGCAATTACACTGACAAAATTGTACAGGCCCTCAAAACTTACAATTTCGACGGCATCAGCGCCATCATGTCGAGCAGCCCGGCCTACAACAAGCCCTCTCAGGAGGGGCTGTTCCGGCACTACATGGCTTTGGCAGAAGCCGCTCCCCTGCCCATCATCATCTACAACGTGCCAGGCAGGACCTGCTGCAATATCGAAGCGCAGACCACCATCCGGCTAGCCCACGCCAGCGAGCAGTTCATTGCGGTTAAGGAGGCTTCTGGCGATCTGGTGCAGGCCATGAAAATCCTTAAGGAAAAACCCGGCCGTTTTCAGCTTTGGTCGGGAGAGGACCCCATCACCTTTCCCATGATCGCCAGCGGAGCTACTGGGGTCATTTCCGTTATCGCCAACGCCTTCCCACAGCAATTTTCCAATATGGTACGCCATGCCATGCAGGGGGAACTCACGCAGGCCCGCGAACTGAACGAGCTGCTCCTGGATATCCATCCCCACCTCTATGCAGACGGCAACCCCGCCGGCATCAAGGGATTGCTTGATATGTTCGGTTTGTGCAGCAAGGAGGTCCGCCTTCCGCTCACCAATTTACCCGATGAGCGATACCAGCGGCTGATGGCGGAAGTCAAAAAAGCGGGATTGATATAAATCCCTGCCTTACCTTCGAAAGCTTGCTTTGTTTTGCGATCCCTTAACCCTCAGTTAATACCTAGTCGCTTTATTAGCGTCCTCAATTCGCCACACATAAAATTTCGACATGAACAAGACCGTATTGCTCTTTTTCGCACTGCTGCTGTCCTTGAGCGCCGTAGCTCAGGACCGCCTATTGCACAACGACCGGGTGGAGTCGCGCACCAATCCAACCACCATCAATCCGGCCTGGGCGCCTTTCTACCACGGGGTCGCCTCGGGTGACCCGCTGGAGGACCGCGTCATCATCTGGACCCGGGTAACGCCGGAGGAAATGGACAACGAGCCCATAGACGTACAATGGTACGTAGCTACCGACCTGAATTTCGACAACATCCTGCAGTCCGGCAGCTTCACCACTGGGCCGGAGCGGGATTACACGGTGAAAGTGGACGTAACGGGCCTGGAATCAGGCACCACCTACTACTACGCTTTTTCTGCCCTGGGCGCCAATTCCCTTATTGGGAAAACGAAGACGACACCGACAGCCGACGAAGCAGACCACTTGAAGTTTGGCGTGGTCTCTTGCTCCAACTTCCAGCACGGCTACTTCAACGCTTACAAGCGCTTGTCGGAACGCACCGATCTCGACGCCATACTGCATCTGGGAGACTACATTTATGAATATGGCAACGGCACCTACGGCGACAGCACCCTTCTGCAAAATCGCCCGCTCGATCCAGCTACCGAAATTGTGACCCTGGAAGAATACCGGGCGCGTTACTCCACCTACCGCCTGGATACGGCGCTGGCCCGCGCGCATCAGCAGCACCCCTTCATCGCGGTATGGGACGATCACGAAAGCGCCAATGATGCCTACACAGACGGTGCCCAAAACCATACCGAAGGGGCAGAAGGAGAATGGGAAACCCGCGTTTCCGTAGCCAAGCAAGCCTACTTCGAGTGGATGCCGATCCGGGAAAATGAAGAGGAGAGCATCTACCGCACCATTCGTTACGGTGATTTGATGGACCTCGTCATGCTAGACACCCGCCTGGAAGGCCGGGAAGAACAAATCCTGGACGTCACCTCTCCCGAGCTTTACGATACCAACCGCACGCTACTGGGAGAAGCGCAGCGAGCTTGGTTCCTGGACCAGTTGAGCAATTCCCAGGCTAAATGGAAAGTGGTCGGCCAGCAGGTAATCTTTTCCGAGCTCAATGTGGGCTGGGCAGCGCTACTGGATACCACCACTACTTTCCAAGAATTCGAGAGCATCTTCCTGGACATTTGGGATGGCTACCCGGCAGAGCGGGCTAAGATCATCGAGCACATCAGCCAAAACCAGATCGACAACGTGGTCATCCTCACGGGAGATTTCCACAGCACCTTCGCCTTTGATGTGACCGGCCAGCCCACCGATTTACAGTTTCAAACCATCCCAGGCATCGGAGAAGTGCCGTTCTACAATCCCTCTCCAACCTACAGCCCGGACAATGGGGAAGGCAGTATTGCAGTAGAATTCGCCACCCCGAGCGTCACTTCTGCCAATTTTGATGAAAACATTGACCTGGCTACTGCATCCGTTTTCCAGGATCAGATCAATACAGACCTCAGTGTCGGCCTCAACTTGGGCAACCCCAACCCGCACATGAAGTATACCGACCTGATCCAGCATGGTTACTTTGTGCTGGACCTGACGGAGGAAAGCGCACAGGCCGACTGGTTCTTCACGGATATCGGACAGGTAGCCGAGGAAGAGGCTTTTGGCGAGGGCTGGTTCACCTCAGATGGCGCCAACCATCTGCAAGCTGCCGCCGAGCCCGCTGCCCCCAAAGCCGTGCAGGACAAGCCCGCCCCCTTTGATCCGCCGGCGGTCATCACCAACACCGAAGAGGCAGCGCCGGCCGAGGAGACATTCGCCATCCTGGGCGTCTACCCCAACCCCTTCCGGGATACCAATACCCTGCACTATTCCCTGGCGGAGCGCGCTCAGGTCGATATCACCCTCTTTGACGCAGCGGGCAAGCAAGTCCGCGAACTGCTCAATGCCGATATGCAGCCGGGGGTATTTTCCCTGCAGCTGGACAGCAGCGGCCTGGCACCTGGCAACTACTTCTACCACATCCAAATCGATGGGCAGCTGTACACCGCTAAAGTGGTGCTGAAGTAAAGAAAACACTAAGAAAAACCATCCGCAGCCCTCCTGGCTCTTGGCAAGATACCAAGGCTAGGAGGGCTCTTTGCGTTGAGGGGACGAACGCGCCCTTGCTCACCCATTGACGGCATTGTCCGGCAGGCCTACCAGATGGTAAAAGTTGTTTTCCGTTGCCGACTGCCCAACGATACACAGCAATCGTGCAGGTATACATGCCGTACACGGCGCTGGCGTATGTTTTGATAAGCATTAGAGGCCGCTCTATGGAGTGAAATGGTTTTAATAAAAAGATGGTTTATGATTGCACTTGGGTGGCAAGCATCCTTCGAGACGTTAAAGTTGGCGCTGTTGATGCAGGAAGGTTTTCGCCTCCGTTACCCTCAAAAACTTAAAGCTATGAAGACTATTAAAATGCTCCCTCTCTTAGGAGTGGCCCTATTTGCTTATTCTACATCTTTTTGCCAGTTTCATGAATACCATGAGGGCTATGATGAAGTACTCGACCGGCCTTTGAGGGCTTACGAACTGGACTTTTTTCAGGGAGACACGCTGCAGCCGACCGCTATTTCGGGAGACCAGTCTTATTCTGTAGAACTTAAACTCAGCCACCCTACTGCAGCGGATATCGCTTTGGTATGGGAAATTCCAAACCTTGTCAGTTTGAGTATCCGGAATGCAGATTTCAGTGCTTTTCCGCCTGGCGTTTCTTCTTTGCCACATCTACGGGAGCTGTCGGTAACGAATAATCAGCCTGGAAAGAGACTACCAAACCTCTCTGGTTTTAACCAGCTTGCAACGCTTCAGTTGATCTCGGTGGAAGACACCAGCCTTGCTGAAGGGATAAGCGAAATGGCTAAGCTAACACAGCTAGCCCTTCATCTTCCTGAAGTAAAGGAACTCCCTGCGGCCATGGCCGGGTTGAAAAAGCTGAATTGGTTAGTCGTCCGGCAGCCATTGGATGTTTTTCCTGATTTTGCAGAAGCATGGGAACAGCTCGAAAAGCTGGAAATGAGTTTCGGTAAAGGCTTCAGTCGCGTACCCTCCGTTTTTAGCAAGCTCTCCCAGCTGAAATACGTTAAGCTCAGTTTCTTAAACCCACGTAGAGCCACAATTGAAACGTCCGAAGAGGGCCTAAAGAAATTGCAAACCTTGATATTGAGCGGCATCGATTCCTTTCCTGACTTAAAGGAACCTTTGCCAAGGGTGAAGCGTTTGAATGTTTTTCAAGATGGAGCTTTTGTTTCGCTGCAGGGTGTTTCCAAACTCCCCGCCCTGACCAATCTTACAGTCCGAGCACGCACTGTAGGCCCGGATTTTGCAGAGGGCATTGAAAAACTAACACACTTACGTGTTTTCAAGGCTTGTTGTGGATTTGACCGTATTCCACCTCAATTGCAACACGTCCAATCACTACAGGCCATTCTACTATCTGGGGATAAGGTAGATCACCTGCCAGATTGGCTGTTCGAAATGCCCCAATTGGAAACAGTACACCTTACCAAGAACGCAACCCTATCCAAGCTTAATGCTACTAATTATCCCTTCAAACTAATCTTAGAAGAGTGAACAGTTCATCGAGGGGCAGGCAGATTGGGCCATTCGACTGCTCACCGTTTCTTCCGCCCTGCGCACATACCGCCCCCCTACTCCGTTAAAATATAAGAGCCAAACAGAAAACATGGAGCAACCGCACAGTAGTACCGTTGAGGATGTGGTCAATGCATTACAGACGGATGCCGAGCACGGCCTCAGCCAAGAGGAAGCTGACAAACGGCTGGAAGAGCACGGCCTCAATCAGTTGGAAGCACAGCAGCAGAAGAGCCTTTTCATGCTGTTCGTGGAGCAGTTCAATACCCCAGTGGCTTACCTGCTGGGAGCCGCTGCTGCCCTCTCCTTTGTATTTGGCGATATAGCCGAGGGCATTGCTATAGTAGCCGTACTGTTGATCAACGCCATCATTGGTTTCAGCATGGAGTATCAGGCGCGCAAGTCCATGAACGCCCTGAAGAACATGGACAAGGTGAAAAGCAAAGTAATCCGCGGCAGCTCCACGAAGAAAATAGATGCGGAGCAGCTGGTCCCCGGCGACTTGCTGGTCCTGGAGGCCGGGGATATGATAGCCGCTGATGCGCGCTTTGTGCAAACCGCCGAGGTGCAGGTCAACGAATCTGCCCTTACCGGGGAGTCCATACCTGTAGAAAAGTATACCTGCCCCGTCGAAGGAGAAGCCGCAACTGCCGACAAAAACAATATGGCCTTCAAAGGTACCGCGGTA
>CAYNIT010000238.1:0-7218 GCA_964397205.1 uncultured Phaeodactylibacter sp. | reverse complement strand
AGTGCTTGTTTGGAGGTGATTTGCAACGTAAAGGTTGCTCCAAACAAGCACTTAGTCCAAGAGATAGGCAAGATTGCTCAACCAAAAACGATTTAGATTGGAGCCTTATGCTCCCATCGCGCTTGGCACTAGCCGGGCGGTCACTGCATCAAGTACCCGGAATGCAGTCTCGGCCATCTTATTGCCCCGGTTGTCGAGCAGCGGGTTGACCTCTGTGACTTCCAGGCAGCACACTTTTTCGGATTCGATCAGCCAATTGATGATGCTTTCCACCTCTGCTGGGTCAAAGCCTTTGGAGACAGGTGTGCCTGTGCCTCGGGAGACGAAGTCGCAATCGAGGCTGTCTACATCGAAGGAGACGTAAATGTAGTCGCATTCGTTGAGCTGCTGCAACGCCTCCTGCATACAGGTTTGCATACCCCTAAAGCGCAGCTCTTCTACTTTGTAATTTCGAATGCCGAGGGTGTCGACGAGCATATCCTCGGCCGGTTCGGTATCGCGTACACCGAAAAAAAGCAGGTCTTCCGGGCGCAGCTTTTGGCCTTTCACACCGATATTCTTCAGGCGTTCCCATTGCTCGACAGTCACTTTGGTCAATTCATTGATGCGGTAGTCCAGGTTATCCAGCCCGATGGCAGCGGCAAGCGGCATGCCGTGTACATTGCCGGAAGGGGTAGTGTAAGGGGAGTGCAAGTCGGCATGGGCATCGATCCAGACCACCCCTAGGCGTTGTTCCGGCTGGTAGGCTTTCAACCCGCTGATGGTACCCAGGGCGGAAGAGTGGTCGCCTGAGAGCACAATCGGGAAATAGCCATCATCCATGCATCCTTTGACCGCTTCAGCTACCCGTTGGCACTGCTCTGCCACATGGGTGATGCGCTTGGCAAATTTGACCTGCACTTTGTCGTAGACAGATTCATTGTGGGTCTCTACATCGAGATGAGGGAACTGTTTGAAGTAGGTGTTGCCGGCATTGATAGCGGCGATTTCGAGGGCATCGATGCCGAGGTCAGACCCCCGGGTACCCGCCCCAATGTCGGAGCGGTTTTTGATGATTTTGATGGGCTTCATGTGGTAGAAATTTGGTTATGGCTGCAGGCAAAATAGTAAACGCAGCTGCAATTTTCATGCTAACAGCTGAAGGAAATTTTAGAGATGCTAACATAGCATCTCTTAGTGTGGGCCAAAAGTATATCCGATAGTTAAGTGCGGCGACAGCAACAACCAGCTTTCCCGGTCATAAGTATTGAGCAAGCCTATCGGGTTCGCCTCCAGATTGAGTGCTTGTTTGGAGGTCGGATTTGAAAGTGAAAAGTGTCAATTTTTCGGTGAGACAAGGCGCTTTTCGAAGGGCATACCCTGAGGTACGGCCAAGAAAAGCAACGCAGTATCACCGAATAAGTGGCCTTTTTTAGCTCAAAGGCTGGCCTCCAAACAAGCACTGAGGTACGCCTTTTTGGCGAAAGCCCACTGAACGCCAAGATGGGCGAGCCCGGCGAACCCCATGGGGCTCCGGTCAATAGTAAGGCGGACATCCGGAGACCTGAATGCGGTATGCCCGAAAGCAGCGCCAAAGCCAAGGTAATAACTTAGTTTTCCGGATGTCTGATGCTTCCAGATAAGTGAGCTGCTAAGCCCAAAGCCCTCTATCCAGCTGCCAGCCAGCGCCATCTATTCCTTTTCCTCCTTCTTTTTCTTTCGGCGCAGGAAGAACTTGAAAAAGTCAACGATTGCTTCGATGAATCGGCGAAAGGCAGATTTCTGGCTCATGGAGTCGTCAGCTTGGTGATGCCTCAAGTTACTATTTTTAATGAATTTTTACTGCTTGTGCAACGTTTCCGTACCCCGTCCGATTTAGAGGCTGCAAGGACAACGGGCCTGTTTCTGCAACCACTTATTATCGAAACAACCGGCGCTTGCCGCCAAAAAGCAATGAGCATGAAAAAAATCGGAATCTTATCGCTACTGATCGCGCTGGCCTTCTCGGCCTGCCGCGAAAACGTAGATGAAGCCATTACAACAGAGACGCCCTTTGTCCCACCCGTGCTGGAGCAGTGGGAGCAGCCTGTAGAACCGGTGCAGGCTAGTTTGACAGGCTTTGTAACGGATGAAACGGGGCAGCCGGTAGCGGATGCGCAAGTTGAAATCAACGGCTTATCGGCCAGCACCGATGCCTTCGGGCACTTCTTTTTTGAAAACATCGGCCTGAATGCCCGCGGCAGCCTGGTGCGGGTGCACAAAGAGGGCTATTTCCCCGGCAGCCGGCGGTTCTTCCCGACGGAAGGGACAGAAAACAGGGTGCGCATCCAGCTTATCCCCCAAACCTTCGATTACTCCTTCTCCTCAGATGCCGGTGGAGCAATAGTGGCCAACGGCGGCGCGAAGGTAGTATTTGAACCCGGCTCTATTGCCCGGGCAGATGGTACGCCCTACGACGGGGTAGTACAAGTAGCTGCCCGCTGGCTCAATCCAAACGAGCCGGATATACTGAACCAAATGCCGGGCAACCTACAGGGCGTAGACTTCAACTCGGAGGAGGTCGCCCTGACTACGGCGGGGATGATGGCGGTAGAGCTGCAGAGCGAAGCCGGCGACCCCCTGAACCTGCTGGAGGGCTACACCGCTACCATCTCCATGCCGGTGCCGGACTTCCTGCAGGGCAATGCACCGGCAGAGGTTCCCAACTGGTCGTACAACGAGGAATATGGCATGTGGGTAGAGGAGGGCGTTTCCCGCCTGCAGGGCGATGCCTACGTCGGGGAAGTCTCCCACTTTTCCTACTGGAACCACGACTTCAAAGACCCGCTGATCTCCTTCTCGGCGGTGCTGCAGGATGAGGCAGGCAACCCCTTGGGAAATTACCGGGTCATCATCCGTCAGCCGGGCACTAATTTGAACGGCTTTGGCCATACCGGGGCGGATGGCAGCATTGCTGGCTTGATTCCCCAAGACTACGACCTGCTGCTGGAAGTGATGGGGAATTGCGGCGAGGTAATTTACAGCGAAAACATCGGCCCGTTTTCGGGTGATGTAGACCTGGGAGTCATCAGCGTGCCGGATGGCTTGCTCAACGCTATCAACCTGACCGGTACGCTGGTGGATTGCGAGGGTAACCCCTTGCCAGACGGCATCTTGCGGTATGAGTTTGGGAACTACCTTCGCTACGAGTACCTGGATGAAGCCAGTTTTGACTTTTCTTTCTCCGCCTGCGAGGATAATCCAGAGCTGACCGTGATTGGCATCAGCGAGAACGACCTGGTACAGAGCGAAGCGGTGACAGTGCAAGCTACCACGCCCAATGTAAACCTTGGCCTAATCAATGTATGCGAAGAAAACCTGGAGGACTATGTTCGGGTAACCGTAGACGGAGATAACGCTCTTTACATGGGAGGTGGCGTGTTTCCAGACTCCATCGGCGGATCCTTTATCTACCATTGGTCCCAAGAGGGCACTTCCGTCAGTATAAATTTCGCCGGTGCAACAACTGGCGACTACAGCGGTGATGACAACTATGTTATCAGCATTACGGACGAAAGCCGGGGATGGAATCTAAGCGGCAATTTCGAAAACTTTGAAGTAACTGCCTTTGGCACCTTCGGCGAACCGGTAATTGGTACCTTTAGCGGGACCTTGACCAACAACCTCGTTCAGCCTCCGGAGCAGGTGAGCGTAAGCGGGGATTTTAATCTAAAACGACAGTAACCAAGGCCGAGCTGGCGGCTCCTGTAACAAGGGGGCGTCAGCTCTATAATTTAGTTCCATCTAGTGACCGAACAACAGCTCATACAAGACTGCCGGGAGGGCGTGAAATCCAGCCAGTATTTGCTGGTCAGGCGCTACGCCAGCATGTTGCTGTCCGTATGTCAGCGCTACGCCCGCGACGAGGCGATGGCGAAGGACGTGTTGCAGGAGGTTTTCCTGCGCATCTTCCAGCAGATCGGTTCCTACCGGGAGCAAGGCTCTTTTGAGGCCTGGATGCGCCGCATAGCAGTGCGCCGGTCCCTGCAGTGGCTGGAACGGAGCTGTTTTAACCGCGAGCAGCATCCTTTGGAGATGCCGGAGCCCACTGCCGATTTGCCCGAGGTGTACGCAGCCCTTGGGGCCGAAGACATCATGGCGCTGGTCCATCAGCTGCCCGCGGGCTTCCGCACGGTCTTTAACTTATACGTAGTCGAGGGCTATAGCCACAAAGAAATTGCCAGCTTGCTGGGCATTTCTGAGAACACCAGCCGTTCGCAATTGGTCCGCGCCCGGAAAATGCTGCAGCATCAATTGACAACAACCAAAAACGAAAGCCATGAAGTGGCCTCTGTTCGAAAAGATAATAAGTAAGCGGCTATCCGCCCGCCGGCCGGAGGTGGAAGCCGAGGCGCTGTGGGCAGCCATCGAGCCGGGCGTGGATGCGATCAACCGCCGCCGGCGCAGGCGGCGCGGGGCCATTTGGTGGTTTCTGCTTGGCGCTTTGCTGTTGGGCGGGCTGGCCGCCTACTGGCAGTTGGGAGATTCGCCTGCGCCGCGGGAGCTGGCGGCTTTCGCTATTCCTATGCAGGGCTCGGATGGGCTGAAGGAGCCGCTGCTCCGAGGGGCCGAGCCCATCGCCCGCCTGCAGCAGGAAGCAGCGGGAATGGAGGCCGTGATGGATGCTGTAGCCGCAGCTTCTGATAGTCAGGGCGCTTCGGCGGAGCCTGCCGTCCCTTCTGGCCAGGCGGATGCGTTGCACTTTTTGCCGACGAAACCAATAGCTCGCCCTGTGCTACAGAGCCGGATAGCCGGAGCGAAACTGCCCGCCCTAACTGCCCTGCCTCTCCTGGCTGTGGGTACGGTACGACCGCAAGCGCAAGCATCGCCGCTGCCGCCCGCTGGCACAGATGCAGGGCATGAACAGCAGCAACTCTGGGATCCCGACTTCCGAGGCTCAGTGAGCGTTCAGTTAGGGCTGGGCATCACGCAGCGCTCCTTCTCCGCCCGCCCCGGCTTTTCCGATAGCATCCCACTGCGGGCACTAAGGGAGCAAAGCGAACGGGTGCTGGAAAACGTTCAGGCGGGGCTGCTCTTCAATTTGAGCCATCATTCTGGGCTGGAGGTGAGCACCGGGATCCATTTTACCCGTATCACGGAGCGCTACGAGTACCGAGATGTCGTCAGTTCGGTAGACTCTGTTTTTGGAGTTCAGTCGCTAGTTGTCAACCTGTACGATGAAGTAGATACCGTCTACGGCATGGTGCCTCTGGAAAAAACAACCCGCTACAACAAACGCTACTACAACCGCTACAACCTCCTGGAAATCCCGCTTATCCTTGGTTATCAGGCAGCGGTGGGGCAGCGCTTCAAGCTGGGCGCGCAGGCGGGCGTATTTGCCAACTTGCAGCTGCAAACGCAAGGGCGCATCCTTGCCTCAGCTGACAGTGATCTGGACGTTCGGCAGGAAAAGGTGTACAAAGCAAGCATTGGGGCCAGTTTCCATTTTGGACTGTTGGCCAGTTATCAGCTCGGCCGCCGTACTTCTATCTACCTGTCTCCTGCGATGCGGTACTTTCCGCAAAGTTTTACGCGGGAGAGCTATCCGCTGGAGCAGCGCTACCAGCTGTATCAGGCTAATGTTGGATTGCGGTACTATTGGTGAGGGCTTCACAGGCTGTCCAATTGTTTGGATAGCGTACTCAGGTCTTCCGGCCCGGCAGCGTGGGCATGGACGACCACACCATTCACCAATATCAGATAACGGGGCAGTTTAATTGCTGCGGTTTTGTAAAACCGGTCGAACAGCCATTCTTTCAACCGGTCTCCGGCCAGGACGTGCCGCCCGCCGAGGTGGTAGCGGCCAATTGTCTCGATCCACTGACTGTAGGAGCGGTCTGGGTCGTCGATGGAGATGTAGAGCCGGCTAAAGCCGCGGGCATCGAGCAGGCTGTCGGTAGGGGCGTTGTGGGCGAAGGCCTGCAGGCAGGGGCGGCACCAGGTCGCCCAGATGTCTACATAGTATTTACCAATATTCAGATCGACACCCTTGTGTACGAAGGTGAAGTCTGTCATGGCGCCCGCATCATCGATAATGCTGGGTTTCCAGGCGCGGTAGTGTGGGGCGGGCGGGGGCGGCTCCGGGGTCTGGTCCAGCTGAGCGTAGCGGACGGGGTTCTTTTGCCGTTCTGCGAGTATTGCTGAAAGGTGTCGGCTGGCGGGGTAAAGGGTTTTAAAGTACGCCAGCACCGGCTCTCGTGTGCGGTCAAACTCCGGGCCAATCAGCGAGGAGTAGGAAAAATGCAGGTAGCGGGCAAGCAGGAATTCGCGCAGGCTGTCATTGGGCTCCCGTAATGCGGAAGCGTACTTAGCGGGAATCAGAAAGGTCTGCCCGCTGTCCTCCACTGTGGTGTCCGGCAGATCAGCGTAATCTTCTAGCTCTAATACCTTGAGCCGTTCGTAACGCAGGCGGTTCATGCGGCTGGAAGCAAAGACGGCGTTTCGGAAAGGCGGAGTTTTGGCGAATTGACTGTATTGCAGGAGTTGTTCTGCCAGCTGTAGCCGCTCGGCAAAGGGCATTCCGCGGCCAAACTTTCCCCACTTCTTGTCAAAGAGATCACTCAGCAGAGCCTGTACGATAGATTCGCGGAAGCGTACACTCCCTATGCGGTGAAAACGCTGATCTATGGCACCGGTCTGCAACAGGCTGTCGTAGGGCTGTAGGATAGATTCAATTTTGCCTACAATGGTGTCCCTTAAATTGGGCAGCTCAGGAGGCAGGTCTAGGAACCACCTCAGATAGTTTTTGGAGGTGGAATGCCGCCGCTGAAAATCAGCCAGCATTTCATAACCTGCGGCATTGGGGCCATTCACCTTTATTTCGAGCTGCTGGCTGTCGGAGGCGTACTTTAAATCCAGCCTGAGCTGATCGCCCGGGCGTAGATAGAAAATGTGGTACTGCACAGGCCGGGCGGTGTATTCCTGTGGCAGCCCAAGGGTAACAGACCGCAGCGCATCAGCGGGCAATTCGAGTCTGAAAGCCCGCGCCTCCAGCCAGAGCGTATCGTAAGGGCGAGGCAGCTCCAATTCGCCTATGTCCTTATAAAGAAGGTACTCAGATGGATAGCCTGCCGGCAGTTGCCCGGTAATGGAGATTTGTGCCGTTGTACATTGGGGCAGCAGATAGAAGAGCAGCAGGAAAAGCATGGGTACTTACATTCGTTCTGAAGTGCATTCTTCTCATGGTCGTTGCGACGCTTT
>CAYNIT010000237.1:0-7269 GCA_964397205.1 uncultured Phaeodactylibacter sp. | reverse complement strand
CGAAAGCCAAATCGTACAACTCCCGGTTATTCTCCAGATTCTTGATCAGGCTGTCGAAGTTGGTGTTGTTTTCTTGGAGCAGCAGTTGCACCGCCTGCTCAAGCTCGGCATCGCCCAAGGCCTTTTCTTCTTTCTCTGGCAGGATATCCTCCGCCATAAGCTTACACAGCTTGCTGACGAGGAAAGGGTAGCCAGAGGTATAATAATAAAGCCGGCTGGCTAAGGTTCTGGCATCAAGCTGAACGTTTCGCTCCTGAGCAAAATCTTCCAGCATGGGAGCAATCTCGGACGGCTGCAGGCTCATCTTCACTTTGAAATCAGCGGCTATATTCCAAGGGCTATTGTACTTTTCGGCATCTTCATCCGTGCGTATTTTGGCCTTCAGGCTCTTGATGTCGTGTACACCGGCCAGCACTATGCTATGGAATGTAGCGTGTTGCGGGCTCAGCCGGTTAAGGTACTTGGTGCGCAGCATACCCAAGAAGCTGAGGAAGGGCAGGTGGCTGCTGCTCGCATCCACTTCGTCTATGAGCAGGACCGGCTTCTTATCCGACTTATGCGCTAGAAAAGTAATGGCCCTAGATAGCGCCGACATGTCCTGTACTTGGTCCATCCGGCGCTCCAGCGCTGCGAACAGCTCTTCGTCCTGATACTCCAGCGCATCGGCCATCTGCCGCCCTACCATCTGCGCGAAGGCGGCATCCGACTCGTACCACTTGCTGTCTACCCCTTGGAAATTCATCCGGATGGGCATATAATCTGCTCTTGCAGACAGCACGCCCTCCAAGGCAGCCAGCATAGTCGTCTTGCCATATTGCCGGGGGCGGTTGATGGTGAAATACTCGCCTTCTTCCACCATGGCTAGGACCGCCTTAAGCTTGGCGTTGATATCCGCCATGTAGTGCAGTGCCGGATAGCAGGTGCCGGTGATGTTGAATTTCTTGGGCATGTCGCGGGCTTTGTCCCGTTCAAAGATAGCAAAATGAAAGATGAATTGAGGGTATTCCATTTGTCCTTCCTATACCCAAACCACAAATACCCGCTTCCTACGCCGTAGTACCCTGCAAAATCCATTTTGTGCAAACAGTCACCATTCATACATTGCATCCGACAAGGTTACCTTAATCAAGCCATGCTCCCCTTCGTAATTCGAAGCACTATAAACTTTCTGATTTGTAGTATTATTTAGATGTAGAACCAAAAGCCCTATCTAAAGAATACGGCATTTCATCATTCAGATACCAATTTGTCAAAATGAGAATCCTATCAATATTCCTGCTTGTTTTTTGCATAAATTTCACGTCCTGTCAACTACTAATGAAAGGGTATTATGGGATAAGAACGCCTAAACCTCTCGATGATGAACGTATTATGAAGCATCAACTTAAATGGTTTGGAGAAAAAGAGCATGATACTTACTTTGTAAAATTTGACGCATACAAACAGCTAATGAATGAAATAGACGGGATTCCCGCAATCAAAGTCTTCAATTACAAAGGCCAACAAATAACTTACTTGAATGACGGGGAATATTCCTGTAGTGGCAGAGCAGCTGAATTTATAGAAAAATTAAATGCAGATTCGACTTACAATTATGTATCCGGCACAATACTCCCTAATATTTTATCTCAACTAGAATCTAATGATAACACGAAATTGGGCAGAAGCTTTTCTGAAGACCCAGACTTCTATATCGTTGCATATTGGGCTTCCTTCGCAGGTAAACTAAATAGAAAGTTCATTTACGAACCACTTTCAAGTCATAAAAGAAATGACTGGGTCGCGCTGATTTTAGTTAATTGCGATGTCAGAAAAAGTTGGGGAGAAGAGAAACTAAGAAAACTCGGGTTCTAAGGAGCTTCATTCAAAATTGTAACTATTCAGCATACTGTTAATTTGCCACTTGATACAAAATTTTGTATGCCAACTCGGCGCAGGCTTTGCCAACGCCGTAGTACCGGCACTAAATACAGGGAACCCTAACACACCTGATGCGCCCGAAACTCCGCAAACGCCTTCAGGCTGATCACCTCCCAGTCTGAAAGCGCCTGCAGGGCATCTTCCTCGTGCAGCGCGGCGATGGAGACCAGCAGCTCCCGCTCGTCCTTGAGGTTGAAAGCATAGTACTCCGGCTGGCCGCCGCGGGGGCGGAAGGAAAGAGCTTCGGCCGCATTGCCCCAGACTTCGAAGCCCAGAGAGCGATCCCAGCACAGCCCCTGCAGCAATTCAATGTCATCCGCCGAAGGCTCTAGGAGCAGGCAGGAAAACGCCCGAAAAGAGGAGCACTTTTGTACGCCCAGCTCTTCGAAAATCGGCAGGCGGTGTCCATTGGCAGCATGGTACCCGCGCGGGACGTTGTCAATCAGAACCAAATCACCGTAGCGCCGGCCGGAAGAGGGGTGGGGTATTGACCGAATATGCCCAAGGCAGGGGCTTTCGCGCTGAACCCACATCAACTCTATCTGATCCTGGTAGCGGAGTTGTACGGAGGCAGGCTGCCACTTAACTTTACGTTCTTGCGTGTAGCCAAATTTAGACCAAATGCGCCGGGCCAGCTTTTTTTTCTTGAGCGCCGTAGCAGCTAGCCCTACATTCCACCACGCCTGCCGGTTGTCGGCCTCCAGGGCAATCGCCTTTTTGTTGTAGTGCAGAGCCGGTTTCCACTCTTGGCGGTACTTATAGATGTTGCCCAGCTGCAGGTAGGGAGGAGCCCAATGGGGTGCTTCCTTGATGACGCGCTTGTACAGTTTCACAGCGTTATAGTGATCCTGCGCTTGTTCATATCGCTTGGCATCTTGGAAAAGAGACTTTAATGTATTTGATGGCTCATTTATCATTGCTCCTCATTTCATATTTCGGCTTCGGGCTGAGAAAAGAGCACCGGCACCCCGGCAAAGATAGGGGGCATGGGGGGTGGATTGCAAGAATTAGCAAAACTTATTCGAAATGAGCCAGCTGCTGGTTCTGGTACGAATAGCTTTTGAGCCCCGGCGGGCAACCAAGAGCACGTTCGTAGCGTTCCCTCCTCAAAAAAGGCATGTCAGAGTTTCAATTTAAAACCAATATCAACTGCGGCAATTGCGTACGCGCGGTTACAGGTTTCCTGGATGACGTAAAGGGGCTGGAGGAGTGGTCCGTAGATACCGATCATCCCGATAAGCTGTTGCAGGTAAAAGGCTCGAAACTGCAAGCGCAGGATGTGGTAGAGGCTGTAGAAGAGGCTGGATTTGACATCAACCCCAGCCCGGTAAATTAAGACAGACTTAACGGTGGCTTGACATGTACTTAGCCTCAAGTACCGACCTTGGATAATGTGAATAATTAAGACATTATGACGGAGTGGATAGAGTCGTTAGGGTACTTAGGAGCTTTCCTCGGGGCTGTCTTAGAAGGGGAGCTATCCTTCATAGCAGCGGTCCAGGCTACCAAGATGGGCTACCTCAACTTCAACTATGTGCTGCTTGCTGTCTTCCTGGGTGCCCAGGCAGTAGATTGGACCCTTTACCTTACGGGAAAACGGGGCGGCCAGGCGGCGATTGACCGACGCCCTAAGCTTAAGCCACGCTTTGAAAAAATGAGCGAAGCGGTAGAACAGCGTGCTACTGCCCTACTGCTAGCGTATCGGTTCATGTACGGCTTCCGCATCGTCTTACCTACCTTATTTGGAGTGGTAAAGGTACCGCTGCAGAGGTTCGCGCTCTTCAGTTTCATCAGCACTTTACTTTGGGTCCTCATCATTGGCCACCTTGGCTTTTTCTTCTCCGGCCCGCTACTCTATCTATTGGGCCACATCCAGGCTTATTTGCCTTATTTAATCGGTTTTGCCCTTCTCAGCACAGGCCTCGCCTACTGGCTGAGGGCGCGCTCTCGCTAATAGCCAAGGAATTAGCTCATTGACAGTTGGCAGAACGCTCAGGATTTTTGTTACTTTTGCATTGGCATAGAACATTCTATAAATCAGCCCCTTGCCTTTGAACAGTATTGAACCAAACGCCCTATGGAAATTGCTCTTGTTCCTGGCAAGTTGTGGCGCAAGCTTGTTCCTTCAGGCTCAAGATACCAGTACTTACATCGCTGACTACAACATATTGAGTTACCGGGAAGGCATGGGAGGGCGGCACCCCAAAGCTTGCATCGTATCGAGAGAAGGCTATCTGTGGGTACTGACCGAAGAGCAGCTCAACTGCTACGACGGCAACCGGTTCCGCACCTATGACTTGCCCGAAACAAACGGAGAGGCCTACTCTAGCAGGCTCCTTTTGGAGGATTATGCCGGCAATATATGGTACGGCGCCGGGCGGCACAACAACCTGTCAGGAGCATCGGGCTATCAGGAGTCCTGGATCAACATTCTAGATACCTGCACCGACCAAGGGCAGGCTTTCGATGACTTCTTCGAAGACCGTGCGCCATTTTCCGCCAACCAGATTTCCTTCGCAAGAGCTGATGAGAAAAGCCAGCTACTGTACTTGGGCACTAAGCGCGGAAAAGTCTACACCTTTGGGCCCAAAGGTTTCCGACTGCTGTTCCAAAGTATGGAGCCGGAACCAGTGGGAGCCTTAGCAGTCGGAAAGGAAGGGAAATATTGGATAGGGCAATCCGATGAGCTGCGCCTGGTAGATACATCCGGGCAGATCCTGCTGCGCAGAAAGCTGTTTTTCTCCCCCTCGGCAATCAAGCGCTTGAATCAAGGATGGCTGGACCTTGAGTTCCCTTTCAAAACGCATTTCGGTGGCAAACTGGTCAATCGGTTGCTTTGGAATATTGACGAGCAGAAGCTGCAAGCACAGCTTAGCCTTAGCTCCTCCCGCATTGATATTGGCGGTGCCTATAGCTTGGCTTACCAGAAAAAGCACGGCTTGTGGCATGTGATTAAGCGTGGGGACTGGAAGATATACAACAGGAAAGGCAAGCTGGTCTTCAGTTTGCTAGAGCAATTCCCGGAGTTCAAACGCAATTTCTTCCCCGATAAAAACTTTCGCCTTTCCAGCGGAGAAAATGGCGTACTGTACGCTACCTTTTTCTCGCGCCTTATCTGCCTGAGCGTGGAGCCCTCTCTCTTCCAGAGGCTACTGACAGGCAAACAACTCAGCCTGCGGGATATCGTAGAGGGGAAGGGAGATACGCTGCTGATCAGCACCTACGATGGCTTGTATGCCTACGACCGGGGCGAACAGCGGGGCTTTCCGCTACCGGAAAAGCGCTTCTGGATAGGTGCCCTGCCCCACAGCAGCGGCCAGATTTGGGGCGTGCACAGCGGTGCTGCTGTACGAGTGTACGATAAGGAGGGCAATATAACGAAGATCATCCCCCTGCTGCCCCAAAATAAGGAAGAATACTACGGTGCGCTCAGCCTATTTGAGGACAGCAAAGGGCAGGTTTGGTTAGGCACCTCTCGGGGGCTGGCTAAGTACGATCCCGCTGAAGAGGTGTTCAAACCCTGCCGGGAACTCAATCGCCAACTTGGCATAAATAAGGTGAAAGTGCGCCACATAGAACAGAGGGACAGCCTAATCTGGTGCGCCACGGAACGAGGCCTGCAGAGTTTCACCCTAGATGGCCGGGCTGGTGAAGCCTCTCTCTCAGGCAGCGACATGGCCTTCAATCACTTTTACTGGCAAGACCCTGAGCACTGTTGGTTGGCTTCTTTAGGCCGCGGGCTGCTGCTTTGGAATCCAACAAGCGGAGCACAGCAATGGTACACCGCCAGGGAGCACGGCTTATCAGACGACCACATCTATGGAATCTACCCCGACAAGAACGGCCGGTTTTGGTTACCGACCAATCAAGGCCTGACTTGCTTCGACCCGGCTACCCAACAAGTACGGACTTTTGACCAGAATGCTGGTTTGCACGGCGAGGAGTTCAATTACAATTCCCATTACAAATCCCCCGATGGTGCACTGTGGCTGGGTGGGGTCAACGGCATGGTACATTTTCACCCAGATAGCTTCGACATTCAACAAGCGGTAAACACCCCGCTCAACTTGGTCTATATCGGCTTTCTCAATCCCCGCACTGGCCTCATGGAGGAACAACCGGCTATGCGGCAGAATAAGCGAGTAGAGCTGAACGCAGCCCGCAGGATCAATGCCTTTCAGCTCCAGGTAGCGCTGGCCAGCTACCTAGACCCCCAGCAGCATCAGTACTTCTGGTTTGCCGAAGGGCTTACAGACAGCTGGCAGATGCTGGAGGGCAATAGCCTTACGCTGGCGGATTTGCCGTACGGCGAATTTCTGCTGCGCATACGAGCGAGGACCCAAAACCGCGTGTGGAGCAGCCAAGAACTACAGCTCCATCTAATCGTCCTTAAGCCCTTTTACCTGAAGTGGTGGTTTTGGCTGCTGGTAGCAGCTGCTCTGGCCCTACTGATAAGCAGCATCATACAATGGAGAGTCCGGCAGCTCAAGCGGGCAAAAACAAGGCTGACCAGAGAAGTGGAAGAGCGGACTCAACAGATCAAAGCTGACAAACAGACTATCTTGGAGCAGAAACAGAAATTGGAGCAGCTCAATTTAGGAAAAGACAAAGTGATGTCTATAGTCGGCCACGAACTGCGGGGCAATCTGTTTTTCATTTCCAGCACAGCAGACCAGATTTCCCAGATGCTGGAGCAAAAGGACTACCGCTCTGCCCATCAACTGATCGCCTACCTGCAGCGCGCCAGCTTGCAGGTCAATGAAATTCTCGACAACCTCTCCCGCTGGGTAGCAGTGCGGACCGGAAAAGTGGTGTTGCACAAGCAGCCATTTGCCGTTCGGGAGCTCTTGGAGCAGGTGGTAGAGGATTGTCAGCTGTTCGCCGAACGCAAAGGCATCGAGCTTACGGCGGTGGCAGAGCCGCCGACGGCTGAAATATGCGGTGACCTGAATGCCTTGCAGGCAGCCTTGCAAAATTTGACGCGCAACGCCATCAAATTTACCGATCAGGGAGGCCGGGTGAGTTTGTCTGCCCGAGCGGCCGAGGGTAAAGTACATCTGAAAGTGTCAGACACTGGCGTTGGCATGGAGTCAGAACAAGCGGCTGCTTTACTAGACGGGGCCCTTTTGGAAAGTCGCACGGGCACTGCCGGAGAAGTAGGCACGGGCCTGGGTATCAATATTGTCAAAGAACTGCTGCAGCAGCATCAGGCAAGCATTGAGGTGGAAAGCCAACCGGATCAGGGCACTACCTTTACTATTGTTTTGCCTGGCACCCCTAAGGGGTCGCGCAATAATAACTTACCGATTTAGACTCGTTTTTTTGCACGCTAACTGCGTTAAAAAGCCT
>CAYNIT010000236.1:0-7273 GCA_964397205.1 uncultured Phaeodactylibacter sp. | reverse complement strand
TTGGTTTACTGCTTTCCAGTTAAACTAAACTGAATCTGGTTTAAAACCAAAAAAATTGGCAAACCCCGCCATTCTTATACAAATACCTGCATGATTTTGATTAAAAGCCAGTCAGAAAGTGCTTTTTTTCGAAAATTCTTGATTTGTGTGACATAATCAACTAAATTTACAGGTCGTAAAGGAGGAGGAATTTTGAGGTTTACATAACAAATCATACGATGGCCCGCGGTAATTGCATCTAAGCATTATCACGCCATCGCTCATGTGAGACTGAACAACACTTTGCATCCTTCTCTCCTTTTTTAGTCCGACGCCAAATTACACTGCCGTAGGGCTCAATCGTTTTTCCAAAAAGCCCGTCCCAAGCACTTGTGCTTACTTCTCAACGATAACATCCTCCGCTATCCAAGTCTGATGCGGTGGGGAACAACACTATTACACTTCCTTTTATACGTCTAACGGAGTTGACGACCAAGGGGCCCGTTTAGTCTTTCGCTACGCGAGGGCTTATGGGAAAAGGTTGGCTGCCTGTGGCGTCAGAGCTCTTCTGTCTACAAGGACCAACAGGACAGAGAGAGCGGCCCGTTGCACAGGGCGTGCACCGACACTCATCGGTGCGTATTCGGTACTGGGGTAAACTGCCCAGAAGGCAGAAGCTATATCCCGGACCCACTGTTTTTGGAAACGATTACGAGTTCTACGGCAGCTCACTTGAGACAACTTTTTAATCAACTTCATACAATCTCGTAATCATGAGTACCACACCACAAGTATTGACGCTGCGCCAAGCGCAGAGCACGAAAGAACTGGAAGCCTTATTCCGCCTTCGCCACGAAGGCTATTTAGAAAGCCGTTGTGCAAGCTTAGTCGATGAGAATGCGGATGGCCTGAGTTTCGACTACTACGATTGGAACGCACACCATCTGGGATTATTTCAGGAGGGCCATTTCGGGGCGCACCCCCTTGGCTACATGCGGCTGGTAAAAAAGGAGCAACTGTCGGATACCTTGCACTTAGACCAATTGGCAAACAAGTACGGAGCAGAGCGGCCCCCACGAAGCTCTAGGGAGCTGCCGCTTTTGGCCAATTGCCCCCAGAAAGACGCTATAGGCCAGCATCTGCAACTTCTGGAGGAAGAGCAGGCCTCGGTGGTGGAAGCCGGCCGCTTCGTTTTTGCGCCGGAGGCCCGCTCTGGTGGGTACACCCGATTTATGCTCGAAGCAGCCCTTGCTTACCTCCTGTACCGGTGCCATTACGATACTGTACTGCTGGCCTGCCACCCCCGGCATGCGCCGGCTTACTACCGATTTGGCTTCAAACAAATAATCGACGGCCGGGATAATGACTACGGCGGCCTGGCTGCCAGCATTCTCAGCCTGCAGTCTTGGCATATACGCAAAGCAGTGCAAGAACGCATCGAGCTGATGGCTCCCATAGCCAGACACTACGGTGCCATTTCTATGCGCCCGGAAAGCAAACAGCTCATTGCACCCTTTACACAGCTGCAGCAAGCGGCCTGACAGATTGAATTTGATTAATTTCTAAAACATACCGACGAAATGGTAAAACTGAAAAACACCTTGCTTTTTCTAATACTGGCTTATGTGCTGCCGCTGGCGCTCCGTCCAGAGTTGATCCTCCACTACAAAATTTTAATCCTGATGGGGGCGGCAGTCACCGTGTTTCTGACCCAGCCTAGCTTCGAAGGGCAGGAAGCCAAAGAGCACAAAGCAGATGACCAGAACAGCGTCGTTCTGATACTGCTGTTTTCCCTGCTGGCCACTGCTATACCAGTGGCCGAGTGGGGCTATTGGCATCCGGGCCGCCACCACAGCGTATGCTTCTTCGCTGGGCTGGGCTTGATTGTATTGGGTACTGGGCTCAGGGTTTGGGCCATCCGTACATTAGGCCGGTTTTTTACGCCAACTGTACAGATTCAGGATGGGCACCGGCTCATCCAAGAGGGGCCCTTTGCCTGGGTGCGGCACCCGAGTTATACTGGTGCCCTGACAACGGCCCTCGGCAGCGCCGTGCTGCTGGAATCCTGGTGGGGCCTGCTGGTGGCTGCAGCCTGTATGATGATTGCTTACTACCTGCGCATCACTGCGGAAGAAAAAGCGCTGGTCCGCAATTTCGGCACGGCCTATGAGGAATACCAGCGCAGATCTAAGCGCTTGATCCCCGGTATCTGGTGATTAATTTTGTTAATTTCAACGCTTTTCTGACAGTCCGGCAGCGGCCCTACTCGCTGCTGGGCTGTTTAACACCAGAAAACAATACAAAGCCCCGATGAAGGATCAACTACGAGCACTGGAACAACGACTAAATGGCGAACTGCACTACGACAGCCTGATGCGTCACCTCTACGCGACCGATGCTTCTGTATACCGGGAACTGCCAACGGCAGTTGCCCTGCCCCGTCACGCCGAGGATGTGCGCCGCATCGTAGCGTTTGCCAAAAAGCATGGCCTGCCCTTGATTCCCCGGGCGGCAGGGACTTCTCTGGCGGGGCAGTGCGTAGGAGATGGGATGGTGGTGGACGTATCCAAGTACATGAATCAAATCCTGGAGGTCAATGCAGCAGAAGGATGGGTGAGGGTCCAACCGGGCGTGATTCGGGACGAGCTCAACCACCACCTCAAACCGCACGGGCTTTTCTTTGGCCCCAACACCTCCACCGCCAATCGGGCAATGATTGGGGGCATGGTTGGCAATAACTCCTGCGGTACGACTTCCATCACCTATGGCTCTACCCGAGACCACGTGCTAGAACTCAAGGCCATACTAAGTGATGGATCGGAGGCTACTTTTTCCTCCCTAGATGCTGATGCCTTCCAGGAAAAGATGGCGGGCGGTAGTTTTGAGAACCAGCTCTATCAGCACGTTTATGAAACCCTAATGGACCCGCAGCGGCAGGAGTCTATCCGAGCTTCCTTCCCAAAACCATCCATCCATCGGCGCAATACTGGCTATGCCCTGGACTTGCTGCTGGAGCAGCAACCGTTCCGCAGTGATGGAAAGGCTTTCAACTTTTGTGAACTGCTCTGTGGTTCTGAAGGCACCCTGGCCTTCACGACGGAAATTAAGCTTCACCTTGATCCACTGCCTAAACCAAAGGATGTGGTGCTCTGTGCCCATTTCCACAGCATCCCAGCATCGCTGAAAGCGGTATTGTTGGCTATGGAGTTCCAGCCCACTGCCTGCGAGCTGATGGACAAAATCATCCTGGACCTCACCAAAAAGAACATCGAGCAGAAGAAGAACCGTTTCTTTGTAGAGGGCGATCCAGAAGGGGTGCTGATGGTAGAGTTTCGTGGGGATACCCTGGCAGAAGCGAGAAAGCAGGCGCAGGAATTGGCCAGTGCGCTGCAGCAAAAACAATTGGGCTACGCTTACCCGCTTGTGGAGTCTCCTAAAACGAAGCAAGTGTGGACGCTGCGCAAAGCCGGCCTGGGGCTGCTGGCCAATATTCCAGGCGATGCCAAACCGGTGGCTTGCATCGAAGACACCGCCGTAGCTATTGAAGACCTGCCCGCCTACATTGAGGAATTCGACGGCCTTATGGAATCCTTTGGTCAGCAATCCGTTTACTATGCCCACGCCGGAGCAGGAGAACTCCACCTGCGGCCCATCCTCAACCTGAAGGATGCCGACGGCCAACAGCTGTTCCACGACATTACCGAGCGGGTCGCCCAACTGGTGAAAAAGTACCGAGGCTCTCTCAGTGGAGAGCATGGGGATGGCCGGGTCCGGGCTGAGTTCATCCCGATGATGATTGGGCAAGACAATTACGAACTGCTTCGGCAGCTCAAGCAACGCTGGGATCCCCAAGGGATTTTCAACCCAGGAAAAATTGTGGATGCCCCGCCCATGCAGAGCAGCTTCCGCTACGAAGCCGATCAGCCTACGCCGGCCTTCGACACGGTCTATGACTTTTCGGAGGAAGGAGGCATACTGCGGGCAGCTGAGCGCTGCAATGGCTCCGGCGATTGCCGTAAGCTGAACTTTTCGGGCGGTACCATGTGCCCCAGTTATCGGGCAACGCGCCACGAAGCCGACACCACGCGGGGCAGAGCCAATGTGCTGCGGGAGTTCTTGACGATGAACGTCAAAGAAAACCCCTTTGACCACCCGGAGATTTACGAGGCGATGGATCTTTGCCTGGCTTGTAAGGCTTGCACCTCGGAGTGCCCTTCCAACGTAGATATGACCACCCTGAAGTCAGAATTTTTGCATCAGTACTACCAGTCCAACGGCGTTCCGCTGCGGGCTCGGGCCTTTGCCAATATTGGTACGCTCAACAGCATTGCCATCAAAGTACCACAGCTCAGCAACTTTGCCTTCAATAATCCGTTGCTCAGCGGCATCGCCAAGCGGGTGCTTGGGGTGGCTGCCGGCCGCAGCCTGCCGGCCGTCCACCACATCGCGCTGGACCGCTGGCTGAAAAAAAACCAAGAAAAGCTGGTGCCCAATGGCTCCAAGAAGGGCAGCCTTTGGTTCTTCTGCGATGAGTTTACCAACTACAACGATGCGCATATTGGCATCCGGGCAGTGGAGCTGCTGTCCCGATTGGGGTATGAGGTCAAGTTTACTGCTCATGCGGAGAGCGGGCGCGCCCACATGTCCAAAGGATTGCTGCCCGCTGCTCAACGCCTGGCACAGCGCAATATCCGCACCTTTGTGGATAAAGTCTCTGCGGAAACGCCGTTGGTGGGCGTAGAGCCTTCTGCCATTCTGGGATTCCGGGATGAATACCCCAAATTAGCGGGCCCGGGCCTAAAGGATGCAGCGATGCAAATTGCCCCCAATGCTTTGACGATAGAGGAATTTCTGATGCGGGAGGTTGAAGCGGGGCGCCTGAGCTCCGAGTACTTCACTACGGAGAAGAAGCGGCTGTTGCTGCACGGGCACTGCCACCAAAAAGCCCTGTCGGGCATTGAGTCTACGGCATTCCTGCTAAATCTGCCGGTACATTACGAGGTAGAAGTCATCCCTTCCGGCTGCTGCGGCATGGCAGGCTCTTTCGGCTACGAAGCCGAACACTACGAGCTGAGTATGGCGATTGGCGAGCAAGTGCTCTTTCCTGCGGTACGGGATTCGGCAGAAGAGGAGGTAATTGTTGCCCCAGGCACGAGTTGCCGCCACCAAATCAAAGACGGCACGGAAAAAGAGGCAGTACACCCTGTTGAGGTGCTGTGGGAAGCCCTGCGGTAGGCTGCTGCTATAGTCTGCCGAGTCAGTCTTCAGAAATCTTGAACGGCAAGCCATAAAATAAAAGAGCCAGGCTGCGCGCTTTGAGGGTGCAGCCTGGCTTGTGGGTTGGCGGTTCTTTCGCCCCTAATTATCGGATGATGAAGGTTTTTGCTTCTACTTTACCGCCCGCGCTTAGCTTGAGCACATAGGTGCCCTGCGGTAGATTCAACTCCAGGTTCTCGGCGTTCCAGCCAGGCATCTGCCGGCCGTACTGCCGGCGGTGCAGTGCTTGCCCTTGTAAATTGAATACCTCAATGCTCACGTTGGCTGCCGATGGCAGTTCGTAGGTTACGAACACGGGGCCGTTGCTAGGGTTAGGCATCAGCCTAAGGTGGAAGCCCTGCGGCGCCAATTGCTCTCGGGTGCTGGTGCTGGTCGGAGTCTCAAGCGGGCGAGTGGTATATAAGCGGTACTCCCCAGGCTCCAGGCTAAGCAGTTGATTGGGCGTCAGGACATCTATGCTGTCGCCCGTAAATTGCTCGTACCACCAGCCGGCTTGGGTGAATACTTGGGAAACATTGGTCTGTTCTACTCCGAAATTGGCGACGGCTACAACTTCTATGTCATCCCCGAACAGCTGAATCACTTTGCCATCGCCGTTCAACTCTAGGCTGATATCATCAGTATGGAATACATCGTAAGCTTGGGTAAGACGGATGAGCTCGCCGGTTCGGTCGTAAAGGCGGCGGCGGGCATCTTGCTGTAAGTAGTCCCAGCGGATGGGTTTAGGGCCCGTACGGCAGTCGGGGTTGATGGTGCCGTTTTCGCAGTAGTTGATCGAGAAATCATAGCCCAGTTCTCCGAATTGCCACAACATCTTAGGGCCGGGTATGGTGTAAAACATGTTGCTGGCTGCCTCTACTCTGGCCAGTGCCGTTTCCAGTTCTTTCACATTGTAATCTCCCTCAGTATTGCCAAACTCCAGGGCCTCATAGACCAAGCGCTCCTCATCGTGGCTTTCCATAAAGGAAACGATGCCGGGAACGTCCCATCCGCGGTGGGTATAGGAAGCTCCCGAGAGATCAGACCCGAAGCCCAAAACTGCGTTCTTGTACTGAGGCTGCATTTTGTTCCACATCATCATGCCTTCGCCGTACTGCGCCATTTCGAGTTCCTCTTCCCAGACCCCGAAGTGCTCCATGATGACGTAAGCGCCGGGGGTAGTTGCCCAGACCTCATCGGCGTAGTCCTTTAGGATAACCAGGCGGGTAGGGTCATACGCTCCCCAGCTGCCAACATCGTTGGATTGCTTCTGGGTAAAGCCTTTGGAAAGGTCGAAACGGAATCCATCGACCCTCATTTCCTCCAGCCAGTACCGCATTACGCGTTTGACGAACTCCCGGGTAGCCGGTTTTTCGTGGTTGAAGTCATACCCTACGTTGAAAGGGTGCTTGGCAAAAACGTTGAGCCATGGATTGTCCGGTGAGGGGCGGAAGTTGCTCTCGTCCCAGTACAATTGGGCCAGCGGGCTCTGGCTGAAGGCATGGTTGTACACGACATCTAAAATCACTGCGATGCCGCGCTGATGGCAGGCATCCACCAAACGCTTGAACTCGTAAATGGGGCCGTAGTATTTGTCGAGGGCCATGTGGTAGGAAGGGTTGTACCCCCAGCTTATGTTGGCCTCAAATTCGTTGACTGGCATGAGTTCTATAGCGTTGATGCCCAGACGCTGCAGGTAATCGAGGGTGTCGATGAGGTCCGTGTAGCTGTGGCTCTCCAGGAAATCGCGCACCAGCAATTCGTATATGACCAGCCGCTCCTTGGGAGGCCGTTCGTAATCCTGGGTTTGCCAGTTGTATGCAGCAACCTCCGGGTCAATCAAGCTGACAATGCCCTGCGCCTGATCGGGGTAGGCAGGCAGGTTTGGATAAACCTCCTCGCTGATGAAAGGGTCGTTGCTGGGGTCAAGCACAAGCCTGCTGTAAGGGTCCGCTATTCTGATCTCGCCGTCCACCAGGTACTGAAAAGTGTGAGGCCCGCTGGGGTCCAGCCCGCCTATTTCAATCCACCAGTGGCC
>CAYNIT010000235.1:0-7274 GCA_964397205.1 uncultured Phaeodactylibacter sp. | reverse complement strand
AGTGTAGGCCGTAGAACTCGGCTTTGGGGAGGATGAAGACGCCGCGGATGTCGGTATCGGAATGGGGCAAAGCTGTACCGTAAGCGCGGCTGCCCGTTTGGCACTCGTACAGCAGGTGGTCAGAATCAGCTAAGGCATCGTAATTCATACCTTCCAAACACAAAACGGGCTACCCTCCGTTCCGAAGGTAGCCCGCCTTTGTGAGCATTACAGCCCGTTATCTGGTTTCAGCGCCAAGTCGCCCTAAGGACGCACATCGCCCAGCATCACGCGTTTGACGAAAGTCTCTCCGTCTTCTACGTTTAGCTGCAGGATGTACATGCCGCTCTGCTGATGGGACAAGTCGAACTGCTCTGTAGCCGACTCTACGTAGTCGATACGGCGCTGCTCGATCAGTTGACCCACTGCGTTCAGGACACGGATATTGACCGTTTCGCCGCTCAGAGCTGTCATGTTGACGTTCAGCTCGCCGGAGGTGGGGTTCGGGAATACGTTGATGTCTCCCATGGCAGCACCGCCGTTGCCCTGCTCTACCAGAGGCAAGGAAGAGCAGTTGTCAGTCAATCCCTGCAGTTCAGTGCGGCAAGCAGTGTTGTCTTGATCGTAGATTTGGAAGTCCACTACTTCCCCCACGTCAAACGGCCCCACGAAGTAGGTACGTGGGAACGCGACATTCTGCAGGGTGATGGCATCACTGCTGTTGTCAATTGTTACAGCATCCGCGCTGCCCAGGTCGCTCAGGGTAATATTCACCCAGAATACACCATTGGAGCAGTAAGATGTCACATTAGCGGTAGCGCTAGGCGGCTCGCAGTCGGGGCCAGGATCGGTGCAAAAGGAGGTAGTCTCGAAACTTCCAAATGCGCCGCCGGAAGCGACGACATCGCCCGTATTATCATCTACCAACGAGTAGTCACCTAAACCAAAGCCACAGCATATACCATCGCCGAAGCTGTCGAAGATGGTAAATTCGTAGCAGCCATAGTCCAGGCAAAGTTCTTCGCTGACCGGGTCATCTGCGCTGCTGTAAGGACCGCCTGCGTCCGCCAAGGTACCGTTGATATTGACCATCTCCCAAGTTGTTTCAGAAGGGAAGTTGTCCAGGTTGATGTTCAAGCTGTACTCCGTGTCACACTGGGGTGGGCAAGGCGGGCAGGAACCGCCACAGTCAACGCCGGTTTCATCGCCGTTTTGAATGCCATCACTGCAGGTTGGGCCGCCGCCACTGCTTACGACGATCTCATAATCTTCAGAGTCTTTGAAAATACTCGTATTGTCTGCGTTACATGGGCCGGGCACCGGGCCGAAGAAGTCTAAAACAACGCGCATACGGTAAGTACCTGGAGTAGTAGGCATAGTAACTATGTTGGAACCGCCGGGAGCGGAGTTTTCGTCGAAGGTAGATTCCACATCGGTTACGTCTAGTACGCCGAGGTCCAAGCTGGTCTCAAAAGTGAAGTCATTGTCGAAGTCAAAGTAGATAACGATCGCTTCATCGAAACCGAAGACGTTATCCGTTGTAACACCAACTGTAAAAGCGACGTCTTCACCTGCCGTTACGTTGCCTGTGGCATTGATGGTATTGGCGGTGCTTACTCCGAAAGCCGTACTGTTGTTCACATCAGCAAAACTCACGTTGGTAATCCATTCGTCATTAGCCCCGTTGATAGGGCCCTCGCAGTACTGCGCCTGCAGCGCAGCGGGAGCGAATGCCATGGCGACAAACGCTGCCAGCGCCATTAGCATCGACCTTGTGTTTGAAAATGCGTAGGTAAATTTGTCCATAATGCAAGATAGGTTTAGTTAATTATAATTATAAATAGATAGATACTAGCCTAGAGCACCGATTGGTACCATAGAGATAACCTCACGGTGCGTATTGTGCAATTTGTATGAACATCAAAAGGAGAGACAACTAAAATATGGGGGGAAATTGCTTTAGATCGCGTATTATTTCTATAAGTCGGTTATTAGCAACAGGACAATTTGTTCAAAAATAACATCTTTTTTCGAAATTAAAAAAAATATCATAAGTTATTGCATCAAAAGGTAAGTAACTGGGCTTGCCAGGTTGACTGGCATAGAACGCAGGTTTCCGCTCTCATGCCCTCGGCGATATTGCTTGCCGGCCCAAAATTGAAGGATGCAAAAGGCGGGTTCGCCTACCGCTTCACGAAGGCCGCCCGCCCGTGCAGGCGGCCGTCCTGCCGGAGCTGCAGGCAATAAAGGCCAGGCTGCAAGCCGCTTATGTCCAGACGGTTGCTATCCGGGTGCTGCCAGGACTGCGCCGGCCGTCTTTCCGATAGGTGGTACTTTATTTCGTTCAAATTTTCAGGAAGCCCCAAAATCCCAAACTCAACAAAAATGCCATCTTCGTAAAGAAAAACACGCTCGCCGGACAAGCCAAACAGCTGATTGCCAACGGCCAAAAGCGCATAGGAACCATCTAGCTCCTCCTCGGAAGCCAGATATTCTACTCCTTGCTCCCAGCGGTAGCGGAACAATCCAGATGGATTTCCCATACCAGCTGCCCAGAAGTAAACGGTGCCATCTCCAGAAACAGCCCACTGCCGGACTGACTGACTGACTGCGATCAGGTCATTAAGAAGCACTGTTTCAATAGTGCCATCCATCGTATTGATCCGATGAAGAACGAGGTTGTTGCTGCCCCGCATCAAGTAGATATAATCACCTGATTTGCGAATGGCAGGCGACTGATTGCTGCCTCCAACTCCAATCCCTAGCTGAACCGTTGTTTTGGGTAATGAAAAGCGGGGTTCCATCAGCGAAGAACCGCATGTCCTCCATCAGGAAAATTCCAGGCAGAGCAGTCTCCTCCCAGGTTTCGGCATCGAAAGAGTTGTAGATGCTCCAGCGCTTGTTGTAGGCCTGTACAAAACGCTCGCCCGTGGGGCTTTTCCTTATATGCGAGAGGTTAAAATCTACCGGCGGCGGTATTGCTTCAAAATGAATCTGGCTGAAGGCAGGCGTGAGCAATCCAAAGCAGAGCAGCAGAAAAAGTGGCGTTTTCAAATGAGGTGAAAAGTTTTTTCTTTGCCTCCAAATGTATGCATTCAGACGATCAAAGCCTAGCTTTTACACCTTGGGCTTCTGAATCGCTGGTTTTGATTGAGTGAATGCTGCGGCTCAGCAAATGAGGCAGCCGGGAGCCCAGCTTTTACGGCCATTGCCCGGCAAGCACGCTATCCTCCAACACCTATTCTACCAGCAATTCCAGTGCCGCCGCTGTCATCGCTACCACGCCATTGGTAATGGTAGGTTTGGGTTCCGGTGCAAAACCAGCATTGTGCAGAGAAGGCAGCTCCAGCTCGCCCCGCTCCGCAGCTGCCATCTTCGCCTTGGGCACCGCCCCCAGCCAGAATAGCAGGGCCGGCACTTCCTCTTCAGTACGGCTGTAGTAGGCGAAGTCCTCTCCGCCCATCACCGGCTCCGTTGCTACCACCCCTTGCTCCCCCAGGGCGGCCCTGAAAACCGGCCGCAGCCGCTGCGCTAAGGCAGGCGCGTTGTAGGTGGCTGGGGTAAATTCGTCCCGCAGCTCCACCTTCGGGTACTTGGCTTCTGGCAAGCCAGCAGAAACCGCCACGCCCCGGCAAATGCGCTTAATCTTATCGATGATCGCCTGCCGCACCTTATCGGTATAGGACCGCATCGTCAGCTGCAGCTCCACCTGATCGGGAATGACGTTGCCCTTGGTGCCGCCGTTGATCGCCCCCACCGTCACCACCGCAGGCTCAAGCGGAGAAACTTCCCGGCTGACGATCGTTTGCAGCCCCAGCACAATGCGGGAGGCCAACACCACTGGATCCTGTGTAGTATGCGGATATGCCCCGTGCCCGCCCCGGCCGTAGACGGTGATGTCCATCATATCCACATTGGCTAGAGCGTACTCCGGGCAAATGCCGACCCTGCCGGCTTCCAGTTTGGCATTGACGTGCAGGGCCAGCGCGTAGTCGGGCAACGGGAAGCGCTCGTACAGGCCGTCTTCTAGCATGGCCTTGGCACCGCCGGCACGCTCCTCAGCGGGCTGGCCGATGAAAACCAGGGTGCCGCTCCACTCCTCTTGCCGCTCTGCCAGCTGCCGGGCAGTGCCCGTCCAGACGGTCATGTGCACATCGTGGCCGCAAGCGTGCATCACCCCTACCGTTCTGCCAGACTCATCCTGTGTGGTGACATCGCTGGCGTAGGGCAGGCCAGTCTTCTCAACAATCGGCAGGGCATCCATGTCGGCGCGCACCAGCAAAGTAGGCCCTTCTCCGTTGCGCAGCACGCCCACCAGGCCGTAACCGCCCACCCCCTCGGTCACCGCAAAGCCGATTTTGCGCAGCTCCGCTGCCATGCGCTGAGCCGTTTCTTTTTCGTAAAACGACAGCTCGGGATGCCGGTGGTAGTGCTTGTAAAGCGCCTCCAAATAGGAATAGTCTTTGGCTACCGCCTCCTTCAATTCGGCATAGGGGCCGGTGGCAGGTGGATCGCCCGCTTGTGGCTGCGCCAAGAGGCAAATCGGCAGGAATAAAAAGGGAAGTATTAGTCGCATAAAGGCTGCATTTGAATGAAAAAGTGAGCTCAAAACCGGCTGTCCAAGTAGTACGGCAACATCTTGCGCCAGGTCGGCCAATCGTGCGGCATATCATGGCCCCATACGTCAAGTTCATGGGGGATGCCTTTGGCGTGCAGGATGCCGGCAAAGCGGCGGGTGGCTTCCGGGTGTTCCCACTCGCCCGAGCCGGTCACGAGATGAATGTTGGAGCTGCGGCGGATTTGCGAAAGCAAGTGCTCGTCCTCCAGATTGGGCAGGTACTGTACGGGGGAATTGAAATACACATCTTGATCGTGGTAGCCCTTGGTATACGTGCTCAGGTCGTAGTCGCCACTCATGCCGATCACCCCATCGAACAAGTCGGGGCGGCGGAAAAACAGATTGGCAGAGTGCAGCGCGCCCACGGAAGCCCCGCTGGTGATGATGGGCGTGTCTTGGCTCGTCATGTTTTTGATAAAGGGCACCACTTCACTGAAAACGTACTCGTTGAATTGCTGATGACGGATGGCTTTGTGGCGGGGGTGCATGTTGGGGTTGAGCCAGCTTTCCGCGTTGATGCTGTTGATGGAAAAGACCTTTACTTTGCCCCCGTTGATCTGCGGGGCGATGGCATCGATCAACTGGAAGCGCTCGTACTCCAGAAAGTCGGCGGCAGCGGTGGGCAGCAGTAATAAGGCAAAGCCGTAATGGCCATAGACAGCGACCTCCATGGGTTTGTTCAGCCGGGGGCTGTGCCAAGAATGGATATCTCTTTGCATGATTTAAAGTTGATTCGCGCAAAGATAGAAAATTCGGGAAGTGATTTTTTGTAGGTTTGTAGATAAACGAGCGAACTCTATGACCTCTTCCATAACGCCCCACACCCAACTCTTGGCTGAAGTCAGCCAAGCCGCCGAGCAGCACTTCCGCCCCTTGTCCAAGGAACAGCTGAACTGGAAACCCAGCCCAGACAAATGGAGCATCGCCCAGTGCTTGGACCACCTCATCCGCACCAACGAGGGCTACCTCGAGCAATTCGAGCAGATCAAATCCGGCCAGAAGCGCAACAGCCTGTGGGAGCGTATGCCATTATTACCCACTCTTTTCGGGAACTTCCTGCTGAAAGCCGTCGACCCTGCGAATAAGCAGAAAGTGCCTGCACCCAGCAGCTTCCGCCCCGCCCGCAGCCATTTCCCGCCGGAGGTCTTGGACAATTTCTTGGCGCACAACCGCAGCGCCATACGGAGCATGGAGCAATTGCCTGCTGACCAGCTGCGGAAGTACCGCCTGACGTCTCCGGCTTCGCCCGTGCTTACCCTGCGCCTCGACCAGGCCGTAGAGCTGATCCCTATGCACGAGCAGCGGCATTTGCAGCAGGCATTGCGGGTGATGGAGGCGGAGGGGTTCCCGGCTTCAGCTCTGGGGTAGAGCGTTCCGCTCCGCTTCTGCTCCGATCGCCCGATTTCATAAGAGCTTGGTGATGAACAGTGCGATGAAAAGCAACAGGCTGAGCCCCAAGCCAACATTCGCCAACCAGCCATTACGGGCGTTGCCCAGCCAGGCTGAGCGGTTGTTCATATACAGCAAGATAGCGGCCAGGAAGGGCATGAAAAAAGCACCCGTTACCGCGTAGAGGATGCCAATCCAAGCGGGTTTGCTCCACCACACGATGATCAAAGGGGAAAAAGCCAGAAAACCTAGGAACAACCGGTAGGGCAAAGTAGGCCGGAGCAGCCGGTGGCGGCCGACATTTTGCTGGTAGGTGCGCACAAAATCGGCAAAAATATAGGGTACGCCATCCCATACCCCCAGCATAGAGGAAAAAACGGCGCCCCAGAACCCAATCAAGAAGCCCCAGCGGCCTACAGGTCCGGTAGCTTTTTCTAATTCATCCGCCAAGCTAAGGATCATGCCGTAGCCTTCCACTGCTTTCGGGCTAGCCCCCGCCGCGATGATGATAAGGGCGATACCAAACAAGCTGGTGAGGGTGTAAGCCGTGCCTAGATCGATACGGACGCGCTTTGCAAACTTGGCCTGCGCCCAGCCTTTTTCCGACAGCCAATAGGCGTAACTGAGCAAGGTGACGCTGCCGCCCACGCCGCCCACCAGGCCGAGGGTGAGCAATACGGCTTCCGGCTCGTCGGGCAAGCGGGGGATGACCAAAGCGGGCAGTATAGTGCTCCAGTCCGGCGCCAGCCCCCAGGCACTGGCAATCACCACCAAAAACATCAGCCCGATAAAGAGCTGCATCAGTTTTTCCAGCAGCCGGTAGCTGCCGATCAGGACGAGGACGGCGGCCACCACGGATTGCAAGGCACCCCAGATAAAGGTGCCTATGCGTTCGTCCGGATGGATAGGAAGCAGGGTTTGCCCGGCCAGCCCGCAGAAGGAAATCAGTGCGCCAGCCACTACAAAGGACCAGAGCAGCAGGTAAGCGAAAAAGTACCAAGAAATCCATTTGGGCAGGCGGTGTATCCATCCTTCCAGCAAGGTTTCCCCCGTGGCCAGCTGCCAGCGGGCAATCCCTTCGTTGAGGGTGAATTTCAGCACCCCGCCCAGCAGGGCCGCCCATAGGATGACGGTGCCGTAGCGGGCGCCGACTACGGATGCTGCGATCAGGTCGCCTGCGCCTACGCCCGTGGCGGCTACGATGAAGCCTGGCCCCAGATAACTCAGCAGTCGTTTGAATTGGCTCATGATGGAAAGATACAAAAAGCAGGGGCTCGCGTGCTTCTAA
>CAYNIT010000234.1:0-7279 GCA_964397205.1 uncultured Phaeodactylibacter sp. | reverse complement strand
CCTCGCCTTGACTAAAGAAAAAATCACTGACCTAGCCAAACACAACACTTATTAAACGCGCGTCGCTAAAGCTATCCGCAGCGATCGCGAAATCCTTGGAGAAGATTGGCTACATCGTCAAATTGAATTAAAAAAGCCGCACGGGCTAAGTCCCCGCGCGGCGCTATGTTGATGGGATTATAATGTATGCTCTCTCACAGTACGTTCTGCGTTAAAAAGGTAGGCTATAGGAACACCTACGTTTGGTAAGACGGCAGCCACAGCTACTGGCCACAATTTACGGCCGCATCTTTATCGTATTTTTTTACCTTGCAGTATTTGAACCGCAACGATGGACTTCACCGCTTTTCCCAAAGTAGAACTGCACCTGCACCTCGACTGCTCGATCAGCTACAGCCTGGCGAAGCGGCTGCAGCCCGGTCTTAGCCGAGCGCAGTACGAAAATGCTTTCATCGCCCCCGCCAAATGCCGGGATTTGACCGATTTCCTGGCCCGCGCCCAGAATGGCATTCGATTGCTGCAAAGCCGGGAATCGCTGAGGTGGGTGACACTAGACCTGCTCGAGCAGTTGCGGGCGGACGGGCTGATCTACGCTGAAATACGCTTTGCCCCGCTGCTGCATACCCAAAGGGGGCTTTCGGCGGAAGCCGTCATGGATACCGTAACCCAGGCATTCCTGGAAGGGCAGCGAGCCACCGGCCTCCGCGGCGGATTGATCCTATGTACGCTGCGGAAGTTCAGCCGGGAGCAGGGGCTGCGAACCGTGGAGCTGGCTGAACGCTACCGGGCGCAGGCTGTGGTGGGTTTTGACATAGCAGGCGACGAGGCCAGTTTCGCCTTAACTCCCAATGAAGCGGCCTTCGCCAAAGCCAGGGCATACGCCTTGCCCACCACCGCTCATGCCGGAGAAGCCAGGGGGCCGGAAAGCGTCCGCACGGCCATTGAAAAACTAAGGGTACAGCGCATCGGGCACGGGGTGCGCAGCGTGGAGGACGAAGCGGCCCTGCAACTGGTCAAAGACAGGGGTATCCACCTGGAGATTTGCCCGACTAGCAACATCCAAACGGATATATACGAGGATTTGTCTGTGCATCCTGTAGACCAACTGCTGAGGGCGGGAGTATCTATCGGCATCAATACCGACGGCCGGTCCTTAGTCGGCGTTTCCCTCTCCGAAGAGTACCGGCGGCTTTGGAAGGCTTTCGGCTGGGAGAAAGCAACCTTCCAGCGCTGCAACGCCTACGCCTTGGAAGCCGCCTTCGCTCCGGAAGACACCAAAGCGGCACTGCGGGCCGAACTGCAGCGCGGCTGGCAGTAATTTCAATTCATTCCCGCGCCTGTACGGTTCAGCCCGGCAAAACAACGACTCAGCTTAAGCGAGTGGAAAAGCAAGAAAAGCCAGCAGATATTTGAGGTGTCAAATCAAAATAACAGCTCGACCATCATGAAAGCTTTAACACTCGCGATTTTTATCCTTTTCCTCTTCATCAGCTCCATGGCGCTGGCTCAGCCGGTACAAACCATCAAGGGGACCATCGTTGACCGGCAATCGGAAGTGCCCATCATCGGCGCTACGGTAGAGGTCCTTACCGTGGAGCCCAGCAAGGGCGGTGCTACCGATGTAGACGGGCGCTTTGTCATAGAAGGCGTCCCCGTAGGCCGGCACGAGCTGCGCGTTTCCTACATCGGCTACGAGTCCATTACCGTACCCAATGTGCTGGTCACCGCAGGCAAGCAAACCGTCCTCAACCTCGGCCTGGAGGAAGCCATTGTCAAAATGGATGAAGTGGTGGTGACCGCTGAGGTAGAAAAAGGCAAAACCCAAAACGAAATGGCTACCGTGAGCGCCCGTTCCTTCAACCTGGAAGAAGTCACCCGATTTTCCGGAGGCCGCAACGATGTAGCGCGCCTGGCCGGCAACTTTGCGGGCGTAGCGGTAGCCGATGACAGCCGCAACGACATCGTCATACGGGGCAACTCTCCGACTGGCGTGCTCTGGCGCCTCAATGGCATCCCCATTCCCAACCCCAACCACTTTGCTACCCTCGGCACCACCGGCGGGCCAGTCAGCGCGATCAATCCTAATTTGCTGAAAACATCCGACTTTCTGACCTCCGCCTTCCCCGCTGAGTACGGCAACGCCTTAGCCGGCGTATTTGACCTCGGCTTCCGCTCGGGCAACCGCGATGAGCATGAGTTTACCTTCCAGCTGGCAGCCTTCAGCGGGCTGGAGGCCATGGCAGAAGGCCCGATGAGCAAAGAGGGCAATGATTCTTATTTGGTGAGCTACCGGCACTCCTTCGTGGAGGCGGCGGATGCCGTGGGTATACCGGTGGGCACCAATGCTACGCCCAACTACCGCGACTTGTCCTTTAATTTGGATTTCGGCAATGGCAAACTGGGGAAATTCACGGTCTTTGGCATTGGCGCTACGAGCGATATCGACTTCCTGGGCGATGAAATCAGCGAAGACGACCTATTCGCCAGCCCGGATGTGGATGCCTACGCGGATTCCGAACTCGGCATCCTAGGCGTGCGCCACAACCTGATCGTCGGCGATAACGCTTACATCCGTACGATCGTCTCTGCTTCTACCGCCCGTTCCGGCTTTAAGCAGGACGAGCTTCGCAGCGATGGGGAGGCACCTCTGCGCATCACAGAAGTGGAGGATGTTATCAATACCTACGCCATTTCCTCTTTTTTCAATAAGAAATTCAGCCCCCGCTTTACGCTGCGGACGGGCTTTTTGGCAGAACGCTACCAGCTGGATACCCGGGTGGACGACCGGGAGAACCAGCCGGACCTGAACGGGGACGGAGAGCCGGATTGGGTAGTGGTCAGGGATTTCGATGGCGGCATGACGCTGAGCCAATTGTTCGCGCAGGGCGTTTATCGTTTTACCGACGACTTGTCCTTTCAGGCGGGGGTGCACGGCCAACATCTTGACCTCAACGACTCCTACGCGCTAGAGCCACGATTGGCCCTGAACTGGCAATTCCACCCCAAGCATAAGCTCAACTTCGGTTATGGTTTGCACCATCAGATACAGCCGCTGCCCGTGTTTTTCTTTACCGAGGAGGATCCACAAACCGGGGAGCTGCTGCGCACCAACGATGACCTAGACTTTACCCGCAGCCACCACTTTGTGGTGGGATACGATTGGAGCATGGCCCCGAGCTGGCGCACCAAGGCAGAGGTATACTATCAGGCGATCGGCGATGTACCGATACAGCCTTTCCCGAGCAGTTTCTCTATGCTGAACGCCGGAGCGGACTTTGTCTTCCCGGAAGCCGGCCGGTTGGTCAATGAAGGCACCGGCACCAACTATGGCTTTGAACTGACCGTAGAGAAGTTCTTCAGCAAAGGCTACTACGGCTTGCTGACCGCTTCCATTTTTGATTCTAAATACGAGGGCAGCGACGGTATCGAACGCAACACGGCTTTCAACAACGGCTATGTGGTCAACCTGCTGGCGGGCAAGGAGGTGAAAATCGGCAAAGACAAGCGCAACGCCCTGACCTTCGACATGCGGGTATCGCGGGCGGGCGGCCGCTACTACACGCCGGTAGACCTGGAGGCCTCCCGGGCCGCTGGGGAAGAGGTGCTGCAGGAAAATGCCGCCTTTAGCAAGCGGCAAAGCCCATACTTTCGCCTCGACCTGAAATTCGGCTACCAGCTCAACAGCAAGAAAAAGGGCATTTCCCAGCAGTTCTTTATCGACCTGCAGAACGTCACGGGGAATGAAAATATCTTCGACCTGCGCTACAATCCGGAGACCAATGAGGTCAATGAGGTGTTGCAGTCTGGCTTCTTCCCGGATATCATGTACCGTTTGCAGTTTTAATTGTTATATTCCCTTTCCGGCCGGGTGGTACCGCCCGGCTGGATTATGTCCATATGAAACAGCAACTGAGCATACGAGCAGCCATTGGCATCGACGACCGCCCCCTGATGTGGATCGGCATTCCCGTCTTGAGTTTTTTAATCCCCCTCTTGCTGTTCGGGGGCACCCTCTCCAACGGATTGCTGGACTACCTGCCCAAGTGGGGCGTATCTTTCGTCTATACCATATCTTACTGGCTGGTCTGCCGCCGCATTTTCATCGTTTTCCGCCGCCGCTACCCCTATGCTTCCCAAACTACCCAGCGCCTGCTGTATACAGGCCTGTACCTGCTGCTGGCTTTTTTCAGCATTGAGCTTATACTGGGCATAGCCTGTAGGCCGCTCATGGAGCAGTACGCTGAGCAGGAAATGGCATCCCGGTACCAGCTGATTACCGGTTCCTTTCTTATCGTGGCTTTGGTTTCTACCATCTACGAATCCGTTTACTTTTACCAAAATTGGAAACAGACCCTGCTGGAAGCGGAGCAACTACGGCGTGAGCAGGTGGAGTCGCAACTCGAGGGGCTCAAGAGTCAGGTCAATCCACACTTCCTGTTCAATAGCTTAAATACCCTGTCTTACCTCATCCCGGAGGACGAGGAGCGGGCGGTGCAATTCGTGCAGAAACTCTCGCGCGTCTACCGTTACATCCTAGAAATGCGGGACAAAAAGCTGGTCAGCTTGGAGGATGAGCTACAGTTCCTGCGCTCCTACACCTTTTTGGTTCAGGAGCGCTTTGCGGACAACCTGAAGGTGGAGGTGGATGTCCCGGCGGGCCTTCGGCAGCGCAAGATGGTGCCGCTGGCTTTGCAATTGCTGATGGAAAATGCTATCAAACACAACGTCATTAGCCAATTGCATCCGATGTGCATCCGGATATATACAGAGGATGAGAAGCTTTGTGTGGCCAATCAATTGCAGCGCAAGCGGCAGGTTTCCCGCTCTACGGGCCTCGGCCTGGAGAACATCAAGAACCGTTACTCCTACTTCACCGACGAGCGGGTGCAGGTGGAGGAAAAAGAGGGAAAGTTTTTGGTTTGTCTGCCGTTGTTGTAGTGGGAAAAGCTGGGTAAAGCAATGCTTGGTAGAGCCAAGCACAAGGCATCACTCCCGCTCCAGCTCCTCCTCCAGCCGCTCGATCAGCCGGCCGGAGATGCGCAGGAAGTCCATCTCTGTGATGATGCCGATCAGCTCGTCGTTTTGCACCACCGGCAGGCAGCCGATTTTATGGCTGCGCATCGTTTTCAGGGCCTGCACGATAGTGGCGTTGGGCATGATGGTCATCGGATTTTCGATCATGATATCCTTGACGCAGTGGGCGCTTTTGCCGTTCAGCTTGTGCTGTTGGGTAAAATAGCGCAGCAGCAAGCGGGAGGTGACCAGCCCTACCAATTTGCCTTTGGAGTTTTCCACCGGCATGTAGCGGATTTTGCGCCAATCCACTAGCTCCGCCACCAGTTCAATAAGATCGTCCTTCTGCACAGTGAACAGGTCTGTTTCCATGAATTCGTCCACCATCAATTTAGCGGGCTTGTAATCCAGCATATCCTTGGCTTCGGGCAGCTTCCAATTGTGGGCCGGCTCGTTTTTCTGCTGGTTTTTAACGATGGAGGAAGTCAAAACACAGAGCGCCTCGTCCCGGGCCACTTCTTTTGCCAATTTGGTATAGGCGCGCAATTGCCAGCGTGCACCGTTCATGTTGTGCTTGGCGCGCTCCTCGATGATGCCCAGGTAGCGCTCGATGTCCGCCTCCTTCACCTTGCGGTGCTGCAGCCCCTCGCGCGCCATGGGCAGAATTTCCTCCAGAATGAGGTCTGTAGCGCTGACTTTCCGGTCATTGAACCAGGTAAAGCGGGAGTCGATGCCAAATTTAGCCGATTTGATAAAATTATCCCGCGCGTCTTCCCATGACATATGATCGCGCACATCAGGATAGCGCAGCCTCATGCCCTCCATAGCTCCAAGCCAGAGGGCCGAGTTGGCGACCTCATCCGCTACGGTAGGGCCGGCGGGGATCACCCGGTTTTCGATGCGCAAGTGGGGCTTGCCGTTGGGGCTGATGCCGTAGCAGGGTCGGTTCCAGCGGTAGACGGTGGAGTTGTGGACCTGCAGGGCCCGCAGCTTCGGCACTTTTCCTTTCTGAATCAAGCCGATGGAGTCTTCATCCACATCGGCGCTGAGCAGTACGCGGAAGCGTGCGATGTCCTCTTTGTAAATTTCCATAATGGAGCGGTCCAGCCAGTTGGTGCCAAAATTGACCCGCGGGCTGCGCTGCCGCATGTGGTCGTGGGTGGTGCGCACATCCAAGGCTTGCTGGAACAGGGCGATGCGGCTTTCGTGCCACAGCCGCTTGCCAAATACGATGGGGGAATTGGCAGCAATAGCGATGATGGGCGCTGCCAGGGCCTGCGAGATGTTGTACATGGGCACAAACTCGGCCGGGCTGACCTGCAAGTGCACCTGATAGCTGGTGTTGCAGGCCTCAAGCAGGGGCGAGCCGTGCCGCAACAGCAGCTCATCAATGCCCGAAAGCCGCAATTCGTAGGCAGAGCCGATGAGCTGTTGATTGATGGCCTCCATCAGAGCGTGGTAGCGCTTCTTGGGCGTGAGGTTGTGCATTTCGAGATCGTACTTGCGCAGGGTGGGCAGAATGCCGGTAAGGATGGGCTGGGCTTTGAGTTTTTTCAGTTTTTTACTGATTTTCTGGAGTTTGTCTCGGTTCTCCTTTTCCATCTGGCTCAAGCAATCTCCGCTGAAGACTTGCGGCATCAGGTTGGTTTCCAAATTGAAGCGCGCCAATTCGGTTTCAACCCAGTCGTACTCCGTCATGGTTTCCAGGGCCTCCATGGCGATGGTAGCCGGCTTGAAGGATTTTTGCTGTACCAGGCACATCTCCTGCTCTGCCCCGATCCGTACGATGTCTTTCTCAAACCAGTCGTTGTCGAGCATGTACTCCAGTGCCTGTACGTCCCGCAGCAGTTTTTTGACGAATTGCTGCATGGATTGGTCGTTCTGTACGATGGATACTCTTTGTTCGCCCATTGGGTGTCTGCTTTTGGCGGTAAAGTGGGAAAGCTGCTCCTCCACTTTCTTGTCCGTGTTCCGCAATAAATATAGGCGATAATTTGAAAGCGCGAGAGAAATACAGATGATTATTTTGGAGAAAACCAACTAGCCGCCGCAGGTGACGGATTTCTCCTTGAAGGTCGTCTTGCCGCGCACGGCGTACACGTCATTGGTGAGCAAGTGGGTAAGCTTATTGATGCCCTTTTTGCCCAGCTCGCCCCATTTCTTGTCGGCGGGGATTGCGGCTTTTTCCAGCAGAAAGTGCCACAGGCGTTTGGGTAAGGGGTCGCGCAACAATAACTTACCGATTTAGACTCGTTTTTTTGCACGC
>CAYNIT010000233.1:0-7384 GCA_964397205.1 uncultured Phaeodactylibacter sp. | reverse complement strand
TTTTTCATAAAATGATTGGAAAGGTTTGGATTTACTTAATATTGCCTATATTAGTGGACGAATTGTTGGCCACAATCGTTTAAATGTGGGAAGCTTGAGGTTGCCAACAGCTGTGAACAAGCGCTTCCAAACAAACACGGGACTTTAAACTTAGAAATATTTTCTTTAAATGAAAACAATTATGAAGAATTGGAAATTTTTAATGTTAGGCCTTTTGACGGTAACCGCCCTTACCTTTATAGGCTGTGACGACGATGACGAAGAGACCATCTCAACGGTAAATTTTGAAGAAGGGATTTACAATTTGACAACTAGCGATTTGAGCCCGGTTGAGGTAGAGCTGGCCATCACACCGGCTGCTCCCTCCGATGCAGAAATCACGGTGGAGTTGATGGGGGCTGACCCGGGAGTTGCCTTCACAACCGATCCGGCTGCCATGGGCAATACGGTTGTGATTCCAGTACAATCTGGCGACAACTCGGTTTCCTTTACATTTACGCCAATCGAGGCAGGTATTCAGGGCGGCCTGACCGTAAACCTTTCCCTGGCTGAGGTGGGATCAGGGCTCACGACTGGCCTGACCACCGAATCGATTATAACGGTGACAGATGTTGGCCAAGACCTGCCGCTTATGGAAAACTTTGAAGGTTGCCAGGAAGACCCGCAGCAGCCCATCCCTGAAGGATGGACCGAAGCGGTCATTCAGCAGAACGGCGAAGGCTCTGCTGTATGGACCTGCGTGGACGAAAACTTCTTCGGCTTCAATGCCGTAGCCGCCAATGCATTCGTTCCTAACTCGGATGACAACTCGTCCTCTGAGGTATGGCTGGTAACGCCTCGTCTGAACCTGACCGAGGCCACCAACCCGGTACTGAATTTCGATGTGGACCGGCGCTTCCCCGGTACAGGCAACTTCCCGGATGACTTGTATGATATCCTGATTTCGACGGATTATACGGTAAGCGTGGACGACGCTACATGGACGCGCTTTGAGCCTGGCTTCAGCGCGATGACCGATAATGACCCGGGCGAAGACGGCCTCAGCAACTCCGGTGATCTTGACCTTTCTGCCTTTAATGGCGAGGTGGTGACCATTGCGTTTGTTTACCGGGCAGGTGCTCCGGGAGCCTTCGACGCTACGATCCTGCGAATTGCTAATGTTTCCGTTACGGACAACTAAAATTGCGGACTGTTTCGAATGAACTTGGTTGCGCCCTCCGAGGAACCCCTCGAGGGCGCAGCCTGTTTCTACAGTGCTGTAGCCCGAATCTGCGATGATGTATGCCACATTTTCATTTCACCCGATTAACAACGGCTTGCAAAAAGATGTATACAAAAGAACGGCTTTCCCAAAAAAGCCTCCAGTCCAAGCTCTTCACTTACGCCCTGATGGCTGCCGCTGCCTTATTGCTGCCTGCCTGCGAAGAGGAAGATGCTGCTGTGCCCGATAACAGCATTGCCAACTACCAGCTGAAGGCGGCTTCTTTCAATATCCGGTTTGACAATCCAGACGATGGGGCCAACAACTGGCACAACCGAAAAGAAGCAGTTGTTGCTTTTCTGGAGGCGGAAAACATGCACATTGTGGGCATGCAGGAAGTGCTCGACAATCAGTTCCGGTATCTGAAAAATAAACTGAGGGCTTACGGAACTGTGGGGGTAGGCCGGGAAGATGGAGTCTCCAAGGGGGAATACGCGCCGGTTTTCTACCGCAAGGATGCGTTTGTCGTGCGGGATAGCGGCACCTTCTGGTTGTCCACAACCCCTCAGGAGCCCTCCGTCGGTTGGGATGCAGCGCTGGAGAGGATTTGTACTTACGCCATCTTGGAAGATCAGCGCAACGGCAGGGAGGTACATTTCTACAACACCCATTTTGACCATGTGGGGGAGAATGCCCGTGTCAACAGCGCAAGGCTGATCATGGATAGCATAGCTGCTAAAAGTGCCGGGCATTGGGTTATCCTGAGCGGAGACCTTAATGTAGAGCCCAACGCTACAGCCTACGAGCGGGTTGTACAGACTGGCTTGCAAGATAGCTATGAGGAAAGCAAGATACGCCTGGGGCCGGTCGGGACTTTCAATGGGTTCAACCCCAACGGCAACTACCAGCGCCGCATTGACTATGTCTTTGTCAGAGGCTTCTCTGTCGAGCTGTACGAAACGAACAATCTTTCGTACAACGCCAACTTCCTTTCTGACCACTTTCCGGTCATTACTCTGTTAGAGTACCGGCCACTTTAAAATACTACTATGCTATTTCGTCCTACTGTTATCCTTGTCGCTATTGCTGCCTGTTTTTTTGCAGGCTGCGAAGACTCATCTTCCGAGCGGTACAGCCAGGTAGGTTTTGCTCAGGATGCGCTGCAAATGTCTTTCACAGACTCGCTTTACACGGCTGAAATCGAGCTGCAGATTGATCCGCCGGCACCTGCCAACTCCAGCATTACCGTACAAGCTGGAAGCCAGGATGGCGCGTTTTTCGAAACCGACCCGCCCTTCCGCTTTGGAGAGCTGACGCTTTCGGTGAATGAGGGCCAAACTGCAGTTTCCTTCGTATTCGATCCCTCGGCCAATATCGTTGCCATCGACAGCAGTGCGCGGGTGGAGTTCGAAATCGTTGCGCTGGGGGAGGGGCTCATCGCTGAGCCATTATCCGGCCGTTTTATTACCGTTGAGGTAGAGGACAAGCGGCAGGCAAGCCAAACTTTTACCTTGCCCTACGAGGAAGATTTTTCTGCATGTCTGTCCGGCAATTTTCCGCACCCCGGATGGCGGGAGGTAGTGCTAGAGCAAAACGAGGAAAATTCGGCGCAGTGGGGCTGTATTTCTTCGCCTGATCTTGGTGTAGGCATCAACGCCTTTGTGCCGGGTTCTTCAGACACCACATCCTCCGAAGCCTGGATGCTCTCTCCCGTCATTGATTTGGGCGATGAGGCTGATCCAGCCCTGCGCTTTGCGGTAGACCGCCGGTTTACGCCGAATAATACGGACTTGGAAAACTACGACCTGTAGGTCTCCACTGATTACGACGGAGACAATTTTGATGCGGCTAGCTGGCAACGCTTTCAGCTTGGCTATCTGGCGATGGCCTCTAACGATCCTGGCGGCGATGGTTTCAGCGATGTGGGGGAGCTCAGCCTTTCTGCCTAGGCCGGCGGCACCATTGCCTTTGCCTTTGTGTACCGGGCGGGGGCAGTTGGCACCAATGATGCCACCATCCTGCAGATTGCTGATTTTTCTGTTCAGTAATGGTTGATTCGGTTTTGGGGTGCCTCTTTTGGAAAAGAGGCAGGCTGATATCTATGGTTCCACCTTCAGGTAATCCAAGCCAAATACATAGTTGGTTGCCTTGGGGTTTTTCCCTTTGATCTGCACTTCGAGGGTATTCCAGCCTTTGTTGATGTCGATGCCCTGCATGTCAAGCTTTTGTACTTTTATTTCGGCTGCGTATCCATCGAAGCTGGCCGCCTCGCTGCCGTTGACGGACAAGGAGACGTTTCCGTAGTTTTTGGATTGGGTTAGTTGCAATTCCAGATTGGCATTGGGTATGGCTTTAGGGCTTTTAAACCGCAGGGTCAGCTGATCGCCGGGTTGGGCACCGCGCCAGGCCATTTGGGCATCCTCTTCCCAATCCCAATCGGCGAAACTCCGGGGCTGCAGCTCTCCGCTATCGATGCGGTAGGCTTCCATGTTTTCGCCTTGTATGCTGTTGTCTTTCATCTCCGCGCTGCCCTGTTCCGCTTTCTGTGGGGCAAACCGGACGGGCTGCCGGGCTTGTTCGGGTTGGAATTCATGTATCGCTCGTCCGTCAGGTTTTGTGTAAAAGAAGGTGGTAGGGGCGTAATCTATACTGGTTTTCGTCCAGTGCCAGAGCTCCATGTCCATATCCAATTCCTGGGTGAAGGGTATTTTGTCCAGCGCCCTGAACCGAATGTTGATCGCCGTGCCGACATCTAGGTTACCCGATCCGTCTGGTTGGGCGATGAAAGGGTGTTCAAAAAATTCAGGCCGGCTCCAGGCGTAACCGTAGTAGTCCTCGGTGCCGGTGCCGAAGTGGGAAGGAAACGCTTCTCCGTCCACGTAAATCTTTTCGTCGCCCTCTCCCCACCATGCAGCGATATCGTTGTACAAGGTGATGAGGTCGCCCACATAAACGCCCTGCCCTTGTAGTTTCACGAAGTCTAAATCCTCCGGGGCTTTGCCGCCGCCGGTCTGCTTATTGTAGAATTGCTTCCAGCTGCCGCCAAAGTACATGCTGCGATCGTCCCAGGACCAGTCATCGGTATAGGCTTCCAGGTCGTGGACGGACACCAGTTGCTCCCCGTAGTTGACCAGCTCGATGGTAGCTTCTTTTTGAAAGGGCATGGGCCAGAAGGCAGCCATCTTGCTGTCGTAGAATACTTTGGTGTAATAAGTTTCGTAGGGGTTGATTTCGTAGCCGGTGCCGAAGAAGTCCCCCACAGGCACGGTGAGCCGCTCCTCACCGTCGAAGGACAAGGAGAGGACCGTGGAGCGCAGCGCCTGAGATTGGTTCTCTGCTTCCAGCCTGAGGGCAAGTGCTTTGATGTACTTCGCGCCGCTCAGGCTCAGTTGCATACGCTCGCCGGGGGCAAGTTTGCGCAGTTTTTGGGTCTTGTCAGCTGGGCGGTTGAAGATGCCGGTATAGGGGTGGAGCAGCGTCTGTTGTGCCCGGTTGATGGCTTTCAGGTATTGTTCCACCGAGTTGGGGCCGAAGGATTCCACAGCAGTGCCTTCCTCGTACTCCCGGTAGTTGATGTTGTAGTAAATGGCTACACTCTCCTTGGTGATCTCGCCCTGTGCGTTTGTTTTGATGCCTTCCCCTTGGTAGGTGATCTTACAGGCGTTGTAGGGTATGGGCAAGTAAAGATTGTGGCCCCGCCGCTTGTGGACGGTGGTGGGGGAGACGGAAGCAGATAAAGGCGGGTAAGCCAAAAGCCCGCCGCTCATAAGATCGAATGCCCTGCCTTCTACAACTGGGCGCTCCGCCCCGTCGATGTAAATCCGGAGCGTGCCGTCACCAGCACCTTCTCCGGCGAAGGTCATCCACCAGCGGACGATGGCACCGGGCTGATCGCGGTCGAACATCACCCACTCCGTGCCGTTTTCCGTCACTTCTTTGCGGAGGAAATTCGTGCGGTCTTCGTTAGCGTACCAGTTTTCTCCCCCCTTTTCCTCCGCCCGGCGGTCGTAACTGCTGAATTGCTTGGTGGTGTACTTGGCTGCCGGGTACTGGGCGAGTGATTCCCGTTCGGTTATTTCCTTCAGCAGGCTGCCCATGGTGATTTGCTGGGCGCTGGCTTGAAGGCTGAGTATAGCTAGCAGGCCGATAGGGAGAAGTATTGAAAATGTCTTCATGGCATGGTTTTAAAATGGTGAGCGTTCAAACCCTCAGCGGAAGGCTTGAATCTAAGCTAAAACCTGCATTCTTGCAAGCTTTTGCTTTGGCTGTAGGCTGTTTTGGATGCGGTTTGCAGGAGGGTTGGCTGCATTGGGTGTGAGGCTGCGGTTTTTTGCTTTACCGGTAGGCTGGCATGGGGCCAGTCTACAGTAGGGTGGCTGCATGCCAAAAGGGCAATAGAAAGCAAGTGATCGTATTTTCTCCCTCCACAAACCGGTACCGTATTCCCCAACTCCCTCGGAGGACTGTCCCGTCCTCCCCCATTATCGGTAAGGAAGATGGCGGACAGTTCTATAGGAAAGCCAAATGCTTTGCTGTCAAAGGGGTAGATGTTCAGGCCGGCCTCCGAAGCCAGAGTACGCGTCTACAATATCGGTTTGAGCGAAGTTGTACAGGATACAGCATTCTACCAAGGTGTCCTCGAAGAAGTTGTCCGTACCTGCTCCAAGTTCAGGCGGCAAGAGGAGTGGCTGTTCCAGCAAAGTCAATAGCTACCTAATCAAGTGGTATCTTGAGCTCCTGAATTTTAGGACAGAGCGGCTCTTTATTGTTTCCTGCCAGTAATCTAGTTGTCAAATAAACCGCTGGCACGAACTCCGGTGCAGCTGTAGCTATTGTAGTACTGCAATGGTCGTAGACATCCCGAGAAAGCATGCGACCGCAATTAAATCAATTATGTTACAGAGAGAGACTCTACTTTTAGCGTTTGGATTTGTCCTCCTTTGGAACTCGGGCTTCATCGGTGCGGAGTACGGGCTGCCGTACGCCAAGCCTTTTACGCTGCTTTTTTGGCGCTATTTGGCGTTGACGGTCTTGGTTTTGGCTTATTTGTTGCTGAGGGGGCGGTTGAAATGGGTCGGAAGAAAGGCGGCGGTCTTCAACATGCTGACAGGGGTGCTGTCCCACGGCCTGTGGTTAGCCTGCGTATTGTTAGCCATCGATAAGGGGGTGCCCGCCGGTATTGTGGCGCTTGTGACAGCATTGCAGCCGATGGCAACGGGGGCGTTATCGGGGTTTATTACCGGGGAGCGTACACATTTCTTTCAGTGGATAGGGTTGGTACTCGGCTTTGTTGGGGTAGTGCTGACGGTGGCCTTCCGTATTGACTTTGGGAGCTATGATTCCGTTTTTGGCTATCTGATTCCGCTAGGTTCGGTTATTGGTATTACCTTAGCCACGCTGCTACAGCGGCGGATGGAATTGCAGGGAGGCGAGCTCACGCTGCCGGTCGACTTGACCTTGTTCTACCAAGGTTTGGCGACTACAGTGGCCGCTGCTTTTCCGGCTGTTTTTTCGGAGCAGTTGTCTACCCAATGGGAGCCGGTTTTTGTCTACGCTATGGTTTGGCTGGTGCTCGCCGTATCGCTGGGTGCCTATGGTCTGATGTGGCTGTTGATTAAGCGCATCAACGCGACTCGGGTGGCCAGCTTGTTTTACCTCGGCCCGCCGGTGACGATGCTGATGGCTTGGGTAGCCTTCGGGGACAAGGTGCAGGTGATGGATGTCGTAGGTTTAGCTGTAGTCTTCACCGGCGTGGTGCTGACGCAGTTTCGGTCGGCGGGCATTTTCATAGCCGATAAATGTTAGGATCGGAGACCCGACGATGAATGTGGTGCCAGTCGAAAAGATAGCGGCGTCATACTTGCCCACCTTGCCGGTAAGGCAAGCGGGTTTTCACAAACCCTGAATTGTCAGACTATAGTTGGAGGGCGCCACGAATTTCACGAAGGGACACGAAGCTGTTTTGGCTATGCCAAAACCCACATACGACACGCTTGCATTCGTGCCCATAGGGCTCCGACAAGCGCAGCTTTGCCAGCCGCAATAAAATACGTTATACGAGGGCTCAATCCGACTTTCGGCCTTACCGCGGAATCCGACGATTTTTTACAATCCCTCAGCAGCGTAATTAGTGTCTGGCAGAAAACGCCAGTTTTCGCTATTTTCTCCTTGCGCGGTGCTGCC